>NZ_CP077717.1:355000-710000 GCF_019175345.1 Saccharolobus shibatae B12 | reverse complement strand
TTACTCCTCCTTAAAAGAAGGAAAGAAAATAACATCACTTGTTGAGGAGAAGCTAGTGAGTCAGTTTATCTCAAAGAAATTTAGCTCCCTTTCAGAATTGGAAAGGTTGAACATGGAAATTCAAAAGGAAAATCTGAAAAGAATATTTGGAGATAAAGTAAGAGCTGAGTTAATAGATGTAAATAAGATAGAAATTCCACCTTCTAACGAGTCTTACATGGCCTATGTAAGTAAACCTTCCCAGTTAGGTGAACTGAGTTCAAATATCTACCATATTTCAGCTGAAGATAAGGAAATTTGGGACAGTTTAGATATAGCAGTCTACGCTATGAAGATAAATAAAATTATAACTCCAGACGAGAAAACTGTTGAAAAGATAAAAGCTGCCTATCCTTCAGTTACCGTCTCTACTACTTCTTTCTAATATAGTTAAAGGATTCAATTACTACTGAAGCAGGATCCTTGAACTCAGATAACGATAGGTGAAAATCATCTATAAGTGAAGCAGAGTAGAGAATTGACTCAATTACGGCCTCTTTGGGTATACTTAGCTCCTCAGCCACTTGTGAAATTTCCTTTCCTTCATATAGTTTGTTTAGAACATCTACTACTTTCACATTAGAGTTTTTTATTGTAGGATCATATTTATTATTTTCATTTTCCTTATCTATGAAAGGGTAGCTAGTAGGTCCTAATTTTCTCTTCAACCGTCTTGGGACTTTCGGCTTTACTTTCTTATAATATTTTAATATTTTCATCACATCAATAGCGTATCTTATACACTCCTTTATTTGTTTGAAGTTTATTTGATTGTAAAACGCTTTTGAAACTTCGTCAAATGTTTTATCTTTTGCAAGTTCGTATAGTACACTTTCCGGCCTGATTAAAGTTCCAGCTATATGTGGTCTCCCAAAATGAATATCCTTATACACTACGATGTAATCATAACCTGGAAGCTCCACATGGAACTTTTTACTTTCTTATTTATTAAGATTATATATTATAGTGTCGAATATAATTTTAGAAATTCCTCGGTATGTTTTATAGCTTTATAGTAGTCATCTATCCTAATATTTTCATTAGGCGCATGCGCATTCGAGTAATACCCTCCAGCACCTATTGCACTGACTGCATCCCTTATCCCCAACTTATAAACAAAAAGCCCCATGGGTTGCGTACCAGCAGAATTAGGAATAACTTGTGGTTCAGTGCCATATACTCTTCTAGCGGATTCTATCATTGCCTTGACTACTGGAGAGTTAACTGATGTCCTAACAGGATATTCGAAGCCATGAGTAATTATTTCCCCATTAAAGCCAACCTTTTGGAGGTGTTTCTTCAACAGCTCGAAAATCTTGTAAGGATCTTGATTAGGGACTAGCCTAAAATCCAATTTCGCAAATGCTCTATGCGGTACGATTGTTTTACTGCCCTTTCCAGTATATCCACATTCGAATCCATCAACATTACAAGTTGGGTAAGTTAGTAATGCTTCAGCAATCTTTTCCCTATCAGAATACCTTAATTCTTTAAACCCTAACGCTTTCCTTAGTTCCTCTACATCGATATCATATTTCTTTATTAACTCTCTTTCTTCTTCCGTTAATTCTCTTACATCATTATAAAACCCCTCAATCAGCACTCTTCCTTCCATATCTACCAATGTAGATATTACCTTAGATAGGTCTATGCATGGATTTCTAACTAAGGGCGCATTTGAAGAGTGTAGATCTTTAGTTCCATAGTCAAGCACTAGTTCAACATATAATAATCCTTTTACTCCTAGCACTATTTGTGGTCTTCCTTTAGGGTCTAAGCCAGCACCCTCCATTATCACTGAATCTGCCTTTAGTTTATTAGCGTTCTTTTCGATATAGTCTTCCAAATTTACACTGCCAATTTCCTCCTCTCCCTCGTAAAGTAATTTCACGTTAACATTCAATTCGTGCTTATCTATTAAGTGCTTAATAGCAAATAGCCTTGCCATTAAAGTTCCTTTATTGTCCGAGGCTCCCCTGGCGTAGATTCTGTCATTTTCAATTGTTGCTGAAAAGGGTGCTCTTTTCCACTCGCTTATTGGATCCACTGGTTGAACGTCATAATGGTTATAAACAAGTAGCGTTTTTTTAGCATTAACGTTAATTTCAGCATACACTACCGGATGACCCTTAGTCTTCTCAATATTTGCCTTTACGCCCAATAACTTCTCGATGGTTTCCTTGAGATAGTTCGCCGTTTCTTCTATTCCTTCTCCAGTTGCAGATATAGAGGGTTTCTTTAAGAATTCAATTAAAGTATAAAGTTCCTCATCCACTAGAGAATAATGTATTCTGTCTTTTTAAGTATGTTGGTTTGAATTTTAAAAGTACTAGTCATAAAGTTTTTACAATTATCTTTATTGGTATATATATAACTTTATAAACCAACTCTACTATTATATAATATGGTTCTAAGAACTGGGGAAGAGTACGTTAATGCAATTAGGCATAGAAATAAGGTTGAAATTTACGTTATGGGGAAGGAAGTAAAGGATGTAACAGAGCATCCTTTCTTAAAGCCTTCAGTACTTGCATTTAAAGCAACTTATGATGCAGCCCATGAGGAGGATAGTAAATCTTTAGGTAGAGCATGGAGTTCCTTCATTAATGAAGAGGTAAATAGATTCACCCATATCCATAGATCTCCAGAAGATTTGTCAGCCAAGGTTAAACTTCTGAGAAAGATTAGTCACAAAACGGGAGCTTGTTTCCAAAGATGCGTAGGTTGGGACGCACTAAATACAATATACGTCACCTCCAGACTTATGGCGGAAAGGGGTAAAAAGGAGTATTATGAGAGATTTGTTGAATATCTGAAATACGTTCAAAAGAATGATATAGCATTAGCTGGAGCCATGACTGATGTTAAAGGTGTAAGAACGTTAAGACCTAATGAACAACCTCATGCCTACTTAAGAGTAACTCAAGCTACTAAAGATGGTATTTATGTCTCAGGTGCTAAGGCCAATATAACCGGAATAGCAGCATCTGAAGAAATTATTGTAATGCCAACTAGAGCAATGAGTGAAAAAGATAAGGATTTTGCGGTAGCCTTTTCCATCCCCTTGGATACTGAGGGTATTAAGGTTATAATAGGAAGACAAGTTAATGATGGGAGAAGGTTAGAAGAAGGGGAGATAGATGGATTGCCCTATCGCACTAATCATGAGGGCTTGGTAATATTTGATAACGTCTTCGTTCCAATGGAAAGAGTGTTTATGTTAGGGGATTGGCAGATGAGCGGAATCCTAGTTGAAATTTTCAGCTCCTATCATAGGCAAGGCTATGGAGGTTGTAAATCTGGATTAGGGGATGTGATAATTGGCGCAGCATATAATTTAGCTAAACAAATTGGAGTTGAAAAAGCTCCACATATTCAGAATAAGCTGAATGAAATGGTTTTGTTGAATGAGAACATGTATGGAAGTGGTATTGCTGCCAGTCTAGATGCAGTTAAGTTATGTGAGGATGGGTGCTGGTGGGTGAATCCCATGTTTGCAAACGTTACTAAGCAATTAGTTACGAGATTTCCTTACGAGATTACTAAGTTTTCAACCGATATCGCAGGAGGTATAATAGGCACTGCTCCTAGTGAGTGGGACCTAAAGAACCCTAAACTTAAACCATACATTGAGAAGTACCTACAAGGTATGATGGACTACAGTACGGAAGATAGGCTAAGAATGGTAAGATTATTGGAGAATATAGGGTTTAGTGTAGCGTTCCTCATTGAGTCAGTTCACGGAGCAGGTAGTCCAGAGGCTCAGAGAATTGCCATAAATAGGGTTTATGATTACGAGTATGCTGAAAAGATTGCTAAATACTTATCACAAATAGAGAAGAGAATAGAGTTTAAGGAAAATGCAGAGCCTTGGAGAAGGACAGATACGGAAAAGTTAGCTAATAATGGAGGCCAAAAATAAATGATTAAAAAAGTTTTTATACTATGTTAATGTACGCATACATAAGGTCTCTTTCAGTAACTATTCCAACTAATTTTTGATTTTCCATAACTGGTAATGTGCCTATTCTCTTTTCTATCATCAATTTAGCCGCATTTAATATACTGTAATATCTGCTAATAGTTATTGGGTTTTTAGTACCAGCATCTAGGACTTTTCCTATATTTTTATTCTTAGCTAGATATTTAACTATATCAGCTGCAGTAATTATACCAATTAGTTTGTTATCCTTGCTAAATACTGGTAATCTCCTCACGTTATTCATGGCCATTAGTTTGGCAGCTTCTAATATTGTGTTTTCCTCACCTATGGATACTATGTTACTTGACATCACGGAATCAACTAATCCAGAGAACATCGAGGACGCTACTAGTTTTAAGACCTCTCTTTCAGTAAAAATACCCACAATAGCGTTATTATCAACTACTGGAATCCCTCCAATATTGTTCATTAACATTATTCTAACTACATGATTGACGTCATCATTGGGCGAGACAGTAATTAAATCCTTGCTCATTATATCCTTAACCTTTAAATCGTATATATTAGTCCCGTATTCGCTGAAAGATGCAACAACATCCCTAGTAGAAACCATTCCAATAGGCTTTTCCTCCTTTAAAACAACAATTCTACCTGTTGGATTATTGGAAAGTATATCAATTGCCTCCTTTAAGGAGGACTCTGGGAAAACAGTTATTACAACAGGATTTGCAACATCAAGCACTTTCATATGTAATATATTGTCATGATAGTTAAAAAACTTTCAAATGACGACTCTTGTGCTTTTCCCCACCTTCTCCACACTTCTCAACAATTCCCTGTAATCGCTTACAAAGGTAAAATTGTGCAATTTCATGATTATCTCATAATATCCCTCTCTATCCTTAGCCTTGATCATCAGCCTATCGTTCCTATAACTTACACTATAGTAGAGTGAACTTGAAGACAACGTTACTTCACTATCTCCATATTTTGAAATTGGGTTTTCTGCTAAAATAATAGATCTTATTTCAAAAAGTGTTTTCGATAATATTAGTTCCACAAAGCCTTCGATGTCCTCCTTTTCGGAAACGAATATTGCTATAGAACTAGTAGCTGAGAGAAACGGATCATTTCTCAACGCGTAATCCATATTCTCGAATAAGTGAATGCTATTTAAGCCGTCTAATGGGAAGTTCCACAACTCCTCATAACTAGCCATATAAGGTTTTCCATTAATTATAGCCCTTATTTTGAAATTATATGATGAGCATACAACATTAGCTGGTATCCTTTTCCTATCGTCAAGACAGTACATCTTTAATCATAATATTTCTTATCTACTTATATCTTAAATAATGATTATGATCTATTTGCCTTATTTGGCTAATGACTTATATAGTTGTTTGACCTTTCTTGATATTTATGAAAACACTTGGATTCATCTCAAATCAGATAACATCAGCCCTAATTGATTTATCTTCAATTGTTTGGTTTCCAGTTCCTAAATTCGACTCCCCGTCAGTGTTCACTAGGTTGTTAGATGAAGATGGAGGGGAGTTTTCCATATTACCAGAAGGACAAGAAATAATAGCCGTTAAACAAGAATATGTTTATCCATTAGTATTAATGACTGCCATACGTACTAAACAAGGCGAAATAAGTATTACTGATCTCATACCATTGGGTGAAACAGTAATTATAAGAAAGGTTGAATCGGAAATTCCTTTTAAGGTAGTGTTCAGACCTAGATTCTATTATTCTTTATACAAGCCCATAATCGATGGTAGTAAATTTGTAAATCCAAGAGGAAGAGATTGTATAGCGTTTCTTTACGACTTTTCGGGCGAGGTCAAAAGATCCGGAAATTACGTTTGGAATTTTAGTACTGGAAAAGGATATTTAATAGCCAACTATGCCTCTGACGTTAAACACGGCGTTTTCAGTGAAAGGGGTTCAACGTTAAATGCTATGTATGAAAGATCGTTTGAAAATACGGTAAACTATTGGAAAAGTACTGATGTGAAAGACGCTGCATCATTTAATGACCTTTATAAGACATCCATATATACAATGCTAGGCTCTATTTATGCGCCTTCTGGTGGAGTAATTGCAGCTCCTACAACTTCTTTACCAGAAGTTGAAGGTGGAAAGAGAAATTGGGATTATAGATTTGCATGGATAAGAGATTCTTCGATCATAGCTGAAGCCTTGCTAGAAGCTGGATTCATTGTAGAAGCTAGGAGAATAATAAACTTCTTACTTTCGCTCATAAATTTCTCGTCAAAGCCATTTTACTATCCTCTATATACGATAGAAGGTACAATTCCTCCCCCTGAAAGGGAATTACGATGGCTATCCGGATACAAGAATTCTAAACCAGTAAGAATAGGAAACGGGGCTTCTTCTCAGATTCAATTAGATATTGAAGGATTTTTCATTTCGGCTCTTTATAAATATGTAAAGTTGACTAATGATCAAGTGTTTCTGAAAGACGTTTTTAGTAAAGTGAAGTACATTGGGGATTGGATAGTAGAGAATTGGAGCTTAAAAGATTCTGGTATTTGGGAGGATAGAGGGAGTCCTCAACACTATACTCACTCTAAAATTATGATGTGGATAGCACTGGATAAAATAGGAAAACTAGCAAACTTAATCGGATATGCGGACATTTGGGCTAAAGAGAGGGAAAAGCTTAGAAACTGGATATTCACCAACTGTGTAAAGAACAATTATTTTATCAGATATTGTGGGAATACTGATGACGTAGATTCATCATTATTGTCAGCACCATTGTATGGGTTCATTGAAGTTAATGATAGTATATTCATTGATACATTAACGAAAATTGAAAACGATCTAAAAACCGACGTATTTGTGAAAAGATACAAAACTGATTTCATGGGAGAAGCTAAACACCCATTTTTGTTGACCACAGTATGGCTTGCTAGAGTTTATATGAGATTAGGAAAAATAGACAGTGCTGTAGAAATATTGGATAAGATCAATAAGGTTTCAAGAGAACTACATTTAGTGGGTGAACACGTTGATGTGGAAAAAGGTGAGTTTATGGGTAACTTTCCTCAGATTTTTGTTCATGCACAATTGGTAATTGCAATAAAAGAGCTTAACGACACGTTAACTGATAAAAATATTATATAGGTAAGAGAGTAAGATTAAATTAGTGATAAGGCCAGAGTTATGCATAAGATGTAGAGGGGCAAAGTATCTTTGCGGTCTTTCATACTGTCCAATCATAGTTAATACTAAAACGGTAAGAGTAAATTTCAAGGAGGTATATGGTTCTTCTCCACCATCCGTCTTTGTAGGTAGATTTAGTTATCCCAAAATTACAGTTTATCCCTCTACCCCGCCAATTTTGGGGGATACGAGCAAGTTTGAAGATTCCAAATATTGGCTCAATGCCGACTTAAGTGAGTTCTTATCAATGAGGCTTTCCTTAGTGAGAGGTGGTGTCAAATATCACAGAGATGATGCAAGACTACCAGATAGGTTTTTACTGGATATTCAGAGTATAACAATATCATCGAGACCAGTTGAATTGGATTTAAGGCTGAAGAGAATACCTTCTGGAAGTATTTTAGATGAAAGTCTACCACCTCTAGGTCCTTCAGCACCATTGGAAAAGCTTGAAATAGCTACATTGCCTCCTCCCTTAACAGTAGTAGAGAAGGTTTATGATGATAACGATATGAGAGCGAAAGATGGTATAATGAAATTATATAATGCAGGGATTGACGTAGAAAAAATATCCAAGATATTAAGTATTGGTGGAATTGGAAAGGAAAGAAAATTAGTACCTACTAGATGGAGTATAACAGCAGTGGATAAGACTATTTCCGATACTCTAATCGAGAATATAAAGAGTTATGACACGATAGACAAGGTTGAAGTTTATTTCAGAAAACATAATAAGAATCTTTTCATAGCAATTCTTCTTCCTAGAGATTGGAGCTTTGAATGGGGAGAAGCCTGGTACCCTGGAAGTACTTGGAATAAGTTTGGCAACTATGTCGATATAGAAGTGGATAACGAAAGGTACCATGGTAGATCTGATTATCCAGAAATAGGTGGCTGTTATTATGCTTCTAGATTAGGTGTGACGGAATTCTTGGCGAGCAGAAAGAGACAAGCCACTGCAATATTATGGAGGGAAATATATGAAGGATTTAACTTGCCAGTAGGTGTTTGGTTTGTTAGGGAAAATGTTAGGGAAATGTTTAAAGGTAAGCCAGTAGTATTTGACGATATAAGTACTTCCTTAAATTTCGTTAAGAAATTATTAAGGTCTGATTTAAAGCAGTGGTTAAGCAAGTCATTACTCTCCTTTAATACCATTGATAAGTGGTTAAAATGATTGTAAAGTCCGTTAGGGTGAAATCTGCTTTAAGTAAATCTGGATTGAAAGAGTTAAACTATAGTCTAAATCCTTATTTAGGTTGTGTATTTTCTTGCCCCTATTGTTATGCTCCCAATTTCACTCCAGATAGGGAGGCTTCAGAAAATTGGGGAAAAGTTGTAGCTGTTAAGGAGAACTTGCTTGAGGTTTTACAAAGAGAAGTGAAAATCTATAAGAGGGGAGTAGTTGGGATATCCACGATAACTGATGCTTATCAACCAATAGAGGCTTTAAGAAAGCTCACTAGGGAAAGTCTAAAGATATTATTAAAAAATGGTTTCAGAGTTTCAATTCAGACCAAGTCACCCTTAGTTTTAAGGGATATTGACGTACTCTTAGAATATAAGGATAGAGTTGATGTTGGAGTTACAGTTACTAGTTTAAATAATAAGTTAGAACCTAGCGCACCTCCAGCTAAAGGTAGATTAAGAGCCTTAGAGAAACTCAGTAATGAAGGGCTAGAAACTTGGATTTTCATAGGGCCTATTATTCAAGGTGTAAATGATACTGAGGTAGAAAATATGATCCGAGAAATTTCAAATATTAAGGCAAGGGTAATTTTCGACAGTTTCCATTACTATAGGGGGTTAAAATTTAAGGAGGGTTTTACGCAGTGGTGGGTTAATTTGAGGAATAGAATATTGGAGAATTGTAAGAGATACGGTATGGAATGCCATGAAGAAAGTGAGGATTGGATTTATGAAAAAAGAAGATATTATAAAACTTTTTAGCTTTATATTCCAGATACTTCTCTTAATATCTTAAATATTTGATTGAAATCTGCCTCAGCAAGTCTAACGAACACTCCATAATTTCCCATTACACATACTGCGTACTCTCCTGCAGCTACAGCCCACCCTAAGAATGGCGTCCATCTCATTCCAGAAATCTTTGTGAAAGACTCTGCTTCCACAGTTCCCATTAAAGTGTTGGCTGCTACCATCTTCGCTACCATCTCGGCCATTTCTTTAGGCATTGGTCCTTTGTATTCTACAAGTTTTCCATCTGGCGTATATTGACCAGCAGCTATCGCTCCTTTTAATTGCATTAGTTTATCGAGCTTTTCACTCATTTTTTACACCTCTACTAAATATTAGATAAATCATTTTAATAAATTTTATGATTAAATATTATAAAAAAGTAAGACCTATCAAGTTTTATTTTATTTATATTCTCTAATGTTAGGCTAAATATCATATAGAGGCGTGCTAAGTTTTACGTCGATAAAGTGTCATAAAGTTTAAATAATAGTTTATTTTTATTAAAATTAAGAAAAACTATCCTTCCTCTAGATATCTGAATATCCATGCTGCAATTAAAAGTATTATTCCCGCAACTATAAAATCTATCCCATAGCTAATATAGTGCGTGATATAACCAGATAAAAGTGACCCCACAAATAACGATATCCCTACTACTGTACTATAAACACCGAGTCCAGTTCCTTGCCTTCTCTCACCAACAATTTTGAATATCAAAGTGGTAGATGAGGAGTAGAAGATTGCATAGGCAATTCCTGCTGCCAATGGATAGAATATTAATCCAGAGATTAATATTGGAATACCTAAAAATAGTTGGGCAAATATACCAAGTAAAACGTATGACGCACCTCTCAGAATAAGTGAAGTGTATGCTAATCCTTTCTCATCTTTATTCTCCAGTAACGTTGAGGATATCCTAAATCCTAAAATTTGAAATATCATACCAACGCTTATTACAGCCAAAACTTCAGATTTATTTAATCCCTTCACGTACAAACCTGCTGGATATACAGTATTGAATATTCCGCTGCTTATGTAAAATAGCACTATTCCTAAGTAAAGTAGAGGAATGTAATTAATGGGTTTCCTAAATAATCTAGTCACGGAAAACATTTTAAAGTGATGAATATTAGGTAGATGAAGGAACATCATTGGCAAGTGTCTCATTCTAGTCAAAAACGATTCCTTATGGTGTATAATAGCTGTCCTTTCAAATGTAATTATGGATTTAGGTAGTATTTTTACGCTTGCAATCAACGTAGCCAGTACTGAAAATCCCAGTATTTCCTCTATTTGGTCAATTCTTAAGAGAATTACTAGAAAAGTCGAAACAACCAATCCTAGCAAAACACCTATAGAGGAGAATAAAGAGAATCTTGAGAAGAGAGAGCCCCAGTGTTTTTTCTCAGCGGACTCCATCACTAACAAATTAAATGGTGTAGCTGATGCAGTACTCATGAACGTAATTAGAGCGTAGTTCAAGGTGACTAGTGAGATACTGTTCATAAAGGGCATTACAATAAGTGGTATTGAAACTCCAGCTAAGCTTAACAATATTTGTTTCTTTCTATCCATCTTGTCAGCCATAAATCCCCATATTATTGAAGCTGGAATTAGAACTGCATTACTTAGGGAGATAGCGTATGCTACGTCAATTGCATTTCCGCCAAGCGAAAGAATCTGTAAGGTTACTAACGTTGACAATGGTCCCGTTGAAGCGTTATAAGGTATCACTAGATACATCCATCTTGTATCCTTATACTTAATCATTCTTGTTTTAGCCACAATGTGATGTTTAAAAATTTTATTGTAAAGTTTAACGAGAAGAATATCCTTATACAAGTTTAAATTTTTTAAATTGAAGGTAGAGTAAGACGACTAAGATAGAAAATAAATTTAATCCCAGTCCGAATGTGAAAGTGTATGAAAATAAAAAAGGGAGATACAGAAGCTGAAATTTTAACAAAAGGCGCATATCTTAACGCGTTTAGAATAGGAAACAGAGATATGATATTAAAGGGTGATTTGGAGAGACCAACAAGGGGTGGCATGGCAATTCTAATACCATTTGCAAATAGAGTGAAAAATGCAGAATATGTATTTGAGGGAGTGAAATATACTTTACCCCAAAATAGAGAGGGAAACGCAATACATGGACTAGTCATGGATAAGGAATTCAACGTGGTAACCAAAAGCGAAGATAGCGTTAGCTTGGAGTATATTTTAGAACATGAAGGATATCCTTCTAAACTGGATTGTCTAATAACCTATAAGGTTTTCAAATACGGTCTTAGGACAAAGATAGTTGTGAGAAATGTGGGAAATAAAAGAGCCCCGTTGACAGTTGGTGCACATCCCTACTTTATTACAGCTGACGATTGGAGGATAGTGGTGGAAAAGGAAGAAAGTGTTAAGAAGTGCATAAGTTTCAATAAGATCCCTACTGGGGAATTGATAAAGACTAAACTTGAGCATACTGATTACGATGATTGTTTCTTGATAAGTGGAGGTATTCAGTTACATTCCTCGTATTCGAAAGTGAGAATTACAAGAAGAAACATGCCTTTCGTTCAAATATATACTGGTGTAAGGGGCTCAGTTGCAATAGAACCTATGAGTGGTGCTCCAGATGCCTATCACAACGGATTAGGACTCAAAATATTGGAGCCTAATGAAAGCTCATATTTTGCATTTGCGTTTCGTTTCCACTAAAGGTGCTTATATATAGGTAATCTCCTATATAAATCAATAAGGTTTATATTTTAAAATTATATATTAGATTTATGCCCTATGCAGAAGAAATGGAAGTGAAAGCTAATAGATATCAGTTATTGTCATTCTTTATAGATCCAGTGAGGTTTACTGGAATATTAGGTCATCTGATGATTGTTAATATATTTGATAAGACTGAAAATAAATTTGTGACAATGGGTAGTCTAAAAAATCCAGAGAATAAGTTCAAAGTTCTCTATGTAATTGGAGATCCTGAATCACGAGTGACAACGTTCTCGGGTACAATGGAAGGACCTATGCTCACATTTAATACTATTACATATAAAGGGGAAGGGGATAATGGGAAATTAATATGGAAGATAGATCTCATTTTGACAGAATTAGGTAGACTAACAAGAATAAAAGTAGCTGTTGATGTGAAGCAAAGCTTCGGTTTTCTAGATAAAGTCAGAATGGGAGATTTTGATTTTGCAACACATTTAGTAAAAGAGCATATAGTACCATTTCTAAGATTTTATTTCAAGCCTTCTATAAACGAAGAAACTCCAACCCTTAATGAGGTATTTAGATTCAGAGGGAGCGTTGAAGAGGTTATATTGAAATTAAGGGAAGTTATGGTAAACATTAAACAAGGAGGTATAATTATTCTTGGAGATGATTATAATATAATGACCTCAATTGTCAATGGGGAAGTTTCCCATGCACAGATAAATAACATGGATGTACCTGGAAATGAGATTTTCGCGTATTTACTCAAGGCTAGTGGAAATGTGGAATTAATTGCCTATGATATTTCTTTAGATGAGTTGATATTTAAGAACTTAAAAAAGAGACTGGAAGAAATAAAAGTTAGATCATGACGTTTTTTGTATAATTGTGCAAGATGCTGAGCTACTTATTAATCTAGGTGCAATCTGTTCCGTGATTAAATATACCTCATAATCCCTTTCTTTGGACAAGTACTTAACGTTAGCTTCAGAGAAAACTAAAATGTCAAATCCCTGCTTACTAATGATGTAAATTTCATCATTATTGATAATGTCCGTAGGTACTACATTTCCTATTTCCTTTATCATTTCAATTTCGTAGGTCCCAGTTCCATCAACTACCCTAAATGTCTTAGAATAGTTAGAGCTAGATATCAATACGTAAATACCTTTCCCGAATCCCTCTTTGGCTAAATTTTCATATGCTCTTAGAACATCGAGTAGAATATTTCCAGAAACATTCCAATCAGATACAGTTATTTGCCTACCCATTTTTAGATGGGATAACGGATGATTCTTTAGCAATAGTTGATTCTCTATCTTAGCAAAAGATTTACCAGCCACTATAGCTGTCCTTCTTGAATAGTTCTTCTGACCCACATAAAATTTAACTTGAGAACTAATTAATGGAACTTCATATAGTGTCACACTTTTGCTTTGAACCGTATCACCTGAATCTTCTTTTACTTCTGAAAAGGTACCGTAGTAAATTCATAATTTATCATATTTTCTATATTTCTTACTATTCTATTTGACATAATTCCCTCAATTATCCAGCTCACTATAGGATCTTTACAACTCTCGCTAGGTGTGGGCTGAATTAAAAGGAAAATCCTTACTTCCTCCGATTAGTTTGGAGGCTTCTTCCCATCCCTTTTTAAAATAGCTGAAATCCTCTGGAGAAAGTTGGTATAGCAATCTTAGGAATTCCCCAAAATGAGTCATTTCCTCTTTAGTTATATCCTCATGTACTTTTCTTAACTTCTCGTCATCTATATATTTATTTTGTTGCAAATAAAAGTTTATAGCATCGATTTCAGCAGCTATCGCATTTCTTATAGCTCTGACAGCTTCCTCGTTGTCAAATTTTTCTTTTCTAGTTAAAGTAGAGGGTCATTAGAGAACAAAGACCTAACACCCTTACATTTTATCATATTACATATAAAAATTATGATGTCTCCTTACCTTTTCTTTTATCATACTGAATTCCCCTTACCTAAAGGGCGAGGCTTTCTGTCTCATTCCTTGTAAACGTTTGATATTGATCAAAAAGGATCTTTATTCTCTCTTCTAATAGAAATATGTCACCATTTAATATTTTTACAACTTCTAGTGTAGGAATATTTAGGACATAGATGTCATTAATATTAATATTAATATTAGTTATTATGAATCTACCCCCAACCTTGTATATTTTCTTCTCATGTTCAACTTCCTCAACTTTACTTAACAATTTCAATTCTTCCTCATTATGTAATCTCCCGTCATTTGTGAATACTACATCTCCTAAGAATACTTGATTATCCGCAATGAAGAACAAACCCACTACTAGACTCTTTCCGTCAATTTCTATTCTCTTTCCTCTTGGATGAACGTAGCTTATCCCAAACTCTTTACTTATATTACTTAGTAAATCTCTAACCTTCTTTTCAAATTCCTTAGCATCATCTTCTGGATTCCTCAAGCTAGTGTATTTCCTTAATTCGTTTCTAATACACTCCACGTCGTTTTTCTCGCAAACTTTTTCCACTTTATCCATTTCATTCCGTATAAATTGTAATATTGAACTCACATTGGTTATCTCCTTACTACTCCACAATGTAATAATTATGGGTAAAATATCCTCTGCTAGATCCTTACAATACGCCTCGACAATTTCCTTTATGTCCTCAGTTGTTAAGGCGTCATCTAATGGAATTCTGCTCTCCTCAATCCTCCTTCTTATTGCTAGGTCAGAAATCTTGCTGTAAATTTCAGTAGGCATTGCCAAAACTATTGGTATTTCAAGTCCTGCGTTAATTAGTCTGTGTATTAGGCTTAAGTGATAATCTCTTATTTCATCAATTAGTAACACTGGCTTACCTAAGTTCTTCATATCTCTTAACGCGTTGATCATTCCATCGAAATTCCTCTCGTAGTTAAAACAGTAAACCCTTAAGAAGGGGTTATCATATTTATTACAAATCTTCAATAGCCAGTCCTCAAATTTTACTCCAGTAATTTTTTTCCAAAACGAATATCCAAGTTTACTTTTTACCTTTTGCAATTCAGGTAGAACCTTTTCCCTCAATTCGAATTGATTAATCTTGGTCCAGAACTCCTCATCCATATTTTGCTTATTAGCTAAGTCTAGGTAAATTGTTAAGTTATTACTTTTCGTTACTTCC
Source organism: Saccharolobus shibatae B12 (assembly GCF_019175345.1). NCBI lineage: Archaea > Thermoproteati > Thermoproteota > Thermoprotei > Sulfolobales > Sulfolobaceae > Saccharolobus > Saccharolobus shibatae. Next base: position 694,953 of record NZ_CP077717.1, on the reverse strand, counting down.
TCTATTTTCTTTAGCAACGTAGTCTTTCCCATTCCGGGCTGTCCAACTACTGACGCTACCTCGTTATTTCTTACCACATCAAGCGCCTTTTCCAAGTATTTTCTATAAGTTGGACCTACCAATACGACACTTTTAGATGACCAAGTAGTTACAGTTACTCTTGGTATTTCACAAACCACGTTTATCTCCTCCTCTTAATTATTCCGTAGGTAACACCCTTTCTCGTAAATCCCTCATCTCCTCCCGCTATTAAATCGTAGTTTTCCTCAATATATTTTCTAAATTTTGAGTAAAACTCTTCCTTAGAAAGTCCTAGTTCTATCCTTATTCTTTCCAAAGGTGCATATCCTAAAGAATCCTTTATCCTATCATAAGCTTCATCAAAATCCTTATATGAAAAACTCTTTGATTCGATCAATTTCTGTAATAGATTGAGCATTCTATGAATCTCATCCCTTAATATTTTCAACTCCTCTGCTACGTTTAAACCATCTATTGGCTCAAAACTAACTTTACCCTTATTTTCAACTCTTCTTATTTTTCTCTCTTTCTCTAATTCCTCAAGTACTTGTGTGATGCTTTCGTCCTTAAATTTTCTCTTAATCTTAGATATTGAAACGGGTTTCTGTGAATTTTTATACTCATTCAGTATAAGAGTAAAAACGTCATCCTTACTGATCATGGTAAAGGTTTTTGTTCCAAAAGATTCATAAGGCTTACAGCCCTTAATACTTACTTTAAACTCCTAAAAGAAGTGATCCCCAAGCATGTTCATAACTTCCTTCCATTCTTTGGACTCTTTGATGTTCTTAAAATTTTCAGAAGACATGGCGAAAAAGCCTTACTTTTCAAATCGAGGACGAATTATTTGTTTCATGAACATTTTAAAGAATAAGAATTTTAGTATCCATATTATTATCTTGGCTTCTGCTATTATTCCAAAAGATATTTTCTTATAAATATTTTTATATCTTTAACCTTCCTTAGAGATTTTAAATTTGCTACAATATTATCAACTTTTGCACTATCCTTTTTTCCTATATTTATACTTTCAGCTTCACTTATACCTAATTGACTTAAATAGTATAGTCTATCCTTTTTTAGGATCAGACCCCTTTTTGATAGACTATGTAAACGAGAATCTATTCTAGGACTATATATAAAGTATCTTTTATTCCATTTAATTGAAAAAATTGGATTTTGTATATTATAATGTCTAGATAAATAATCGTAGAGTAAAAATGAAAGCACGAAAAGCCTAGTCTTATCAACTCCTTCACCATATTTATATATTGTAAATAGTGTTAGCGAATCAACAGTGATGTGATAAATCACCTCTTGTTCTCTACATAACTTTTCCACGTTACTTTCCGCTACCGACTTCAAAATATAATAAAGGGAAGTCCAAGATCCATATATTTCAATCTCATCTAAAGCCTCCTTCAAAAGTTGTTGTAATCTGTTCATTAAACTAGCCTCCTCTCCTCTAGTTCTACTATGGTCATTACTAATCCTGCATGGGGAAACGCTTGAGGAAAGTTCCCTCTAGGTTCACAAGTATTTTGATCTAGGTGTTCAGCAAGTAATAATGATGATGTGGAACAGCTTATTAGTTTCTCAATTACTTTTTTCGCCTTGTCTATTTCTCCTAACCTAATATAAACCCTGGTTAGCCATGTCGATACTAAGGTAAAAGGATGCTTTACACTTCCCATAAAGTCATCCTTATATCTTAATAACAAACCATCTGAAATCATTAAATCTTTCTCAATTTTCTCAAGTGTCTTTAAAAATCTAGGATCTTTAGCATCTATAAAGCCGTACAATGGTAAAGTAAGCAAAGCCGAATCCACTGAATCACTCCCGTAATACCTCGTAAAGTAACCTAGTTTTTGAGAATATCCATTGTCAAGAATGTCCTTTCTGATTTCTTCAGCGATACTAATCCACTCCTCAGCCTCGTTTTTATATCCTAATTCCTTTGCGAGTCTATTAGCCCTATCAAGTGCTACCCAATTCATAACCTTAGTATGTGTGAAATGTTCCTCTACTCCTCTTTGTTCCCATAAATCGGTGCTTTTCCATTTCCAACTCTTCTTGGTCCATTCAGCTATTGCCTCTATAGCCCACCATATTTCATTAACATATTTCGAATCTTTACTGGTATTATAATATTCATATAATGCATTCATATAGGCACCTTCAACGTCCATTTGTATTTGCATATAAGCGGCATTTCCAACTCTAACTGGAAACGATTTCTTATGGCCTTCGAGCCAATCCAGAATTTCCTCTGCAGGTGGTGCAGTTCCATCTATTGTGTAAAGCGGATGATCAAAACTCTTAGATGAGGGATCTACCATTGCAGTTAGAAAGCTTATTATATCCCTAGCCTTTACTAGCAATCCTGCCTTTATTAATGCTTCAGCTGAATATGACGCATCTCTAATCCACACATATCTATAATCCCAATTTCTTGACCCACCAATTATCTCTGGAAGAGACGTAGTTGGAGCTGCTATAATTCCTCCGGACGGTTCATAAATTAAGCCAAGAAGTACCAGTAATGACCTATAATACGCGTCCCTATACATGTTAACCTTTTTAGCGTTCTCTAACCTTCCTTTCCAATATTTTATAGCCTTATTTAAGGCTTCATATGGTTTGGAATAGACAAAGCCCTTATTACTGAATAGACCATATCGTAAATCCTTGGAGTAAAGTAAGTATATATAACCTTTACCTTTCTTCAACGTGAACTCAGTATTGTCAAGGGGTACATATTCACCTCCTATCAGTATTTCTATACCTTCTTTAGATTTAGGATTTCTAAATATTAAGCCCCTTCTAGCTTTAATTATAGCTGGTGTTACAAGGCCATATTCAAAAAATGGCTTTATATCTAATTTTAAATCTATTTCACTCTCATATATTCGTATAATGCCAGATAATGATAAGGGTAAGAAGTCTAATATTTCAGCCTTACCTTTCTCACTTTTGAATACAGTTCTTAAAATCAATGTATTTTCAACATAATCCTCATGGATTATCTCGTATTTTTCATCTGCTGGCCTTATACTGAAATATCCTCCTCTTTCTTCATCCAAAATTCTTGTGAAAATTGATGAAGAATCAAATCTAGGTAATGGTAACCATTCAACACTACCGTTTTTTATTAAAGCTGACGTAATGCCATTGGAAAGAAATTCGTAGTATCTTATCACGCGAATAGTAGAGAGTTTGTCCTAAAAAATTTTAGTCTTAAGTGTTAATAGTTGAATGTTTAATGGTAAAACATTAGCAAATTTTCATTCGCTAATAGCAATAGATGCTTTTATTTTATCCCTATTTTAAAATGATGGGCACAGAACTGACTTTTCCCCACCACCCTAAAGGCTATCTGTTTTAATACTTTTAAGGTACTCTCAATAAGGCTGATAAATACAATAGATATAAATTTGTATATTAATTTGCCCTTATTTCAAGATAAACATAAATGGATAAATGTGGAAAAGAATAGTATGTTTAGCGTTGCTATTAATACTCAAACACCACCAATAAGATTTACATTAACATACAGAGATTTATTGGAAAAGTATGGCTATCTGGAGCCTCCAATAGATCTTGGTTTATTGAGTAATGAGGATTACCACATTTCAGTTGGTGGAGTTGCGAAGATGATGTTGAGTCTCATAAACGCTAATGCCTTCTCGAAGTCTAGATGGGTCTCATTGGGACCGGGTTACCCTCCATCGGTAAAAATGACTAGTACCGAAGTTCATTTCGTAGATCTAGAAGCTAAATCTTTAGCCAATTATACTAGATTTAAAGAGGGTCTATATAATGAAGCTCACGGACTAGGTAAATATGAACTTGTAGGAGAAGAGTATATAGCTTATGCAAATTATAATTGGCTTTCAGCTCAGAAATTATTAGAATTTTATAAAGATACAGATATCTATTTTATAAATGACTTTCAACAGTTATTGGTAGGGGGAATAATTGGACCTTCTGCTCCAGCGGTTTTATGGTATCATATACCCTTTGTTCCAGAGAACTTAAACAAAAAATTAAGGGAATTTCTGATTAAAGCATTTGAGAGCTTCGATCTAGTGATCTTAAGCACAAAAAGGGATCTGGAAGGTCTAGTAAGAACTGGAGCTAAAGTCAAAGTTAAACAAATTTACCCATTCATAGACCCTTCAAGTTATAAGACCGTTGGGAAGAAGGAGATCCAATACGTCGAGGATAAGTATGGATTTAAGAGTGATGATAAGATAGTTTTAGTTGTTGCGAGAATGGATCCAATGAAAAGTCAAGACTTGGCGATATCAGCAATAAAGAATGTTGACGCTAAATTAGTATTAGCTGGTGATGGTAGTTTTACCAGTAGGACTCTGGGCCATGATAAGGGAAGTATGTGGGTAAGTAGGTTAAAGGAATTAGCGAGGAGCTTAGGAGTACAGAATAAGGTCGTATTTACCGGCTATGTGCCAGATGAGGAATTATTTGCACTTTATCAAAGGTCTAATGTAGTTCTTTTACCTTCAAGAATAGAGGGATTTGGGCTAGCAGTATGTGAAGGTTGGGTTTACGGAAAACCAGCAGTCGTAAGTAGTGGTACTGGAGTTAGTGAACTAATTATAGAGGGAGGAAATGGTTTCGTATTTAAATCCGGAAATGTTGAAGAATTGGCTGAAAAACTAAAGTTAGCACTAAAGGATGAGAAGGTTGGATCACTAGGACAAGAAACCGTTAAGAAGTGCTCAGTGAACAATGCTGTAAATGAACTGGGGGAAGCATTTGAACTAGCGTCTGAAGAGTATAAGAAATAACGTTACTGATTATCGAGCATGGATTTTAACTTCTCCCACACGTTATCTATATATTGCTCTAAAATCTTTATTTGATCCTCTGTCAATCTCTTGAATCTTCCTTGAGCACTTAGAAAGTCTCTTATAGGTCTTCTAGTTCTTCTGTCAAGACAATGTAAACTTTCTGAACTAATGCTTAATTTTCCATTATAATATTCAAAGAGGGGCCAATAGCAAGTCTGAACTGCTAATTTTGCCACTTCAGGAGTTTTTGAAGGATCAAATAACCAACCGTAAGGATCTGGAGTTAGGACGTGAACGTATTTGAAACCTTCAACTTGCTTAGCTTTCTTTAACTTCTCTATATAATCATGTGGATATCCTACAGATGCAGTAGCCACATAAGGTACGTTATGCGCTATCATTAATAATGGCAAGTTTTTCTTATTTTCCTTTTTTCCCTCTGGAGTTGTAGTAGTAATTGCTCCAAAGGGAGTTGAGCCACTTCTCTGCCCTCCACTATTCATATAGGCCTCGTTATCCACAGTAAGGTAGAGTATATTATCATTTCTCTCTGCAGCCCCGCTTAATGATGCAAATCCTATATCAGCACTTCCTCCATCTCCAGCCCAAACCACTACAGTGACATTCTTACCTCTTTGTTTATACGCTCTAGCCAAACCAGCAGCCGTAGCTGGACCAGCCGCAAAGGCAACGTTCACAGTAGGAAAGTTGTAAGCATTATAAGGCGCATTTCCTTGTATTACTGAGGAACATCCCGCAACTACTACTAGAACCACGTCTTTACCTAGTCCCATTCCTAGCATTCTCATTGCCATATTCTCTGGGCAGCCGGGACAAGCTGAAGTCCCGGATAAGATACCATTATGCTTATTCAATATCTCTCGGAGTCCTAAGCTCAATCTTTCCCACCTCCTTTGGATAATACCAAATTACGTCATCCTTTAAGCCTTCTACAAACTTGTTAAATATATACAATAGTTCGCTCTTGTTAACTGTAACACCTCCCAACCCACTCACTACACCTTTTATTTGTGGTACAATGTCCGATATTGTGGACTTTACTTCAACGTAAAGTGGTCCTCCACCCCTACCAAAACTCGTACTTCTATCTAACACTAGAACAGCCCTTTTATCCTTCAACGCATTTCTTATCTCCTTCTCACTCCAAGGTCTAAGATACCTTATTCTTAACATGCCTATTTTTATCCCCTTCTCCCTTAATGTATCTACAGCCTCCATGGCATCTCCTGCCCAAGCTCCCATTAGAACTATTGCGTAATCCGCGTCTTCTAGTTTATACGACACATTTAGTGTGGAGTAATCTCCTAATGGGTTAATTTTCTTATTATATTCTCTTCCTATTTCCTTTATTATATCCTCTGAATTTCTAAGTGCTAAATCTATTGATTCCCTTAGTCTCATATAGCCCTCCGGAGGGAATATGTTACCCATACCTATTGGGTCCTCTGGATCTATCACATATGGCTGTCTCCTTGGAAGCAAGAAGTCGTCCACTTGCTCTTGATCGGGTATTAGTACATTAGTCTTAGTATGCGAAAGGATAAATCCATCCATACCGACCATCATTGGTAAGAATACTCTCTCATCCTCTGAAATCCTAAACGCTTGTAAAGTTAGATCTAATGCTTCTTGCGGATTGGATGCAAAAGCCATTATCCATCCACTATCCCTCTCACTTGTAAAGTCGGTATGCTCATTCCAAATGTTCCAAGGAGCTCCTACTGCTCTAGTACCTACAACCATTACTACTGGTACTCTACTCCCAGCCACCCACCAAATCATTTCGTGCATGTAAAGGAGTCCTTGTGATGCGGTAGCAGTAAAAGCCCTAACACCACCTAAAGCAGCACCGAACGTTGCAGCCATTGCGGAGTGCTCACTTTCAACTCTCACTATTTCGGTTTCAATCTCACCTTTAGCTCTCATCTCAGCTAATTTCTCAATTATCGTAGTTTGTGGCGTTATTGGGTATATCCCTGTAACTCCTACTCTCGCTAGTTTCACACCTAACGCAACAGCTTCATTTCCAGAAATAACCTTTCTAATCATTGCTCATTCACCATACTTATAGCCTTAACTGGGCATACATTGGCACAAACTCCACAGCCTTTGCAATACTCATAATCAACTCTTACCTTACCATTGCTAGGGACTATAGTGGATTCTGGGCAAAACATAAAACATGCTTTACAACCTATGCACTTGTTATAATCAACAACAGGTTTTACTATTCTCCATGCTCCAGTTCTTCCTCCAGCACCCTTATTGGGTCTAGTTACAGGAAAGTATTGATATTCAAGCAGTGACATACTCAACACCAACTTGTTCATAGGCCAATCTTGCACCTTTTATGTTGAGTTCAGCTATTTTGCCTCCAAATTCCTCTTCTATTGCTTGCTCAAGCGAAGATAATTTAGGTACTCCCATTACCCTTATTAACGCTCCTAAGATGATTACGTTCACCATCGGCCACCCTGACTTTACTAGGCCTAGATCTGTTGCAATTTTAGTTGCATTAACGTGAAAAGTTCTCCAGTTAAGATCCGGTTTGGAAGGTGAATTTAATATTATCGTCGAAGTATCTTTTAGTCCTCTGAACAAATTCCTAGATATTTGGAGAAGGGAATTATCTATCACGACCAAGTAATCTGGTTCTTCTACTGGGGAAGTTACCCTAATCGGATTCTCGGATATTCTACAATATGCCTCTATTTCTGCACCTCTCCTTTCCGCTCCATAAATGGGAAAAGAAGAAGTGTAAAGGTTTTCATATCCAGCTGCTTCAGCTAACAGTTGAGAAGCCGTTACGACACCTTGTCCACCTCTACCGTGGAATCTTATTTCGAGCAATAAATAACCACCTATTAGAACTGTATACTCTTCATCATTTAAAAAACTAACTATAAAAAATGTTTAAACTTTAGGTAAGCCGTAGTATATAACTTTTTCATAAAATTCTTTCCTATGTTTGGTTTCAGAAACAATATTCATAATTTCAACTATAATGATAATTTCAGGAATTATGATTGAAATTAATGAGATGAGAATCGAAACAATGTTAAGGCTCGTTCTAACTTTAGACCTCATTTGATTGGAGATTATTTCTATAGCTAATATTATCACTAATGGAATAATAGTTGTTAGATCGTAAGTCAAAAAGTACACAATTGGTAGAGACATTGTAAAGATACTCCCTACGAAGGAAACTGGAGTATCAGCCTTATACCACGATGGCCTACTTTTCAACATATAGATCATAATACTTGAGATAACTCCAGCGGTCAGAAATACTACTGCAGGATAGTAAAATACGGGTTTGACTATACTTAAGATATAGAATAGTATCGATAAGGATGAAAATAATACTTCTCTGCTTAACCAAGATGTCTTCAAGTTGTAAATAACTCTGTAAAACCTATCAGTTCTCTTAGCGTGATTTACTGATAAGAGTAAGGAAGCTACTAGAAAGATAACGCTTACAATACTCCAGAATGGCAATTTAAAGAGAGAGTAACCCAACGCGAATTCACTCCCAATTGTAAAAACTAATAGTCCCAAGTAATTCTCCTCCTTTTTAGTATGTAAAACATTTGCTTTAAGGCTCTCCTTTATTTCTGGTTGTTTTATTACTATCCTTGGTTTAGTTATCTCCGAGGGCGGAAGGTAATTTACTTCTGCTTCTCCTTTCTCTATCCAACCAAACGCTAATGCCCCTGTGGGACAAGCTTCGACACAGTATGGTATACCCTTTCCCTCTGCTAAACGGCCATAACAAAAGTTGCATTTAGTCATGATTCCTTCATTATTGAACTTTAAAGCCTCGTATGGACAAGCCCACGTACAGAATCCACATCCTATACATTTATCATCTCTTATCCTGACTATTCCCATTTCGTTCTTCTCGATTGCATTAGCGGGGCATACTTGCATACACGTTGGATTATCGCAATGATTACAAGCAATTGAAAGCGCTGTTTTACTCTCACCATATGGCATCACGATTAAGCTTCTCCAGTTAAGGTTACCATAAGCTTTATTGCAAGCATCAACGCAAGCGTTACAGATTATGCACTTATTATGGTCAAATATGAATCCTAATTTCCTTTCCATATGTTAATATCTCGTAAAATAGGTTAATAACATTAGCTTTATATCGATATAAATTGATTAAATTTTATGGAAACACCATTTTACAAATACGCATTAATGAGGAATTTCATAAGAGAGGTGATAGAACATGATTCCATTAGTGATTTCGTAAAGGAAAAATTGACTAGTGATTCAGAAATGAAGAATAGATTTTGCAATGAAGATGAGGATACTTTAAAACAGTTGATCAGCGAGGTTATTGAATATGTTACTTTGGGTAAAGGGAAGGGAAAAGAAGAGGAAATCTTGAATGCGATAATTAGCTCATGTCGTTAATTAACTGTAATACATACTCTGGTGTTATTGGTATTTCAATCCTATTGATTGGTTTCTTTAGTATGTCCTCTAAGGCATTAATGATGGCAGCTGGAGGTACAGTAGCTCCTCCTTCCGCAACACCTTTAGTGCCTAGTGGTGTAAAAGGTGAAGGGCTAATCATATGTTGGATCTCGAATGTAGGTACCTCTTCTGCTGATGGAATCCAATAGTCTGCAAAAGAAGTTTGCTTTGGAATACCATTTTCATCATATTCAACTTTCTCTAAGAGCGATGCCCCTATCCCCATTGTAGTACCTCCCATTAGTTGTCCATCCACTATCATTGGGTTTATCATAGTTCCGCAATCGCTCAATACTACGTACTTAAGTATTTTTATAAATCCAGTATCCTTATCAACCTTAATTACTACACCATGTGCGTTAACACCATAGGTCGTGGAGAAATTCACTCTTCTCTTATCATCAGCGATGTTTACATTATATGAATTGATGGTAACTGAAACGTCCAATCCTATTTCGTTCCCTATTAAGTACGATCTGTTATATATCATGTTAACGGCTTCCTTTATAGAGAACGACTTGTTACTTATTTTTACTATTCCATTATCTATTTTTACCTCGTCTTTTTCAACGTTGAACATTTTAGCTAAGTATTCTCTCATTTTTTCTTTTAATTTTAGGGCAGCAGTGTAAACAGCTGAAATACCGACTACAGAGAATCTGCTACCATAAAACCCTGTTCCTGGGGGACCTGCAGTATCGCCTAATATGACTTTCACGTCATCAATCGGAATACCTAGAACATCAGCAACTACTTGGGATATACTAGTTTCATGCCCTGTACCCATAGTATTTGTTGAGAGAAACACCGTAACGTCGCCTCCGCTATCCATCCTCATATATACACCCTCATAGTAAGGTGTCCTAGGCTTATTGACAACTAGCGTTTGGAAAGCCAATGAAGAGCCAGGTTCCAATGCGAATGCTATCCCAATTCCCGTGTACTTATCCTTGTCCTTTACCTCCAGTTGGCTAACAAGTTTCTTTAATGCCTCTCTGTAATTTCCACTATCATATACCGCACCCGTTATGTGTTCATAAGGAAGTTTATCAATGAAATTTTTCATTCTTAATTCCATTTCATCAATTCCACTTACTTTAGAAACGCTTTTCACGAGGTTTTCCAATACTAGAACTGCTGGTGGAATTCCTAGTCCCCTATATGCCCCCGTTGGTGGTTTATTCGTAACTACTCCAGATACTCTGAACTTAAGGTATTTCATTTTATATGGACCAACCAATTGATATATTTGTCTGAGAATTGGTAAGGGTTGGTAAGTGTGCAAATATGCCCCAAAATCCTCTACTAAGTCAATTATTGCTCCTACTAATTCGTCCCCCTTATATAAAATTTTTGCAGTGTAATGTCTATCTGGTCCATGAATTGCAGAAATTATATGTTCATATCGAGTCTCTATATACTTTACCGGCCTTCCGGTTATTATTGAAGCTAATGCTGTCATTGCTATGGGTTTTAGAAAGATCTTTCCGCCAAATCCTCCTCCAGTGTCTGGAACAATTATCCTGACCTTAGATCTAGGAATGTTGAAAATAATGCCCAATGCCGTCTTAAAGACTTGTGGAACTTGCGTATTTGCATATATCGTTAAGTTTCCGCTAATCTTATCAAATTCAGCTATTACCCCATTGGTTTCAAGAGGAGCCGGTAGGATCCTATTATATCTAATCTTTTTTTCTATGTAATTGTAATCATTTGGCTCCTCTCCATATTCGAAAATATCGCTATACACAATGTTGGAGCCTAGTTCTTTGTGTAAAGTAGGTGAGTTAGGACCTATTGCCTTAAATGGATCAGTTATCGGCTCTCTAGGCTCATAATCTACATCAATTAGTTCCAATGCATCATAAACCTCATATCTATCCCTACCTATTACCAATCCTATTGGTTCTCCAAAATACTTTGCCTCATCTTTAGCTAAAATATACTCCTTTGGTACTCTCTTAGGATCAGAGACGAAAAAATTGGGCAATGGCGAAAATTCCTTTGTATCTTCAAACGTTATTACGCTGAAACCTCTTTCCTCAACCCTTTTAGGATCAATCTTGAATTTAGCCCAAGCGTAATTCGACCTCAATACTGCCATGTATAGCATGTTAGGAAAGTAAATGTCGTCAATGTATCTACCTTTTCCAGTCAAAAATCGTAAATCTTCAACTCTCTTAACTGAACTACCAATATACAAGGTCACACCTTATAACCAATGAATTTATTGTAAAGAAATCTTGCTGCACTAATCCTTTGAATATCGTTTGTTCCTTCATATGTTTTCATTATTTGTAGATCCCTTAGCATTCTCTCCAATCCGGTAGAGGTAGTAACGCCATAACCACCGTAGACGCTCATAGCCCTTAATATAATTCTCTCAGCAGATTCAGTGGATATGAATTTCGCTAACGATGCTGCTACTGTGTATTCGTTTTCTTTACCATTCTTGAACAGTGTCCCTGCCCAATATGTTATTAATCTTGCCACCTCCAAATCAGCTAACGATTCAGAAACTTTAGTTTGAACTAATTGAAATTCCGCTAGTTTCTTTTCGAATGCAGTTCTTTGAAGTGAATAATTTATCATTTTCTCTAATGCAGCTTGTCCAATTCCTAAGGCTTGTGAAGCTACTATGGTCCTAGCGAAATCAAAAGAACTCACCGCATATTTAAATCCATTGCCTTCCTCTCCTAGTAGATTTTCAGCGGGTATTTTCACATCCTCAAGTAAAATTTCAGCAGTATGTGAGGACTTTAATCCAGTAGTTTCGATTCTACTTACTGGTTTCACTGCGTCTTTCTCCACAATAAGCATTGATATGCCTTTCCATCTGGCCTTAGGATCTGGAGGTGATGTTCTAGCTGCAATTAAGTAATAATCAGCAATATCACCATTAGTTATGAAAATCTTTCTTCCATTTATCACATATTCACTATCTAATTTCTTTGCTGTTGTCTTTATACCAGCTACGTCTGATCCAGCCACAGGCTCAGTAACAGCAAATGCAGCTACTTTATCACCATTAGCTACTGGCGTGACATATTTTTTCTTTAATTCTTCGTTTCCAAACCTAGATAATGCATAAATAAACATCCAATTTATTAATAAAAATGTACTAAATGAGGGCCAAATTCTAGCCATCTCCTCTGTTGCTGTAAGTAATGATAAGTAATCCGCTCCTTGTCCCCCTAAATCTTGGCTAGCAAATAAGCCATATAGGCCTATTTCCTTAGCCTTTTGTTTAGCCTCTAAAGGAATATCTAATTCTTTTTCACCTCTTTCAACATACTTGGCCAATACGTTTTCAGCAAAATCCCTAACTGCACTTCTTAATAATTCATGATCTTGGGTTATCTCTACTTTAAAATCCTCCAAGGACTTAAAAGGAAATACCATAAAATAAAATCGTTTTTATCATTATTATTTTTTCCCTAGCTTACTCAACATAACTTTACAGAAATCGATTGCGTTGCCTACAACCAAGTAATCCGCGTTTTCAAGTATTGGAGCATTCTTATCAGTATTAACAGCAACTATAATTTTGGAATCCCTTATACCAGCTATATGTTGGGGTTGACCAGATATTCCTAGGGCTATATACAATTTGGGTCTAATTCTTAAACCGGATAAACCTATTTGTCTATCTTCTGGAACCCAATTGAGCTCAGCAGCTACTGGTCTACTCCCACCAACCGCTCCACCTAACGCCTTTGCCAATTCTTCAGCGTATTTTACGTTTTCCTTAGATCCAATACCCCTTCCCACACCAATTACAATATCTGCAGTAGCTAAATTAACTCCAGAGGAAGTTGATTTCCTACCGACGATTTTAACCCTGCCCTCTTTCAATTGAACCTTCTCTACAGTTGGTTGAAGTTCCTTGGGTTGTAATTGCGTATTTGCAATAGTCATAACAATCGGTAACTCGCTCTCTAGAGTAACTAACCCCATTCCACTATAGGCTACCCTATTTAACGTAACCTTCTTATCTTCAACCTTTAGCGAGACTACATCAGTAACTATAGGTAACTTTAACTTCCCCGCTACTCTTCCAGCTATTGCCCTATCCCTTCTCACATTTCCAGTTAGTATCACATCTGGAGAGAGTGAAGATATTAAATCTACAATCCCATCCTCATCCATTTTATCAATAATGTATAGTTTATTTACGAACTTAACGTTCTCACTGTCGGATATTCCTATTACATCTCCTCCGAAACTTTGAGCCACAGCTGCTGCCATTTTTAAGAATACCGGACTTTCAGAGAACACTACAGCTTTCATATTAGATCACCCCATCAGACTTTAAGTATTCAATTAATTTATCAACAGCCTTATTTATATCACTTTCCTCAATAACTATTCTCTTTCGATTCACGATCATTGGTTTAATTTCCCTTATTCTAACCTTAGATTGTGCATCAAATTTGACTTCCTTAACTGGCTTCTTAGAGGATTCCATTATTTGCTTAACGCTAGGGATTCTAGGAGTATTTATTTCACCACCAACACTCACAACTAAAGGTAAACTTGATTCAACAGTCTCAATATAGCTTACCATTCCCCTATCCGCTGTAACCTTATTTCCCTCGATCTTAAGTGATTTTACGTTAGAAATGTAAGGCAGGCCAAGAAGTTCAGAAACGTAAGCGGGTAAGGCTGAAGTTCCACTATCAGTTGTCATTTCCGAAAATAATATTATATCTGGATTTAGCATTTTCACATTTTCAGCTATCGCCATAGCAGTAACATAAACGTCTGGATCTTTAACTAAGATAGCTATTACTTCATCAACTCCCATAGCTAAGGCTTCCCTAATGCTTTTCCTATCGTTACTACCTACTGTAATACCCGTAACCTTACCTCCAAACTTCTCCTTTAACCTTATGGCTTCTTCAATAGCGTTCTTATCATAAGTACTTACCTTCAATGGGGCATCAGTATTTAGTTTGTCCCCCACAACCTTAACCATTTGATCATCTGGAACTATCTTAAAACCAACAACAATATTCATATTTTATTCTCGGATTGACTATTTATAAAACTAGTCACAATTTCTAATATTTTAAGCAAAACTTTTTAGTGTTAAAAAGAAATATTAAGCGAGATTATGATCTTGCTTCCAATAATAATTACTATTACTATGCTTCTGGCCATGTTTTACGTAATTTACGAAGTGGAAAGGTGGAGATCAACAAGGAGAGTGTTATTGGCACTATACGTTGAAGGAATGATGCTAACAATGAATATAGGAGGTTATCTTTATCTAATTAGCAATAATCCGTTCTACTTTTTGATGACTAACTCCGCATATATGATTTTCGGATTATATCCATTACTTAACGTGAAGGAAGTTAAAATGAGACGATTTGTATATAGCTTATTTGCGTTACTTATGGTAATTTCTGAAATAGCAATGGGAGCGTTAATTTACACTTTGGAAACCTCAATTCCAGCTAACATAGATACGTCTATTGGGAACATATACTTCGTGAGTGTAATGATGGTGGAAATGGCGTTTACACTAATCCTCTCCTTTAAAAATATTGATAAAACATTGAGGAACTATCTAATTGGTTTATTACTCTTAATGCCTTGGTTTCCACAAATATTTCCTTCAATAAATTTACCAATATGGCTCTCTGCCATCATAATGATTGGGGATACGATACTAATTTACGATTCTCTGTATAAGCAGAGATTAAGGGCTTCACAAGAAACCTTTACAACAATCGAATTAACATCTATTTTCACATTGATGATGATAGGGGAGTTCCTATTCTTCCTTTATGGCACCTTAATAGTTTTCGACATATCCATGATAATAGGAATGACGTGGTTCGTTTATAGGGCATTGGCTGGACCAAACCCGAGAAAAGGGAATTACACTAGAAATCCTTTATTGGCGTTCACAATAATCTTCCTCACATTCATTATGGAATTCTTTATGGGAGGGGTATTGGATTTCGTTGAAGGAATTTTTTCGCCCGGAATTTCTGGATTTATAAATAGCCTAACACTACCGTGGCAACTCTTGACAAATCTGATAAACGCGTTGTGGGATTTAATAGACATAGTTGGATCAATTCTGGGTTCCATGTGGTTTTTAATAATGATGGGAATAGAGATGGGATTCTTAGCGTTTAAGAAAATGTTAGAAATGAGAGTTAAGGAAGTAAGGGTTAGGATGAGTTTAATGATCCTAGCTTATGCGTTATACACTATTTACATCCCAATGTTTAGCCCACTTTCAGATCGTCTACCCTACATACCCTATATGTGGTCAATGGGGATAGGAACGCTAGGAGGATTTTCAAATTCCGTACTCTTAGGTCTTATAGGAACTTATGTGGTTTACGCAATTCTCTCTTTCTTATTCGGCTCGAGAAATTTGTGTTCTGTAAGTTGTACTGCACCCTTAATGTATCAAGGTACTTTTTATGATTCACTTAAAGTATACAATAGAACTTCAAAAGTAGGGAGGAAGTTGATGACGTCCAGAAGACCGAATTGGGTTAAAGCGATAACGCTTAGCGTTTCAATATTAGTACTAATAGCTGCAGTCGTATCATATCTTAATTCATTAGGCGTAATTAGTTTTACACTGTTTGGCACTGATATTACGTTTCTAATATATTTTGTTTGGTTTGATGTAATTTGGTATCTCTTATTCATTTCTATACCATTCCTAGGTACATTCGCGTGCGTTACCACTGGATATTGTTATTGGGGAGTATTTAATCAAGCTGTTAGTAGTATAGGCTTATTTAGATTGAAGATAAAGGATCCGATGTTATGCGTTAACTGCAAAACAGTGGATTGTGCCTTTGCTTGTCCAGTTGGAATTACAGATATGAGGGGATGGTTTATAAAGAAAGGGGAGTTTAAGTCATTTAAGTGCGTTGGAATAGGTGAATGTGTTGATGCTTGTCCATATGATAACATTTATTTCTACGATGTAAGGCAATGGATGAAGGAGAGGTTTAAACACTAAGAACATTTTTTATTAATACTTAACTTTTTTACAGACTATCGAAAGATAACTTTTTATTATATAAAGTATAAAAGAGATATAGAATGCCGTTAAAGACATTTGATACAATAATAGTTGGGGCAGGAATTGCTGGATTAAGTGCTGCACTATACTCTTCTAGACAAAAACTATCAACGTTAGTACTATCAAAAGATCTAGGTGGGCAATTAACGTTAACAGATTTAATAGAGAACTATCCCGGAGTAGAGTCAACTGGAGGATTAAGTCTGGCACAAAAGATTGAGAAACAAGCTAAGAAGTTCGGCGCGGAATTCATTTATGGAGAAGAGGTTAAGGAGATAGTGCAAGAGTCTGACGTATTCATAATAAAGGGAATTAAAGGTGAATACGCTGGAAGAGCTATAATTTTAGCGTTTGGTAAAACGCCTAGGGAAATTAACGTCCCTGGAGAGCAAGAGTTTAAAGGAAAAGGAGTATCATATTGTGCAATATGTGATGCTGCATTCTTCAAGGGTAAGCCAGCAGCTGTAGTAGGCGAAGGCGAGCCCGGGATAGAAGCTATAGAGTTATTGTCTAATTACGCAAATCCAGCATATTATATTACCTCATCGTCTTATCTGGCGGGTGAGGAGGAGATCGTGAAGAACGTGTTGAATAAACCTAACGTTAAAATATTTACGTCCTCAAAAGTTTTAGAAATAAGAGGGAACAGTAAGGTTGAGGAGATTGTGATAAAGAAGGGATATGAGACAATGTCGTTGGGGGTCAATGGTGTTATAATTGAAATGGGTTATGTTCTGAAAACTGAGTTCCTAAAAGGCTTTGTTGAGTTAAATGAAAAAGGCGAGATAGTTGTCGATGAATTAGGAAGAACAAGTAGAGAGGGAGTATTTGCAGCTGGGGACGTTACTCAAACGCCGTATAAGCAAGCCGTTGTAGCTGCTGCAGAGGGAGTTAAGGCTGCATTATCAGCCTATAATTATATTAGAAGTAAGAAGGGTCTCCCACCAGTTAACGTAGATTGGAAAGCTGAAAAGAAGAAGGTTAGCTTCAGGCTCTAACTTTTTATCTTTCTCTTTTTAATATTATTGATGCAAACGTATTTTGTTCCCTTAGCTGTAGATCAAAATTATAATGAGATAAATTTTCATAAACAAATTGCAATCTCCTTATTGAATTTGGATTTAGAAAGAAAGGAGAAAATAGTAAGAGCGTCAATAATAGGATGGCCCTTACTAATAAAAAAGACTGACCAAGGGTTTTTAGTTTTAGATCAGACTTTAAGAACTTCCTCAAGAATACTAAAGTATCTCTACCCTCCATTCAATGATATGGCTTCACAATTTTCTTCAATAAACGATTATACAACATTTGTCTCCAATTTGAAGAAGATAAATTTAGAGCGAGTAAGCTCCAGTGAGATAACGCTAGTAGGTTTATTAAATGTTGAGATTGACAAATTACTTAGAGTCGCAAAGAACACCTTAAACGTAAATTATCAGTTATTTCTGCTAGATTCTAAAATCAGCGACCATGACGTGAAGGTAATTAACGATACTTTGATTAATCTAAAGGCTGAGGCTTTATCTACAATAACGTCGTTGGAAAACCTATTAAAAGAAGTTGATGATGCTAGACTAAGAATAAAAAAGGATTATGCCAGTAAACTAGATGAGATTAATAAAAAATATAATGAATTAATTGAAAACAAGAAAAAGGAGATTGATAACGAGATTCAGAAAGTCTACAGTGAGATATATAATAAAATAAATAATGAGATTAACTCCCGGGTCTCAAGACTTGCTGATACGACAACTAGGCATGTTATTACAAGTTTAAAGTACGAAGGGGGAATTGTAGGAAGGGACGAATTTGAAAACTCTAAGAACGAATTTGAAAGTCTGTTAAATGAACTAAGACAAGTAAGGGATTCAATTGCTGGGAAATATTTGGAAGGGGTTAAAAATTTAAGAAAGGAACTTGACTCCTTATATTCCAATAAGAATTCTGAGATCGAGAATATAAATAAATCGATTAGGGATTTGGATAGTCTTACTAACGACTTCAAGAATAAGGCTAATAAGGTTAAAGAAGATATTGAGAACTTCATTAAGTATATAGAATCGTTCTATAATACTAAGCTGGATCTAGCTGAGGATACTACTTTAATCGTACCATTCCTTATAGCTAAAACAAATACGGGAAACACATTGGTAGTGGAACCTCAAGTATACAAGGGGAAGGCTAAGGGTATTCTGGGAAAGGTTTTCAAGAAATCCGATCTATCCGAGACTTTATTAAACCTCCAAATATTTACCGAATACTTAAAAACTATTGATATTATTGATAACGTTAAGATGCACTCCATACAAGTGAACACTGCATTTAAGGAAATTAAGGATGAAGGGTGGAAGAGTATTGATTCCCTAGAAGAGCTTTACGACTGAAAGCCTCGCCATTTATGACAAGGATGAAATCAGACATGACTTGGTAGGGTATTTACTCGTCTTATTACCAGAAAGTAGTAGAATACTATTAACAACGCTATATAGATGGCAAGATCTATATAATAAGGTAGAGGTATTAGATAAACTAGTATTAATAATAATGGAATGAAATAAATTAATCCCCTATATTTCGAAACCCTAGAAGTTCTGTATCTAGGATATGGCATTGCATTAGAGAAACTTGAGAGTAATACTAAGTAGACTATGATAATATATGGATCGTATGTATCATTAAGATATCCCTCTAAACCGTCTTGAATTCTCCTTATTTCACCCACCTCAGTGTTACTAGTGGTAAAGATTTTTACGCTATTCTCATACCCTCTCGTGAATGCAACCAACTGTGGTCTGCTTACAATGAAATTGAACATACTATATTGTAGATTAAAGTTTTTAATTTCACCGATCTTAGAATTGTATTGATAAATCTCATAAGTATTAAACCCTTTGCGTTTTAGCAGTAAATTATAACTACCCTCAACTCTTATTACATTACCCTCAACCTTAACAGTACACAACGTTAGATCTTCTGAGCTTATTGTACCGTTAGAATATCTAAATATCATTAGACTCTACTAGTTATCCTAGAATATTAGCTTTCTCCTCTTCCTAGCGTAATTTAGGGCATATTTTCTAGACAATAAATACTTCCTACTTTTAAGATAGAAGTAGTAAGCCTTGTAGATTATCGGTAACCTAACATGGTAAAGACGAGATCTGTAACCCATGTAGTGAAATAGTATTTAAGGATAATAAGGATTAGTTAACATTATAGGGAATGCTGATTTTTCTTATTACTAGACATAAGTGATATAAACGACTACTCAAAAGGTAATACTATGGCTTTAAACGAGAGAAAAGTGATAGCAATTATCTTAACTGTGATATTAGCCGGAATAGCGATTGGTGGAGGAATTTTCGTATTATCCAGCGTATTTAAAATAATTCCAGGTGATTATCTACTCTATATTTATGCTGGAATTTGGTTTATAGTATCAGTTATCGTTTCATACTTCATAGGATCTCTCATAAGGAATAGGTTAGGAAATGTGATAGGGTACGATAATGCTAGTAGTGTTTCGTTTGTAGTTAGACTTATTGGGTATATCATAGCCTTGGTAGGATTCTTTGTATTAGTGAGAGTGAGTTTAGGGGCAGCATTAGCAGCAGGCGGTTTCGCTGGATTGGTTTTAGGCTTAGCTTCACAAGATGTGCTTAGTAACATATTCGGTGGGATAATGCTAGTAATTTCTAGACCGTATAAGGTAGGAGATAGAGTGACAATATCAACGTGGCAGTATGGTCTAATAGCCCCGACTTATCCTCCAAAGTTCTTCTCCAATGATTTCTTGATCCCAGGATATACTGGTACAGTCACGGACATATCCTTGCTTTATACTACAATATTTACTGATGATCAGGTTCCAGTAAAAATACCAAATAGTATAATGATTCAAGCTGCAATCTTCCTTCATAACAGAGAGGAAAGAAGGAAGGTTAGAACTAAGTATGAAGTTTCCAAGGATATAGATCCTGATGTTCTAACAAACGTCCTTAAGGAAAAGATAAAAAAATTAGATTTCGTAATAGAAGAACCTTCAATTAAAGTTCTAGAAACTACATTAAATACATACATATTAGCAATCGATACGATATGTAAAACCATATACGAAGAACCCTCAAGAAGCGAAATATTGAAAGTTGTTATGAGGACAGTTAGAGAACTTCAAACTAAGACCGCATCTAGTAGTGGCAACAATAATAGATAAAAAGTCTTGATTTAACATTTTACCGAAATGATTACGATAAGGAATGCGAGACTATTAGACGGAAGGATTGTAGATATTGGAATAGAAGATGAGAGGATATCTTGCCTAGGTGAATGCAGAGGTAATGACGAATTAATAGACGCTGAAAAGAAATTAGTAATCCCACCATACTTTAACATGCACTTCCATTTGGACAGCGCTTTTACCAAAGCTGTGAATAGGAGTGGAACACTATGGGAAGGAATAAGGATATGGCAAGATATGAGGAATAAGATAAGCGAAGATGAAGTAATTAGAAATGCATTAACTGCAGTAAAGCTATTCGTAGCATACGGTACTCTTTGGATAAGGACACACGTTGATATTACTGAAAGATCCTTCAAACTATTGAGGGCAATTAATAGGGTTAAGGAGGAAAGTAAGGATATTGTAGATATTCAGATTACTGCATTCCCTCAAGATGGCATATTTACAGAGAAGGGCAATGACGAACTTCTTAGAAAAGCGTTAGAAAATGGTGTAGATAATGTTGGATTAATTCCTCATAATGAGATTAGTAGAGAGGATGGGTTTAGGTCAATTAAATTCGCATTTGAATTAGCTAAGGATTACAATAAGGATGTTGACGGGCATGTTGATGAGACTGACGATCCCAATTCAAGGTATTTGGAAGTTTTAGTAAAGGAAACCATCGAGAACAAATGGGAAGGGAGAGTTACCGCTGGTCACGTTACTGCAATGCACAGTTGGGATTCAGCATACAGGTTTAGGATATTGCCATATGTAGCTAAAGCCGGAATAACTGTTATACCAAATCCTTTGATAAATGTCGTTCTTCAAGGTAGATTTGACGGATATCCTAAAAGGAGAGGAATGGCTCCCATAAAGGAAATGCTAAACGCCAATGTTAATGTGGCATTGGGTCACGATTGCATAATGGATCCTTGGTATCCTTTAGGAATAGGAAATATGTTGCAAGTTCTCTTTATGGCTATTCATTTGGATCAAATGATGGGTTTTGAAGAGTTAATTTCCTCAATTAATTTGATAACTTTTAACGGGGCTAAGGCATGGAGAGTTAAAAATTATGGGATTAAAATTGGGAATGAGGCAGACTTGCTAGTAACTGATGCTGATGACGTCATAGATTTAATTCGTTTCATGTCGCCTCCTAGATTTGTGATAAGGAAAGGAAAGGTGATAGCTAAGGAGGGCAAATACGTTTTATTCAAAGGCAAGTGGGAAAAGCTGACTTCCTCCACGTCCTGAGAGAGTAAGGTTCCCCCTTCAGAGTGGTTCATCGTTCCCACCATTGATTCGGGTTTGCATCTCTCATTTGGTGGGCAGTCGAGTGGATCAGAGATCCACTCCCATTTGGAAAGTGGGGGACCCATCATTCACAGTGTCTGGATCCCGTGAAATAAGAAAGAGGGATAATAGATGCCCCTCCCGCAGTCCCATTAAACCCTCAATCGAGCTGGGGAGAAGCGTCGTTAATATCATTAATGGATATATCTACAAAGGAGTATTTAAACATTATAAGGGGCTATCCATCCCCGCTGGCAAGGCTTTCTGCCCCTTAACCTTTTTATGTAAAAGGTTAAATAATAATTTTATAAACTTACCCTCGTGATTCAAACTATGGATGTAAGTGTTTTCCTTGCTGCATTAGGAATATCCCTTCTTGAACTAACTGAAGCTGGAGCAATAGCTGCAATATATCATAATATTTACAAAAACAATTTGCCATTCATTTATGCAGTATTAGGCGTTGCAGTTGTCCTAATACCAACCTTCACTGTGGGTAGGTTAATATACTTGGTTCCATTAAATTACGTACTTTTAGCCTCTGCGGTAATTCTATTCTACTTCGGTTATAGATTAATAAGGAGTGCTAGGAGATCATTCAAAGGAATTAGAAAGAAAGGAGAAGAGAAAGAAGAAGGGTTGTCAGTGGTGTTTACAGTTTCTGCAATTGAAGGATTTGAGGCAGCACTAGTTATATTAGCCCTTATACCTCAAAGCTACTCGTCAGCATTAATGGGCGCTATACTAGCTTCATTTTTAGTAGTGGTTCTAACAGCAATACTAAAATCGCAAGTGGCTAGAATTAGATTACCTCATTTGAAGTTTGTTCTTTCAGCGTTACTCTTTAGCCTAGGTACCTTATGGATAAGTGAGGTCGTCTTCGATATACCAGACGTTATATTACCATTGTTCTTTCTAGCATATTTGGGGATAAATTACGCCATAATAAAGATATGATTTTATTCCTCTTTTACTAAATAATTCCTCAAGACACCTATCTTACTTATCTCAGCTTCAATCACATCGCCAGGTTTCAAAAATTTACCCGTAGCTAATCCGACTCCGGGAGGAGTTCCAGTTGATATTACATCTCCAGGCTTAAGTGTTATACCATTTGATAAGTACTCAATTATTTCGTCAATCTTGAATATCATATCCTCAGCGTAAGCATCCTGCTTAACCTCGCCGTTAACCCTTAAAGTTAATCTCAATTCATAGGGGTTCGGTATTTCGTCTTTGGTAACTATCCATGGCCCCATTGGAGCTCCAGTGTCCATACCTTTACCGTGAACCCATCTCATACCGTAGGGCATTTCTGATGGAAATTGTTTATCCCTATAACTAATATCATTAAATACTGTGTAACCAAATACGTAATCAGAGGCTCTTTCTTTTCTTATATACTTCCCTTTTTTCCCAATTATAACTGCAAGCTCAACCTCGTAGTCAACCTTATTTGAAGCCTTTGGATATAATATTGGTTGATTGTGGCCAATTAACGCATTTGAGAACTTGGTAAATATGTAAGGTTCCTTAGGTGGCTCATTGTTAGTCTCCTTACCATGAGCCTTGTAATTAACGGCTAATAGGAAGATCTTCTCTGGATTTGTAATTGGCGGGTAATAGAAGATCTTCTCTGGGTCATAAGACACTTTATCTTCACTACCCCTTAAAGTGTCCAAAACAGTTTTTATCATTAACATCGCTCCATCTCCACCTTCAATTAAACCCTTAGTATCGTAAAACCAATTTGGGGGCTTAGCGTCGTACAATAATTCGTAAGCCTTTACAAGGTCAATGATCTTACCATTTTCATATACACCAACTCTCTTAAAATCATTAGGAGTTGGAGAAAATAGTACTATCTTAACCATAAGTAAAATACCTTATTTTAATATAAATAACTATCTTTTCATTAACAATCTAGAAGGTATACTATTAGGGCTAACGTGGACTCTTAGAACTGTTGGACTCTTAAGAGATAATCCAACAGCTTCTTCTGCACTTTTCTTAAGATCTTCCCTATCCTTTACCTCAATTACGTTAACCCCAATTCCCTCCATAACCTTAGTGTAATCAATTTGAAACACATCAGTTGCGAAGGTATTCCCATATCTCATTTTCTGATTTAATCTTAGAAAATGCTGTACGCCATCCTCTACTAATACTGTTAAGAAGTTAACCTTATATTGGACTGCTGTAATTAACTCGTTTAAACACCCTTGAAACCCTAGATCTCCTATAATACTTACTATTTGCCTCTCTGGAGACGCAATTTTGGCTCCTATGCCAGCTGGAATGGCTGATCCCATCGCGTTAAAGATAAGGGAATTAAAGTACGAATTAGACCTATATACTTTTATATCCATTGCCATAACCTGATTGGTACCTGCGTCAGCAATTATAACTCTGTCCTCACTTAACGTCTCATCTAAAACCTTGGCTAAGTAGTCATGAGTTATTCCGCTGCTACTACTTTCTATATTGGTTTTTTCATCTACTTCATAACTCCATTTGGGCAAATTTACCTTCTCAACTATCTCTTCTAGAAAAGCTTCAGCACTAGCCTTTATGGTAACTTCTGCATTAAAGGAGGTGTTAAATACATTTACGTCTGGATCCACGTGGAGTATCTTTCTCGGCAATTTAATACTCCATCTACTAGTTTCGAGATCGTTAAATGACGTCCCTATTGCTATGAGGCAATCTCCGGGTATTTCACTAAGGTTAAATATTGTTCCAGCATATAAAGGATGATTTTCCGGAATACTCCCTTTCCCTCTAATGGTAGTCAACACTGGAATTCCCAACTTGTCAATGTAACTTATGATGTTCGATCTTGATGCACCATAACCTAAAAGTAGAATTGGTTTCGAGCATTCGCTTAGGAAATTTAATGCTTCCCTTATTTCCTCTTTTGTAGGGTAAACTAATGTTCTATGAATCCTCTTACTAGCTTTATAATCTTCAATATTACTCTTTTCTTCTAGTAGATCAACCGGAACTTCAATGTAAACTGGTCCCATCTTGTCTTCTAGGGCTATTCTAAAAGCTCGCTCCATTATAATTGGAACGTCTTCTGGGGAGTAAATTCTAAAAGAGGCCTTTGTCGCTTGTCTGGCCATTTCTAATTGTAAGTCATAATACCCAGAATCGTGGAGTTGCTTCCTATGCCTATATTTAAATTCCTTATTGAGGGAGATTAGTACAAGGGGTGAGCCTTCAGAATAAGCCTCAACTAAACCAGTCAAGGAATTAGTAAAGCCCGGACCATTAACTGACATGAAGACTCCAACATTTCCCTTTAATCTAGCGTAATAATCTGTCATAATAGCTCCTCCATACTCTAATCTGGGCATGTAATATCTTATCTCCCCGTTACTTACCCTCTTTCTGAGCTCCTCATATAACGATAAACCATGGGTCCCTGGTATTCCAAATACGTCAGTTACTTGTGAGGAAATGGCTTCAATTAGAAGCTCAGATGTTGTTTTGCCCATAAATTATTATTATCATTCCTATAAATTAATCTGATGCTTTACGAATCAAGTAATTGTAATATTTCTCAGAACTCTTGTCCCAGTTGTAGTTTAAAGATTCTTGATAGCTGCTTTTCCATAGTTCCTTAATCCGTTCCTCATTTCCTATTAACTCATTTATTATCTTGCTCATTCTCTCAATATTCTTATATTCCACTATATACCCATTCACACCATTCCTTATGATTTCAGGCAGGGATCCTTTATCATAGGCAACTACTGGGGTTCCGCATGCATTAGCCTCAATCGTAACCATGCTCCAACCCTCAATGAATGAAGTTACTATTACAATCCACGCTGACTGGTATAGTCTTATCTTATCTTCTTCACTAACTCTCCCAAGATATTCACCGTTAACATTCTTTATTTTCTCGATTACCTCTTTTTCCAGATCTCCTCCCCCGGCCATAATCAGCTTGGCCTTAACTCTCTTAGCGATCTCTATGGCATCTAACGGATTCTTATATTTCTTTAGTCTTCCTATCCAAAGAATTGTTGGCTCACTTGACTTCTTGCCGGGCTTGTAAACGCTATGGTCAATTCCGTTATGGATAACCTCTATCTTATCCTCTCTGACCTTCAACCTCTCCACTAAATCCCTTTTGGTAGTGTTGGAAACTGCAATAATATTCTTATAATTACCTACACTCCTCTCGTAAAAGGCTACAGTCCTAGCCATTATTGGGTTTAACTCGTATTTCACTACATCTTGATGAACGTGATGTACCAATGCAATTGCGTTCTTATTTACTAGGTAAGAATAGAATGGTACAGCGTGGGCTACACTATCAATGACAATCTCATGTTTCCTCGCTTCTACTGGCGCATAAAGGTGTAAGGTGAGTGAATTTCCCCTCCTCATTATTCTAATATTTTCAATCTCCTCTTCCTTGGGTAACCCCTTTACCTCTTCGGAAAGCCACGTTACACTAACTCCTTTCTTTACTAATCTTCTAGATACCTCGTAAATTACTTGTTCGGCTCCTCCAGCTTTATTATGCCTTAAGTCCCTATGATTAACTATTAACAAATCCACAATTTGAAATGAAAAACCTATCCATATTTATAGCTTATACCTCCTTCTGGAAAGTGGAACTTTATGGCACCATAGGGACATGCAACCAATGCGGCACCGCATTCTAAGCATCTCTCATAATGCACTATAATTCTCCCATCTGGGGAAGGTTCATAGGTTCCAGCAGGGCAAACTTTAGTGCAAGGCTTATCTTTACAGGTTAGGCAGATGTCAGTATTTACTTCTATATGAGTGGTTCTATCTACATTATACTTGTTTAATGATAATCTCTTTAGGAGATCCATCATATAAACAACCTCATAATATCAGTTAACATCTTCGTAGTATTTACGTTTTCGCTTTTACTTTCCTGAAGCAAAACGTTAATTGGCCTCTCCTTTCCATCCCTTGTTACTGTAAATAACTTGCTTAGAACATTGCAAATAACCTTAGGGTATTTAGTGAAAATCTCCTCCTCACTTAACACACTAAAAGACCTTAAAGCAGTTTTCATATCCCTTAGTACAAATGATTCTTTGAGCATCTCGTAATAGATGTCAGTTCTACTGTAATCATTAAGTTCCTTGATCTTCTTGGCAGCCTTTCCAGCAATAATTCCAGAACCTATTGCCAAATCCATTCCTCTAATGTTGAATCCATCATTTATTAGAAATCCAGCCGCATCACCTACTAAGATTAAATTCTTATCGTGAATCTTACCTATCTTATCATAACCGTAATATGGAATTAAATGGGCGGAATACTCTAAGATATTCCCGTTTAAGCCTAGCGATTCCCTAAATCTTTCCACGATTTCATGTGATGGTATGCTAGAATTATATAACGATTCAACTTTTATTGTAACACCTACGGACAATGTATCTTTATTTGTGTAAACGAAACCTCCTCCTTTCAAATTTCCTATCAATCCCATTATAGTTCTAGCCTCACCCTCATCTTCTGGCATATCTGGTTTAATATCCAATACCTCTTTAACTCCTAACATTAATGTTTTGGGTTCTAGTTTTTTAATCCCTAAGAATCTGGATATTGGAGCGGTTACTCCACCAGCATCTATGACCAGAGGTGCCTTAAGTTCACCTCTATTTGTCTCTATTACCACGTAATCGCTTTCCCTTCTAGCATTAGTTACGAGCGTAGAATAAGAGATCAATACTCCCTCATTTTCACCTTCTTTAGCCAACCATTGATCAAACTTAGCCCTTAACACAGTATAACTATTTTTAGTTTTATGTTGGAATGAAAAAGTGACCTTCTTTCCTTCCTCACAATAAATCTCATACGTTTCTTTAGTTACCGGTCTTTCTAAGGGTGCTCTCTCTAAGGCATCTGGAAATAGTTGTGATAATACGTGGACGTACATTCTTCCTCCAGAAACGTTCTTACTTCCAGAATATTCTCCCCTTTCTAACACAATTGTTGAGAGCCCTTCTCTATTAGCAGTAATTGCCGCAGAAAGTCCAGCTAATCCTCCCCCAACAATTATAACATCAGCGTCGAAGCTCACACTATTATATTTTGAAAGGTCATATATATGTGTTTGGCTTTCCTATATTTGCTTTTTTTATCATGTTCAATAATATCTCATTCCCATTACTAATTATGTAGAGCGTATGGAGTATTAACGCTTTCAATTTGTTCTCCCTACATACTCTCATCTCTTCCATACTTTTCTTAACCATTTCCATAAAAGGGGAATCATCTCTATGTAAAAAGTCATTACTACTTCTAAATTCCTTTATCTCTTTCTCTATTTCAGCTAGCAGATCTATTATCTTATCTTGATCCTCATAATCCTTTGCTATTGATAGTAACTCATTACCGGCTTCTATAACGTTACCTTCATTAAGCTTATCAATAACTGCTACTAGCTTTCCAAACATAAAAAATAATTTGAATTCGCTCCTTATTTACTTAACTACAATTACGGGAATCTTGGATTCTTGGACAATTTTATTCGATACACTCCCTAGGAATATTCGTTGAACCTTTGATAAACCTCTACTCCCAATTACTATTACATCGACTTGGTTATCCTTAGCAAACTCTAGAATAGAATGCGCTGGATCCCCCTCTAAAGTAATACCCTCTGCATCAACACCCTTGCTTTTAGCCTTTTCTATTGCTTTTTTAACATCCTTCTTAGCTTTCTCTTCTAAGCTTTTAGTAGCTTCTAGTGGAGGTAATACTCCTGAATTATAAAACAATGTAAGGTCTATAACTTCTACTACAAATAGCCTAGCGGAAAATTTACTAGCCAATTCTATTGCGAAATCTAATGCTCTCTCAGCGTTTTCCGAACCGTCATAGCCAACAAGGATTCTCTTCATAGATATTAATTCTATTAAATGGTTTTAAAATTAACTAGACCAAGGTCTTATCGATTTCAGAGACGAGACGAATTTATCTAAAAAGTAACTCTTCTCTCTAAAATGCTCATCTATTTCCCTCCAATCTTCTTCCGACAATCTCCAACCCATTGCACCAGCATCTTCTTCAACGTGGGGTATTTTGGAAGCCTTAACTATTGGTATTAAACTATTTCTACCAGTGATATACCAGTTTAAGGCTACCTGAATAGTAGTCTTATTGTACTTCTTACCTATACTTGCTAAGAACTCGTTTCTCGCCAATATTCCATTTTCCAATGGAGTATATGCCATGTACATCAATCCATTTTTCTCTGCATAAGCTAAAGCCTTCCTCTCATCATCCCTATTTAGCAGGCTATAATGATTCTGAATTGCCACAATCTCGTATTTACTAACACACTCTCTAGCTCTCTCAATTTGATCTACATCGAAATTGCTTAGGCCAAAATACCTTATTACACCATCATCAACTAACTTCTCAAATGCACTTATGGTCTTGCAAATGGGTACTCTTGAAGGCGAGTGAAGTAAATAGAGGTCGATGTATGTGCCTAGCCTTTTAGAACTATTTTTAGCTGACTTTATCACATTATCATAATCAGCATGGCTAGGCCAAACCTTGGAGACTATAAACAGCTCATCTCTATTAAACCCCTTAATTGCCTCACCTACTAATTCCTCAGCGTGGCCATTTCCATACATTTCGGCAGTATCAATGAGCCTTATTCCTAGCTCAATCGCCTTACGAATCGCGCTCACCCACTCGTTATCTCTATCATGAGAAGCGTACCAATAACCTCCTCCAATTCTCCAGGTTCCAAAAGCCAGTGACGATACGGTAAAGTATTTAAATTTCTTAACGTTCTCCATAAATATACCTTAAATTTGTACCTTTTAAAAATTGCTTCTTAATGTACATCATATCTAATATAGGAAGAAAAGGATATAAGTACGTAATTTAATTTATTAATATGATAATAAAACCAGAACCCTCATTAAAGGACTTATCATATCTAATAGAAAGTTCTGGGCTGAAACCGAGTGATCTACTCACTATGTATAGGAGAATGTTAACTATAAGGTATTTCGAGGAAACAATAAGGAAAATATATCATGAGGGGAAGAATCCCTTCAGTATGGCTTCTGGTATAATTAGAGGAGAAATGCACTTATCCATAGGTCAAGAGGCAGTAGCTGTAGGCACGTTATATCAAGTTAGGGATGAAGACGTGGTTGTAAGTACTCATAGACCTCATCATCATGCTATTGCGAAGGGCGTGGATTTAAATAGGCTAGCAGCTGAGATCTTAGGTAAGGTAACTGGACTTTGTAGAGGAAAAGGAGGACACATGCACCTATTCGATAAGGTTAAGAGCTTCGCTTGTAGTGGTATTGTAGGGGCATCTTTTCCTCAAGCTGCTGGTGCAGCTTTCGCATTTAAATATTCTGGCAAGGATAACGTAGCTATAGCGTTTGCAGGTGAAGGAGCAGCAAATCACGGCACTTTCGCTGAAACGTTAAATATAGCAAGTGCATGGGAACTACCATTAATATTAGTTATAGAAGACAATAAATACGCTGATTCCACACCTAAATCTTTGGTAATGTCAACTACCTTTCACTATCAAAGAGGATTGGCATATAACGTTCCGTCATATCTAGTTGATGGAATGGACGTAATAGACGTCTATTCCACTGCAACGAAGGCGATTGAAAGGGCTAGAAAGGGTTTCGGGCCTACATTAATAGAAGCTCTGACATATAGATATGTGGGGCATTTTGAGGGAGATGGCGAGGAATATAGAACTAAAGAGGAAGTCGAGATGTGGAGTTCACTAGATCCCATAAGGAGATTGGAGAACCGAATATTACGTTTAAACTATGCAGATAACGAAATCCTAGCTAAATTAAGAGAAGAGGCTAGAAAGCAAGTTCAAGATGCAATAGATTTCGCCCTCAGAAGTCCCTATCCAGACCCTAATGAGGCATTAAGGGGTGTCTTCGCATGAAGATAAGGGGAATTGCACAATCGATTGCAGAAGCGATAAAGCAGGAAATGGAAAGAAATGACAGAATTGTGGTGGTAGGAGAGGACGTAACGTATTGGGGGGCAGTGTTTGGATTTACAATGGGTTTATTTGAGAAGTTCGGTAGAAAAAGGGTTTTCGACACGCCAATAACAGAGCAAACTTTTATGGGAATGGCAGTAGGCGCAGCAACTGCTGGCTTACATCCAGTAGTTTCCTTGATGTTCGTTGATTTCTTAGGAGCTGGATTCGATCAAATGTACAACCATATGGCCAAAAATTATTATATGAGTGGTGGGCAATTTCCAATGCCAGTAACTATAATAACAGCAATAGGAGGAGGGTATGGCGATTCATCTCAGCATTCTCAAGTGTTATACGGTTTGTTTGCCCACTTACCTGGATTTAAGGTTGTAGTACCATCAACACCATACGATGCTAAAGGTTTAGTAACTAAGGCGTTAAGAGATCCAAATCCCGTCGTAGTGTTTGGGCATAAATTATTAACTGGATTACCATTCTTACCCTTTGAGGGTACAGAGGAGGAAGTCCCAGATGAGCCTTATGAGGTTGAGTTTGGTAAGGCTGTTTTAAGAAGAGAAGGTAATGACTTAACAATAATTTCCGCAGGATTAATGGTTCATAGGAGTTTGAGGGCTGCTGAAATGCTTCAACGGGATGGAATTTCGACTGAGATAATTGATTTAAGGACATTAATACCTTTAGATGAGGAGACTATAGTTAAGTCTGCAAAGAAAACTGGAAGGGTTTTGATAGTGGATGAGGATTATATGAGTTATGGAATGACGGGAGAAGTAGCGTTTAGAATACAAGCTAAAGCATTAAAGGACCTTAAGGTACCAATTGCTAGGTTAGCAGTTCCAGATGTTCCAATACCCTTCTCTGAACCATTAGAGAACACTGTAATACCTAATGTTGAGAGAATATATAATGAGGCGAGGAAGTTATATCAAGAAAGTTAACGTTAACCATTCTTTTTCGTTTTAAAAACTTTTATAGTATTAAGTTCAATATAAATAGTAGTGGAAAAGCAAGTGGTATCAAATGAGTATATATTAAGAGTAGATGAAAAGGGAAGGATTGTGATTCCAAAAGAAGTAAGGGACAAGCTAAAGATTTCCAATTCAGTTAGACTAATTGTAAATGAAAGTGGTGAAATTATTATAAAGAAAATGGAGAGAAATATAGAGAAATATGCTGGATATTTCAGAGTTGATTGGAGTAAACTTGCAGGAATGGATATCGATGAAATTTTGAATGAGGCGTTGAAAGAGAGGAGTGAAAAGTGGTTAAGAGATATTTTGACGTGAACGCTTTCGTATATTTTCTAACTGATCATCCTAATTATTTTCAAAGGGAAAAAGAATGGTTTCAAAATACAGATGAAATTTACACGGAGAAATTACCTAATATCAATTAATTGTAATATTGAAAAAACTAACAGTTAAAAGCGAGAGGAAATATTGAGCATCAGGATTTCCGAAAAAGGCTTACACTTCATCATTCATTAATAAGTTACTTATAAATTAAGATAAAAAGGAATAAATTCATTAAGCTAATAAAACTCATGTACCCATTAAGGTCAATATTGTATAATTAACTTTCATATAGATCTATCAAATATACTATCTATAGACTTACTAGAAGTACTAGTATTATCTTCTTTCTTCCGAGACGCCGAAATAAATTTAGTTCACTTAGAGACTAGTGATTTGGAAAAGGTAAGAGAAATTGTGGAGAAGTTCAAATTGGACTTTGAAGACGCAATACATTACTTTTTATCGCAAAAGATTGGTGAGTTAATTAGCAATGATAGGGATATGCAAAGAATTGGCGCTAGATTCTAGCTATGATGAAAAATAATTTAAGTTAGATTTCACGTTAACAATAGATGATTTACGTATTTAAAGGCTTATCGGGTTACATTATCCTTTTTCTCCTCATGATTGGTGAGGGATTAGGACTGCCTTTGCCTAGCGAAGTTATAATGCCGTTGGTAGGTTATTATTCATACCTGGGTAGTATATCCTTATATATAGGTATAATAGTAGGTACTTTGGGTAGTCTGGTTGGCTCTATAATAGCATACGTAATAGGTTATAAACTAGGCTTACCCTTCCTAAAGAGATATGGGAAGTACATTTTAATAGATGAGGGTAAAATAGAGGCGTTACACAATTGGTTTTTGAGATATGGTGATATTGCGGTATTTGGATTTAGGTTTGTACCGGGATTGAGGGCTCTCATATCGTATCCTGCGGGGATAGGGCAAATGAAAATTCCTAAATATCTAGGGTTTACTTTTTTGGGGCACACTATTTGGGACATCGTGCTTTCCCTAGTAGGTTACGAGTTAGCTAACCAGATTAATTTTGTTGTGACTCTAGCTGAGAAATTTGGGAACTATATACTAATCTTTGTAGTTACAATAATTGTAATTTATATTCTGGTAAGAGTATTACACAATAGACAGTAAACTTAAATTATTTTAATTTATTGATAAATCAAGTTAATCTGTCGTATAAAAGTTTTTATATATGTTCCTATAAGTTAATTGTCAAGCGATAAATATGGCGAAATCTGCTACCACAAAGGTTGGAAGTGCAATAGGAAGAACAGTAGTTTATATAATTCTTTATGTCATTGTAAGTGCGGTAGTTAAGTTCGTGATTGAGGTGTTATTACCATCATTTCACTTGAACGCCGTGAGTTATGAATCGTACATACAGATATTATTGGCACTGGCATTTGGTTACCTAATTGTCTCCGGAATTTCTCTAATATTCTATTATTCCCTATTGCCAAAGTACGGTCATCCAACAGCGGCTGCGGTAAGGAATGTTATGAGAATTATTGGAATTGGAGCACTAGTAGCTGCGATAGCAGGTGCAGTAGCTGGTGGAGCAGCTGGTGTTGCATTGGGCGGTTTCATAGGTATAGTAATAGGTTTTGCATCACAACAAGTATTGGGTCAAGCAGTCGCTGGAATGTTCCTATTAATAGCTAGGCCGTTTAAGATAAACGATAATGTTAATCTAGTGGGCGAAGATGGAATAGTTGAGGATGTTAGTACGTTATTTACGACTGTAATAAAATCGGATGGGACTAAGGTATTCATACCCAATAACGCCATAATAGGGAATAAGATTTATTTGAAACCAGTTCAACAACAGCAAAAGAGTTCTTAGTTTAAAACTGGGAAAAATAATTTTTCTCAATTTTAGTACTCCTTTTACATTATAATTCCCTCTATTATTGAAACTATTATTTTAGCTTTCATGAAACCATAGAACAGATTATCAGTTATATTGCAGTTTAAAATAAGCAGCGGCCGGGATTTGAACCCGGGACCTCTGCCTACCAGGGTTTATATAATCGCATTTTATCGTATATTGCAATGTGTAAATGATGCATGTAAGTATATTTACCAATGACGACATATATATCATTATACAAATATAGTATATTACAAAGGTTAGTTAATTGCGTGCTCCACTTTCGGCGTTGAACTACAAAAAAGTCAGATCAGCAATAAGCCTACTGCTTATATAGTCCGGAAGGTCTGACAACTTAAATACCCCAACGAAATGCCATAACGGAACCCTTACCTCATTCTCCTTCCTCTTCAATAATGAAGGAGAATAAGAATTGAAACGCTTACCAAACAGCCAATAACGTAAACCTTTGCGTCTCCCCCTTCTCCGCCGCCACCAATTGAATCCATGACCTTAGTTACATATTTCAAAACGTATTCATTTGGTGAGGCAACATCTCTATACGCCGCCCCGCTTGAATATTCTCTAATGGCGTCTTTCGGTGGTTTGCCCACCACTTTCCCTTCTTAATTCTGTGGATTTCATTAATTGGGCCTTGTAGATTCTGTTTTTTCTCGTAGTTCACGTAAACCTCTAAGAGGTTCATCTTTAGAATAGAGCCTAACCTGATAAGAATCCTTTGTAACCACATGTCCAATAACGCCGTGAATACATATTTACTAATGAGCGTCTTATTCTCCTTATTAGGTAAGGGGATATTGCACTTACGTGAATAGTAAGTAAGAGCGTCTTCTCCTCTCCTTCCGTATTTCCTTGACCAGTTAATCAAATACGGAATTCCGAATACAAGAATGTGAATATGTAAAATATAATCACCGTGGTATTCATAAGCCGTAAAGGTCTTTATTTCCTTACCCTTCCAATTCTTCCTTATCCAAGCTAACATGTTCTTCTTCAATTGCGTTATGATGGAATCTTGCAGAGGGATAAAGCCGATAATCCTTCCTTTGTCCTTCAGTGGGACAACTAAGGGG
This sequence comes from Saccharolobus shibatae B12, assembly GCF_019175345.1. Lineage (NCBI taxonomy): Archaea > Thermoproteati > Thermoproteota > Thermoprotei > Sulfolobales > Sulfolobaceae > Saccharolobus > Saccharolobus shibatae. The sequence goes on along the minus strand of NZ_CP077717.1, from coordinate 659,718 downwards.
AAAATGTGAGGTACAGTCAGAGTAATCATTACTGCGTCCTTATACTTCCTAAAAGCGTTCTTTAACCCCTTACGGTCTTTCACCAGTTTCATGAGAACCCTCTTTTTATCATTAAAACGAGTCCTCACTTTCATTACCATAAACTCCTCATTATCGTTTTCAAACGCTAAAACTGACCTGTCCCACTCCTTTATGTTCTCTTCGTACAGAAAGGCTATATCCTCATATTCTGCAGTGCCAAGATGAATTGCAGTTTTGTACTGACACCGCAATAACGCCCTCTGTCTGTACTTATTGGCTCTCGTTATCGCCCTAAGCCCTACTTTCCTCAACTCTTGAATTTTTTGTTTTATATTTGCGATTTTTCCTAAAGTTTCCGCAAAATGACTATTTGAACTCTAGCCAAATAAGCTGTATATAACAAGCTGTCGAAAAGTTCTTAAAGACTTAGCTCTAACATTGACAATATTTGATCTATTAAATATTGTTTCTCTTTATAGACATCTAATATTTGTTTTGCCTCGTTTGGTGAGTTCTTACATATGTCTTCTTCAGCAGCTTCTTGTGAAGTACATTTTTCAATTATTTTAAGTAATTGTTCATAGTTATTTTTAAACTGAACTGTTTTAGTAATCATCTTTCCTAATTCCAATAAATCGCTATAAGTCCTTTCGTTTGCTGGCTTTCTTAAATATTCTGCTATGTTTTCATAAACTTCGGCTAATTGCTTTTCTTGTATTTGCCTCAAGAATTTTGCAGTTGTAATTAGAAGATAGGGAATCTGGGATTTCCCTAAAGGATCGTGTCCCAAATTCTCCTTAATCTTCTTAAGGTTTAGAGCTTGTTTTAGTAAAATAGTTAATGAGTTTAGTGTTTTCTGAAGTTGTCTTAAAGCCCTTACATGTCCCTTCTTTACTGCGGATATTAAAAGAGCTGGATAAATTATTAATGTACCGTATGCTGCAAGAAAAGCTTTGCTTAAAGTTTCGAAAGACCTCGCAATATTAAAAATCTTCTGCGCTAGCTCTTGCGATAATGGAAAAAGGATTAACAAATATGTTAATCCTGAGGGGAGAGGTTAAGCAATAGAGTTTTTGCAGCGGCAGTAAGGATATTAATTTATCCGTTAATCCTGCTTAAGTTTTATCAAGGAGAATTTTCACAATGAATAACTGTGCAAAAACTCCAAAATACTGAGAAAATATTGATAATATTATCCCACGGGTGTGCTACTTTAGAGCGATTAGAGGAAAAGACGGGGATCCCGAAGGAAGAGCTCCTAGTTTATCTGACCAGACTATATAAGAGGGGGCTAATTTATCGAAAATGGCAAAAATACGGTGGTAAAAAGTTTAGAGAAACTGTCTTAAAGGAAAAGACGAGATGTTTTAAACGGTGGGAATAATGAAGGAAAGAATTGTAAATATTGATAGCAGTTATTCTAATTTCCCTCGGTTATACAGGATTTTCAGCACTACCGATGAAGCTTTTTTAATTCTGTATCTGGTTGATTGAAAAGTGTGAAGTCCGAGAAGAAGCCGGACATTGCCAGAGTGATTTCATTAAATCCTTCAATTCCTTAGCTGGAATACTGGAGATGAAGGGATTGAGCAGAAAGGTGGAGGAGTTTCTTCGGTTCGTTGAGAAACGTTTAGGAGGTGCACTAGGTTTAATGAAAACTTTTAAGTTACGTTAAAGTAGAACAACTGCTATATTGATATTAATTCGGCGTATGTAGAACTGAAAAGGATATTATTAGCTTCAGGATATACGATAAAATCGGAAGATTACCCCAAGACAATTTCCGCTGAAAGAGACACAATGAAAATAATGTTTTATTTATATCCTCAAGATTCAAGAACCAGAATAGTCGCTACTCCCTTTCCTTGCACTCCTTTCATCTCTGTTAGCCCTTCTATGACTTTAATTTAACACTAAGTTTTTCATTTTGGAATTCACCTGGCTCAAGTCTATGAAGCCAATCCCTAACACGTTGTCTATATTCAAGTGATAAATTAATTATGTTGATTAACTCATTTTTATTGAACGACTTGTCTGGAAATAATAACTTGAATAAGCCGCTGAAAGTCTTCTTAAATGCTTTCTCATCTCTTATCTTGAAATTTTCTGAAAATTCAACGTGTTGGTTTACGAGGGTCGCTGATGTCTCTTTTCTCATAGAATGTATAGCTTCGGCTAAGTAGTCCGACGCTATGCCATAATTCTTAGATAAATGGTACTTAGTCTGTGATATCTTCGGAAGCTCCCAGCCGGGTAATAAGCCGTGAATTCTATCTATTAATGCTGAATCCCTCATAGGCTCTGGAAGTACGTATGTTAGATCCTCAACTGGCACGTAACCGTTCTCACTTAATTCTACTGCTATATTACCCATGAAGACTAGTGACGAGTCTGACGTGACTCTTTTGTCACCTCGCTCATACTGCCCACTTTCCATGTAATCCTTAAGCTTTCCTATCATCTCGTCGGGATTAGGGAATCTAACCTTACTAATTTCATCGAACGCAACAGTGTCTTTAACCGCTAACTCTCCATGTACCCTTGTCCTTAAATTGTAGAAGAGAGTCGCAGGTGATATCGTTCCGCCAGATATTATCCTCACGTAATTGCTCACGTTCCTATAAAGGTACGTTTTACCTGTTTGCCTAGGTCCAAATTCAATAAGATTCACGTTACCCTCAACTAGCGGTATAAGGCGTGAAAGAAGGATCAATCTTTGTCTTGAGCTGTATACATTAGGGTCTAGCCCAATACTGTTTATTAAGACCTCAATCCACTCATCTAATGTAAAGCACTGCCTAGCTTCTTCTAATATTTTAGGATCATTATCAGGCGCTTGGAACGGCTTAAAATCAATTACCGTGAGTGATAGTGATTTTACTCCTTCAGAAACCTCTTTGCTAACCTCAGTTTTCTTAAGAGTTATTAGTCCCCACATACCAGTAATTAGGGTAGCCCTATTCTTTTCAACGATATCTAATGGTACATCTGCCCATAAATCCATAGATTGAATAACTCCTATATGGGAATTAGTATGAATATCTACGTAAACTCTTAACTCATCAATTAACTTTATCATTCCCTCAGTTACAATCTTATGTTTAACTAATTCCTTTTCCTCTGGCTCGTAATAATAATCTCTGATAAATTCCCTGAGTCGGTTCTCCCAATTATTACTTATTCCCATAAACTCCGATATTAAATACTCAGCCACATATCTAGGAAGTTTGGCTAACTCTAACTCGTAAGTTAGCCTCTTATCTACCGCATAATCACCAAAGCACCTCTTAATCTTATTATTAAGCTCACTCATCGTTAATCACCTATACGTCAATAAGTGTTCTACGCCTCTTGGGTCCTTCAGGCTCTAAGACTTCTACCGTAACCTTGATTGTATTCGTTTCATTATTCCATGTCCATTTGATAATACCTTCATATTTACCCGGCTTTAGCGGTGGAGTCTCTATATTGTATTTACCTTCTTTTAGGCTAAAGGAATCTTTACCCCACGGCATTTCATATTCGAATTTAATCTCTTTGCCGGACGGATTAACTACGTCTATCTCAATTGAGGACTTTACGTTAGGTTTAAGAGATGTATTAAGCACATTAACCGAGGGTTTCTGAGGCATACTTACTTCCTCAGACTCCTCTGGCACTTCCTCACCAGAAAGCATGGCAAATAACTTTCTAAAGTCATCAAGTACATCCTCAGGCATACCGTAAAGTTGAGCCACGGTTTTATCAAGTTCCTTTTCTATTTCCATTAACTCTTTTTCGGGGTTTCTAATATTACTACAGTAATCTGGCTTAGTTTCTGCGTAGATACATTTTGCGATCTCATGAGCTCTCTTAGAAAGATCTGATATCTTAACGTGTAAATTATCATTAGGGTTATACTTAGGTACATTAATAACTTTAGTAATGTGGGTAGAAATTTCAGTCTCTATTACATATGATGATATTATCGTTCTTACTATAACCGAGTTCAAAACACCTGCTACATAATACGCCTCGTCTGGATTTTCAAATGGTATCAACATTAGTTTCTCATGCGGAATAGCTACTTTATTGTCAATTAAACTAAGAACTGCACAACTAAAAGATGATGCCTTACCAGTAATTTCGCCTGCTACATATTTCCAGACTACTTTATAGGGGGCAAAAGTATATGAACCTATATTATCTACCATATAGAATTTACTGTCTAGCTCTTTTTCAATTATTTTCTCATAAGATTCATTAGCTCTTTTTAATCTTTTCCTCAATGAGAGAAAAGGTTTTATACTTCTTTTCTTAAGCTCATCTCTATAAAGATTTAGATATTCATAAGTTTTAGGATATTTAATTTTAAGCTCACTTTCAGAAATTAATTTCTCCGTTTTCATATCATGAGGTATAATTATATATCTGTCTTTATACTCAACGTACCATTTCCTAATATCTTTGCCTCTTATAAGTGGATAAATTAAATCTGGTTCTACTGCTGCATCTACTTGCTTGACTTTCTTTTTCTGACCACTCTCAGGCGGATTAGTTATTACTAATTTGCCGTCTGGTGTCTTACCCTTAATTTCTACAAAATAAACTTGGTTTAATCCTACATAAACGCCTGCATGAGCTTTATAGTGAGAAGATCCTTGAGTAATTTTTCTTATATAAGGAAGTAGTTTCTCCGTAATTTGCATCCATGGACTAGATACATCACTTTCTTTAGTAGGCGACATTAACGCTTCAAATCTTTCTGTTTCCTTTAATACGTCCTCCAGGTGCGAATCAGTTGGTATCGGTCTTTTTGATTTGTTGATCCATATAACGTGTTTTATCTTCTTATTAGTTGCTGTAATTTCCTTTATCTCTGGGCAACTAGCTGAGCTTATTTCCTTAAGTTCACAGGGTTTTTCTATAACAATCGATGCAGTTCTGTTAATAGCACCTTCGAATGGACGTAATGTTACCTTATCGTGAATAACTAATATCTTTGTCTTCGTAGCTAAAAAACGTCTGAAACCAGTACCAGCTTGAGTCTTAAATACAGTGAAGGGTATCAAGAAATCTAGTTTCCCTCCACGTTTCAGATAAAGATCAAAAGTTCTTGCTAAGAAGAGCATAGCTAAATCTCTTTTAAACCCACCTGAACCACCACCAACTAATCCATATATATTCTCCCATAACGGTCTAGTTAGCTCTCTATAATCATCTGGTAAGTTTTCCCATGCAACCCATGGTGGATTCCCAATGACAAAATCGAACTTGCCCTTTAATATTGGTGCAAAAGCATTTCTAATTATCGAAACCCAAATATCGTTTTTACCTTCTCTCTCTAACTTTAGAAGCTTAGTGTAAAGATCCTCTAAGATATTTAGTTCGCTATTAGATAGTTCTTTGAATACAAATTGAATTCTTCTCCTGAATTCATCATCGTTGTATTTATTTCTTAATGCGTTGGCAATTTCATTGAGTACATTTGAGAGGAAACCTTTATCAACTATACTTGATGGTAACTGGAACTCCCCAGCTACTGTCTTAAGAACATAAACGCTACCTATTAAGGTGGTTTTCCTTTCTACCATTAATGAGTCAGTTAAATAGATGGGGATCTCTATACTATTTCTATGTGGTAAATCAGCAATCATTAATAGATAGTTGGTTCTCGCGGTTAATACAGCCAATGGGTTTAAATCATAACCTACAACATTCTTTAATAGGTAATCTACTAATACGTCTTCTAAAAAGTGTTCTCTTGCATAATCTCTAAGCCTAGATATGTATCTAACTAGGAAAGTGCCAGAACCGCAAGCGGGATCTAAAATCCTTATCTCTAATGGTTTCAACGAGTTTTCAGAACCTATTTTCTCCAAATTTTCCCTACTTAATCCGACTTCGTCTAATAAGAAGTCAGCAAGCCAGTCTGGGGTATAATATTCTCCAAGTTTATGTCTAATATCTTCGGGGACTAAGTGTTGATATAGCCTTTTAAGTAGGTCTCTAGCAGACTCTGGCTCTAATTGTGGCGTTGCGGGCTCAAACTCGCTAAGCCTTCTGGCTATTTCAGCAATAGTATCAGCTAATGTTTTGTCAATTTCATCTAAGTACCACGAATAATAATCTCCTTCTAGGAAGTTCTCAATGCCAAATTGCCTAAATATTCCACCGTTTTCTAAATCCATAAGGACTCTCTTAAGTCCATCTAATCCCTCTTTTGAATATGCGTCATCAAGTTCTGCGATATAAGATTTATAGAATCTTCCACCTCCATAAAGATATACTACCTCTGCCGATAACAGCTTTAGAATTAATGCGTAATAAGTTTGTATGGCGAATATCAGTTCGTCATACTTAACGTTCCCGTTTATATTATAACTCTTTGCTAATTCTTCTAAATTTTTAAGGTAGTCAGGTGAGTATCCGGTGGCTTGCTTGAATAATCTTAGCCAATCCTCAAATAATATCTTTGTCCTAGGGCTTTTAGGCGATATTAACTTCTTATAAAATTCTTTAATGCTTTCACTAGCTAACGGAGATTCTGGACCGAATTCATTTAGAAGCGAATCTACCTTGAGGGCTTTTCTTCTAAGCCCTCTGAATGCCTCTATTAGTTTTATTATGACTTCGCGCTTAATATCATAAGGACCCCTTAAAATCCATAATTTTCTTGTCTTATCATACCTTACGAATGCTATCTTATCGCTTATTATGATACCTAAATATCTATCCCACTCTACTTCCGATTGTGCCTCTTGCTGAATATATTTTATTACTTGCTCTTTAGCCTTAACTATGTCTTTATCTGAGGATAGTTTTCCAGGTGCTTTATATTCAACGATAACATGTCCATAAAGGGCATCAATTCTAGCTCCAGATACTAAAGTATATTCGTATTTGCCTAGCTGTGTAATACCCAGTCGCTTAAGTATTTTTTCCTCGATGCATTGAGTAGAGACACGAATTCTAAGGTCTTCTTCATTTCCAGCACTCCTAATATTATCCCTAAAACATGTAACTATGTCATCAATGTCTAACTGAGGAATAGAAGGTCCGCTCATTATAACACCTAGCTAAATAAGATTTTTACTGAAAACGTAATAAAACGTTTTGGTATAGCTGATTAAAATTACTAAAATAGCTCTTTACTGTGAAAAGATGTGATGATGATAATATAAAACTTTCGGTAATCATAATCTTTTTATATCTTGTTATAAAGGGAGAGGTACTAAAAACTATTCGAAATATTCTTTAGGAATTTCGTTAATACATATCAATTCTTCCTAACTAGAACTATGAAACGTTAGTATTTCTGGAGAGTTTTAGCTAAGTTTTACCTTACTAAGTATATTATTGCATTAAAATTAATACCTATTATGGATTTAAGAAAAATAATCACGACATTCGCTCTGCTTTATTTTTCCTCTTCATCATTTAGTAGTCATGGAAGAGATCTTTGTTGATTTAAAGCCAAGAGATAAATTAACCATTTTAGGAGATAAGGAAGTCCTTAAATTAAGAGCATATTCCTCCGAAACGAGAACGAGATAATAGACAAGAAACACATATTGATAATAATTGTAAAGATTACAAAAGTGTTTTTAGAAAATACTAAAAATCCCAAGGTGCTGTGACAGTTATAAGACTTCATACTAATAAGCAATCCTAATTTTTGCAGAGTAAACAGGAGGAGTTTACTCTATTTAACCTTCCTCTCCAACTCCTCAACCCTTCTCTTCAATTCTTGCAGTTCCTTAACTATTTCTTCCAAACTCACTTTACTTCCTTCCTTTTCCCTCATATAACACTCGAAATAGTCTTTCAACACTTCATATACGCTCACTTTCCTTTTTTCGACCTCATCAACTATCTTCTTCCATAACTCTTCATCCGGGAAATATACCGATTTGTAACCGGGTCTGGACATTTTACCTTAATATATTTACTGTACTTCAATATAAAAACCTTATTGTACCGCAATGTACCGTAAAATTGGAGCGACGGGCTGACATATGATGAGCTTGTTGCGAGCTGACCCTGCCTTATACTTCTTTGTACTTTATAACTAATAACTTTAATCCTGCCCGAATCCCAGATTTTTTAGTCAAAAGAGCAAGCTCTTACAATAATGAAAACAATATTACCATTTTAGTAAACTTGCTGGAAAACTATAGCTAGCGCATTTCCTGAGCCGTCGTAAGGATATTACCAGAATAGTAAAACTATTAAGGGGGAGTTAACGGAATTTTTACATATGAAAAAAAGAACTAACACAAAAGCAAAAAATACTGATTATATTGGCGGAAAGAGGGGCTTTGACATTAGAAGAGTTAGAAAGATATACAAAAATTCCGAGGAATTCGTTGTTGAAGAACTTATCACAACTTGCAGCTGAGGGAAAGATAACCAGGGTTGGTTACATATAGGAGGAAGAAAATATAGGAAGTACTCTTTGAAGACATCAATACTTAAGGAATTGGGAATAGAATAACTTTTATAGGTAAATTCTCTAGTTTACTCTAACAGACACGGGGCATAACTATCGTAATATTGCTGCAGTTCAATATCACTTATAACGAAATAGTGATCTTGGAGTATTCTAAATTGCTGTGGCGAAACTCTACCCTGGAGTAAATTGACGACCATCAGAGATACTCCCTGTTTTAACATATAAGATGTAAAGAAGGACCGTAAATCATAAAGTCTGAATTCTTTCCCTAAAGTCTTCCTCATAGCCTTCTTTATCTCAACTCTTAAACTGTCTTCTCTAAAGGGAAATAATTTAGCCTTCCAGCTCTCTATATCAATCCCTTGATCTGGATTTGCATCTACTAATTTCCTTAAACTACTCTCATACTTCTTAATGAACTCTTCACGGTAGGGAAGGTATTTTTCCTTAAGCCATGCTGCAGTTTTCTCATGTAAAAACGTTATGTAAGCCCTTCTAGTCCTACTCACCTTTTATTAAAGTCAATTTGGTCCACTCTTAAGTTTAATACTTCCCATACTCTCAGCCCAGTTTCAGCTAGTATTAAGAAGAACGCTTTAGCCCCTAATTCCTCTATATTATTAAATATTGATTTAACTGTGTCTAATGTCAAATTAATTGGCTTATGGGTAGGTCCCTCTTTAGGATCTTTAGGACTATCGAGTTCGAGAGACTCATAAAGTTCCCTTGCAATTCTTGGGCTTTTAGGTTTTATCACTCCTTTGATGAATAGTTTTAACGCCTTAATAGTATGCTCAGCCCTTCCTTCACTCTCCTCTGAAATATCTAAAATATACTCTTTTAATTTAGTAGGAGTTAATTCGTAGTTTAGGTCTGCTAAGGCTCTCCTTAAATAGTTGATTCTTTCTTGTGCAGTTATTTTACTCCTATTTTTCTCACCAATCTCTCAAAAAAACTCAATATCCTCTTTAGTAACTATATAGGAGTTTGAGGGTTCTTTAATGTAGTCCCCTAATTCTTGCCATAATAGTGTTAGGAAGAAGTTCCTAAATCCCTCGTCTTTCTTTGCCTTTATGATTGCACTGATGACAGTAGTAGGGTCTATGTCAGTAGTCTTTACGCCGTAAATAATGTCGCTTAATTCGTCTACTGTTAATAGTTCTGAGGTTTTCTCCACTATCTCATTAGGTATCTTTTGAATCTTCCCGTTAATATACCGGTTTAGTGTACTTCTACTTACTCCAGTATGTCTAGAGACGTATGATAGTCCATGTTTCTCTATAGCCTTCTCAATTATCTTTAACTTTTTATCATCATCTAATTTTGATACGTCTACTTTTGGCATATTTTATGTTCACTATATCTTAACTATAGGTTGTTGCAAATTTAACCTTTACTGTTGCATTAACGTGTAATTCTATAAAAGGAGAAGAACGTAAAATAAGCCGCGGCCGGGATTTGAACCCGGGACCTCTGCCTTACCAGGGCAGGGAAGAGGGGGCTGAACGACGTAAAATATCGTTGGTTGCCAATTTGCGACAATATGCGACAGACGGCAACTTAAACGCCTTCCGCGATTATCTCTTAAACGAGAAGAAGTTAGACCCCACGACGGTGCAAACACGATTATTATACTTACTACCGGGTAAAAAGATTACGTTTAACAACCAGAGCGTGAAGACGTATAGGTCGTTCGCAAAGTTCTTAGCTTTACGCGAGATAATAAGCGAAGATTTCGCCGACGAAATATTAAAAGAAATTAAGACTCCTAAATCAAAGCCGGATTTAAGAGTCCCGACAGTTGAAGAGGTAAAACACACTCTGCAGTTAGCGAATGAGTATAGCGAAAACGTCTATACGGTCTACCGTTTAGCTCTGGAATCAGGTGCTAGGTTGAGCGAAATACTACGCGTGTTGAGAGAGCCTGAGCGTGACGTTTGTGATGGGCCGATATGTTACTACCCGCTTTCATGGAGTCGCGGCTACAAAGGTGTCTTCTACGTCTTCCACATAACGTCCCTGAAGAAAATTGATATAACGAGATGGGGAATAGCAGGTTTTGAACGACGTCATAAGGACGCTATTCCTATTAAATATTTTAGGAAATTCGTCGCGTCTAAGATGGCGGAATTAGGCATCCCGTTGGACGTCATAGACTTTATCCAGGGCAGAAAGCCGACACGCGTGCTGACGCAACACTACGTATCGCTCTTCGGCATAGCGAAAGAGCATTATAAGAAGTACGCGGAATGGTTACGACGTTTCACCTAATGAATTTTTTATTTTTTAACCTGATTGTCGAGTTTTTTCTCATGTTTAAAAAACTCCCCGATGGAGCAGTAATCGAATATAACAACGGTTACACTGTCAAGCTTAAAGTAGAGGGTAGGAAGCTCAGGCTGAGGGAAGAGCTGAACGGTAACCCTATCACCGATACCGTGCTTTATCTTAACGAAGACCAAGCAAAGCAGATAAGGGATGCGCTAAAGAAGGCAAATAATGCAGATGAAGTTATGCAACTGCTTCAAGGTGTTATGAAATGATTTACAGACCTCACTTTACCTATATTCGAGCGTCAACTCCTGACCAGAAGACTGCTAGAGAAGCCGGAGCAAATGAGGACTGGAGAAGACAGGAATTACATATAAGACCTGTAGTAGTTCAACATATAGTTAAGCACATAAGCGAAAGAAGACCGGTAGTAAGACGTATAGAAGTTGAAAGGAGACCTGAGCCGATTATAAGACCTATTGAGATACGACCGGTTATACGAGTTAACCAACAGGAGGAACATAGCCAGATAGGACCAAGACTTGGAGGACCCAATAGAAATCATGTTGGGATCGTGGGACTCGGAAGTGATCAAAAAACAACTAACGGACGTTTTATTCAAATAGGTCCAAGACCCGGAGAACTCAATAAAGAATATGAAAGAGGTATCACCGTAAAAGATGAGCATAATAAAATCGGTGATTATTTGCCACCAAGTCATGAAAGAGAGAGCTTTCCGACAATCGGGAAGGAGATAATATTAAACGGGCACGTGATAAGGGAAGCAGAAAGTACTTCTGAATCTCAACATACCGATCAACGTTCACTGAATGAAGGAGGACTCGGGGGACCCAACAGAAATCATGTTGGAATAGGACGTGTAAAATCTGAAGCAACTACGAGCAGTCAGGAAACAACTAATAAACCATTAAGAGGCATAGAGGCAAATAATGAACATAATAGAATAGGACTTGGTTTACCGTTACCGAAGCCGAAGAACGACTTAATAGGAAAGGAGATATTGATTGGAGGCAAGATAATAAGGGAAGCAGAAAGTACACCTTTGATCACACCTCAACCTAAGGAAGTGATCATTCACGGGCAGACAATAAGGGAAGCCGATACGACAAGCTCACCTTCCACGTCACCCACGTCATCACCGTTGTCTAATGTAAGAAACTCGATACTATCCCGTAACGAGAGCGGGATGAAGCAATCTGAAGGGGTGAGTACGGCAACTAACCCGGTTCAGCCGACAACTGCAAACCCAAATATTCAAAATATGATAGATCAACTGATCAACACGGGACCTAACCTACAAGCACAGCCAACGGGCAACGTCATAGCACAAGGAAGCACAGGTCAGTCTAACAATAATCCGTTTGGTGCCATAGGCTCGTTCTTTTCGGGTTTGGCAAACGACGTAAGTAACGCTGTATCCTCTGTTGTTCAGGGTGCCAAATCACTTGGAAGCGATATTGCACAGGGTCTCGGAGATGTGAATAATGCAATAAACAGTGCGTACTCTTCAGCTTACGGCACGAAGACGCAGAATGCGGGTAACCCACTACAACAATTCTTTAACGATATAGCAGAGGGATCCGCTCTCGTAGGCTATTATGGCACTGAAGCGTTAGGTGGTGCGGGTGAGGAGCTAGCAAATGTCGCAAAAGGTAAGGGTCTTGAGAACTTCGGGCAAGCCGTAAATCAGTTCAATAATTCAAAGATATTCGGTGTATCGGGGAAGCAGATAGCAAAGGGCGTCGGGGATGTTACGGAAGTTGCTTTGCCCGCAATTGCCACAGCTGTGGTTGCACCTGAGTTACTACCCGCAGAGCTAATCGGAGAAGCGGCATCGGTAGGGATAGGGGAAGGCATATCCAAGGTAACAACGGGAAAATGGCAATCTCTTCCTGCTGTTTTGCAGGAGGCTAACGAGGGCGGTATCCTAGGCGTAATAGGAGGTGCCGCCGGAAGTGCTGCTGAGTCCGGTCTCGCTAAACTCGGTACAATGATTGGTGGTAAAGCTGGGGATATTTTGGCTGGTGTTGGTGGTAAAGCACTTGCTGGTGCTGCGGTTAACGAAGCGTTAACTGCACCGTTTACTAGAAACCCGGAGCAACTCTTACTTGCCGGTGCTTTAGGTGCAGCAGGCGGTGCTGCTGCAGATCTTATACACGTTTCTAATGTATCAAGTATAGAAAACAGTGCGGTCAGAAATGCGATAGATACTTCAGAAGCCGGGGCAAGGCTCGGTAATGATATCGTGAATGAGGGTATAGAAAGAGGGGTTTTAACTCCTGATGAAATAAATGGGAAGACGACGACTCAAATCGGTGATTTACTCAGGCAGAAATATAATGAGCAGACACAATCATTATTATCGAAACTCGATCCTGAAACCCTACAGCAGTTAAAGGACAAAGGGATAATTACGGATACAACAATACTTAAACCGGACGAGTTTGCTAAGAACGTCGATTTACCTGATCTTCAACAATTCAAAGAAACCGCAGATCTTCTTGAGAAGTATAACGAGGGGATAGGTAAACTAGTAGGAGGGAAAAAGCTGAGCATAGGAAATAGAACGCTGTTATATAAACTAAATATGGGAGATGAAAGAGCAATAGGTATCGGGTCTGCAGGTAAATCCGACATCTTTAACGAGATCAGGAGTGTAAACGATATAGACAAAAACGTGGCAGGCATTTATAATGTAACGTCAGATGTACGAGATACGGCAATAGGGTTGGAGAGACAAGGATTCGGGGAAGAAGGTAAATTACTCCAGAACGTGTTTAACGCTACAAAGAAGATGAAGAGTGTACTCTCTGACTTGAGACCGGGCAAGGTCACTGAACTGGACTTCAGAGATTTGCCGAATGCGGACGTGGTAGGCAAAACAATCAAAGACTACTTTACTACAGAAGTGGGAGGAAGAGATGTTACAGTGTACGGTTCTAATAGTGTGAAGCAATATCTTGAAGATATTGCAAAAAGATTTGGTGGGAAAGTCGATGATAGCAACCCTAAGACATTCAGGATAATTAAGGACGGAAAAATACTGTGGGAATGGAGAAAGCCCGGAGATGTAGATGCGTTCATCAAAACTGATAACCCGAATGAGCTGTCTAAGATAGCCCAAGACCTCGCGGATAGGCTGAATAAGGCTACCGGCACGAGCGATTTTGAAGCAGAGGGCAAACTGGTTACCTACAAGCCTACCGGCGAACACGTGGTTGATTTGCATATGCCAAACGAGAGTAGTGACGCTTTCAATCTTTACGCTAACAAAAGCACGGGCGCCGATTTAGGGCTTCAGAAACCAACACCCAATTATAATGATGTAGGGGTTGCCAAAGTAAGCCAAACTGCAATTACCAAAGCGAATTCCATAGCGGGATTAAGGCAATTGACACTTAACGATTTCATGAATGAGATAAACACGTCCAGAATTGATAACCCTGACTATATTGTTAACGTGATATCAAAGTTTACAAATGGGCTTGATCATGATACGACGGAAAACGTGCTGTCCTATGTTTTGCATAACGTCAAGAGTAACGATCTGAGAGACTACCTTGCTGACCAATTCGCTAACAAGTTCGGATTCGATAGAGATACACTTCTGAATAAAGTGGTAAACCCTGAAGATATTAAAAGCGTTTTGGACAAGGAGGTACAATACATATCACCGGCTAGCTACAGATTTAAGGATACTCAGGACTTTCTCACACTGCTTAAGCTGGCTTCAGAACTTAGCGATGACAGTGAACTAAAGAGTTTGTATGAGCAACTGAGCAAAGAGTTTGCAGATAGGGGGATACTACCGAGAGAAGAGATAACGACTGAAGATATCGTTAATGCACAAAGATTCATAGACAGTTTGGGATCGCCTGATATTGAAAGTGGGTCTATCAGAATAGGAAGTATCGGATCTACCGGAGGATCAATCGGCTCCGGAGGATCAATAGGAGGAAGTATTGGCTCCGGTGGTTCAATAGGTTCTATCAGTCCACCAATATGGGTTCCCGGAGTCGTAAATCCTAGTGGAGGATCTATAGGTTCTACCAATCCACCGCCTTCACCGATATGGGTTCCCGGAGTAACGAGCCCCGGTGGTGGGTCAATCGGCTACATAAACCCACCTTCACCGATATGGATTCCGGGAGTTACCACAACAAGCGGAGGATCTACAGGATCTAATAACAATCAACAATACATCGAGTACGTTAGTCCATCATCTCAGCCTCCAGTGTTTAGCTCACAGGGACCGATACCGATGGGACCGCCACCGACTATCCCCGCATTCGCTCCCGGTGGCTTTATGGGAGGAGAAAGGCAAAGAGAATCAATATCCGGAATGTCCGGTGAGATGATAGTACTGTGAGAGGAGTAAGCTGGATTCACGTCCAAAGACCTTCATTTACGCCTGTAGTGTTTTATGATCCTGCGGGAAAGACTGTCTATATTCCAATTTACGCTATGAACCCCATTATCCCTAAAAACCCACCTGCATACCACGTGGCTTTGGATAGTAATAACTTACTGACACTCTGAAATTATCTAAATTTTTTCATTCGTTTAAAAGCTCTATGACGTCTGTACCTCCTAACTGCTCTATAGATTACCGAGGACACTATAATTATGAATATCAAAAACACGACCAGACCTATTATAGCATCATTAGAAGAAGAGGATGAAGTATTTGTGCTTTGTGATGAAATGGAAGAAGAGGATAAAGTATTTGCGCTTCGTGATGAAATGCTGGTACTTTGTTGAAAATAAAGTTTGGGCAATTCGGTCACACTTACTTGCTTCCAGAAAGTATTGTTTCCCGTGATTACAAATGCGCTTCCGTTTATACCGATTACTTCTAGATTATCAGCAGCTTCTCCGGTCATACCGAAAGGATAAAACGATTTAGGTGTTATGATTGTCCCGTTCAATAGGACTATTTGTAGTCCTAGGCTCGCATTCATTTCTTTAAAATAAGTATATTCGCCATTATCTTCTCCGGCAAAAACCAGATCAAGATCGTATGGATCATGACTCGGTGTTATATTAAACGGGTTTACCAGAACAAACGCCGATATTGCCCCTTTTTGGTGTATTGTTACATTATCATACCACACTATTCCGGAACCTAGATTATAGCCGAATGAAACAATTACGGAGTTCGGAGATATGGAATCTAATTTCGTATAGAGAATAACGGAAAAAGGTAGCGAATAGTTTCTTTGCGTTCCGACTGCTCCGTAATAATATCCATATTTATTATTATAAAAGTATACATAACCGCCTCCAGTCACACTTGAATTACTAAGTAATGATTCTTCGCTGGTATAATTCCAAACATTATCAATGATGCGAAAAGTATTTTGATTCGTAACAAAATCCACCACGTTTTGTAGCCAATAAACATAAGTACCGTATGTAGTATTGACTTGTAAAACAGCATTCATCTGCAGACCTGCACCCCAAGGACTTGTTCCATTAGGCGGAGTTGCATTATACGCAAGAATTGAATAGACAGTTACATATCCTATAGCCTCTTGATAAGGCACAACGGTTCCGATTATCCTCCCGGATTCATTAGTCACGCCGAAAAAGCCTAAGCCTATCGGAGCCGGGAGTGAGAAGTAATAAGCTAATGGGAGTATCGGTAACACAGTAGCACGAAAATATATACTAACATTATCGGTACTGACGTTATTATAAGCTACAACAAAATATTCTCCACCGGGAAACTCAAAATCCTGATCCATACTTTGCGTAATTATTGTATAGAGGGAGGAAGTCTTCTGACCCTGAGAGAACTCATTGAGTTGTTGTTGGTTCATAATCATTAAAGTGATCGGTGCTGAAGCCTGTAATTTAACATGAATGAACTGACCGTTATATACAGTAACATTATAGTAGAAATAATAATCATGCTGTAATAAAGTGACTCCGGAGTTTTGGGCATTATACAACGAGATTAATGAGAGAGATAAAATCATCACGAGGAAGGATATACGAATCCAGTTTATGGACGACACTTTGACCTCCTCATATCTTATGTTAAATCTTTTCTTTATAAAAATATATATACACGCGTGTTACATGTTAAATACTTTTTTTATTCCATGCATAAAATTTCAATCATGCAGTATTTCGCTTTAGTACTTCTTGTCTTGATTTCCGTAGGAGCCACACTTATCATAATACCTTACGTGAGCCTACTTATTACCACGATAAATAACGTTAACGCAAAAGTTTACACGGTTTTCAATAGCAGTGTTTCACTTTCCGGTACTTGGCTCGTTAACGGTAGTAAGTTCACGCAAGTTTCAACAACGCCAACGAATAGACTTATCGTAGAGGTTGCACAAGGGTCTTATGCGTATTTTTCAAATAAAACGTGGTCTGAGATGCTATCCGACAACGGCGATAACGGTCCTATCTTTTCTCCTTATGCGGTGTTCAATTTGTCTGCAGGAAATTACAGTTATAATATACCGACTCAGGCTTTTGATTTTGAATCACCGATTTATAATATATTATCGGATTTAGCATTGTTCTTTGTCGTAGCAATCGTGTTTATTCTCTTCATGATCCTTTCGTACTCAAGGAGAAGGTAAGATATTCATATCCCTTCTCTCGGTTCCCCCTTAGTACTTGTTTTTAAACGTGTTGAACTAGGTACTTTTTTTATTTTTTAACTTGGATTCACGACTAATAATTATGGAAAAAATTTTCCAAACCGCATGTCTGAAGAAGAAAAAAGCACGTGACAAAACATATTATTATATCGAATTGCCCGAAAACGTAGTGTTTGATTATTATTATGTCGAGTTGCAAAAATTTAGAGATAGATTTGAAATAATTATAAAGATGTTCTCACGGTTGGACAACGTGAAAAATTGGACGTTCAAACGCGTTAGAAATAGGCGTTTTATTAGCATACCGCCCGAACTAGTGAAAACGTTAGAGCTCAACACTAAACGACGACTTCAAGTAGAAATGGTTTCAGCGAATAAAATCGTCATTAGAGGGGCGATAAGAAATGATGGATGAAAACATGGCAAAAGCAGAAGAGAACCGAAAAGGGAAAGAGTTGATAAAGATCAAATTGCCTCAAACAATCGCCAATAAGTTTAGCATTATGTCATATTACAGTCTCAACATTCACGGTCTCGATTTGGTCGTGAAACTTAAAAACGACTGGGCGTCAGGTATACGGCTCAGCACGTGGCCCTATATACTTGTGCCGTATGAATTAACGTACTGCCATGCGGTCCTTCCCGGTTGCGTCTACGACGTCAAAGTGACGAATGACGGCGATACTACTATTCTCTACCTAAAACATGTCGGCACGGTGGGTAAATGGAGACAAATAATTGACGACCGTGAAAAACACGCAATGTATCTCGCCATGCTTTGACCGGAGAAAGCGGGAAAATGTTTTCACTATATATATAAAAATATATTATAATATAGTTCAAATGAAGATGAAGACACAAGGGAAAGCGGTTTACGCTAAATTAACGTTACTTCATGGAATTTACGCTCTAAACAATTTAGTTTTAAATAGTATAATTTTTCATTATCATACACGTTTTCCAATGTTTTTATAAAATCGGCAAGAGAAAATTTATAATACGGGTAACGAAGTTCTGCGTCATAATAAATAACACACTCTCCAAAATCCTCTTCGCGGAAAAACGAAGGTATGATAGGTACGTTGCCGTAAGTAATTGCAGTATAAATATAACCCACGTTGATCCCTTCCTCCAGATAAACGTACCAACTACCCACGTACAAAGCGTTGGGGTCTTGTATAGGCGACACCACATTGTTCCTCCACCCTTTAAGGGCGTCGGTTTTCGCGTCTTCTGAGATGATGAACGTATTTGTGAAAAACTTGTTTAGCATGTCCACGATGGGGGATATGTATTCTTTCCCCTCATGTTGGGCAATGATCTTTGAGATGGTGTAGTATTGAGGCTGTCCGTTCTTGTAGGCGAATTTGTTGCCTAATACCTTTTCTACGACTTCGGAAAATAGCATTGGTATCACTTCTTTAATCGTTTGTAACAGAGCCTGACTTCCCCGTCTCTTGTATCGACGCTTAGGACAAACTCGTCGTCTTTTGCTATGTTAAGTGCTCTTGCGATATCACGTGGGATATTAAGGTAATATGTTTCGTCACCTTCTCTTCCGCCCTTTCTTATATACGGCTTTACCATATCTTAGTTTATATCCGGAATACCTTATAAAGATTCCGGATATAAAAAAGTTTAAATATCCGGAATCCGGATATTTAATTGATCGGAATGAAAGCCCAAATCCAATTCGGGGAAAATTGGGTTAAGGTAAACGACTCTATTTTTTATACAACCCCTCACGGGGTTCAAATCCTAAAGGCATGGTATGAAAGCAAAGTAGGCGTGCCGGAGGAGTACATCGTAGAGACCTTAGAGTATTTAGCCAAGGCGTTCAGCCTACTGAAACCGCAGGATTATGAGGAGGCTGCATATTTCCTAGAGATATTAGAAGACGCCGACGTATATACGAACTTCAAGATAAAGGAAATAATCGATAGGATTTACGCAAACAAAACGGTGAAGGAATTATGATAGACTTGCTGGATCAAGTAGAAGAGTTGATCGGGGACATACTGAATGAGAGAATTAGGACCTACAACTATTTCGATTACTTCATCATAAACAGCACGACCGTGTTAGTGAAGATTTACGATGATCACAACAAGCTAATGTTCACGGTCAAAATGGTCTACCAAACAGGTAGTTTAGAGGTTGTTGAGGTGAGCTAAATGAAAGTTGTCACATTCAAAATAAACGACGAGTTTCTACAGAGATTGGACCTGTACTGCATTAACAATAGGAAAAGCAGAAGTGAGATAATCAAGGAAGCAATAACATTCTATCTCCACCAAAAGGGTGTAGAGAAATGAGGAAAGAGAAGAACTACAAAAACAGAGTCTATACATGCAAAATATGCTTTGCTACCTTTGCAGATTTTGACGAATTCGATCTTCATATGAAATTAAGTCATGAAGACCCGTTATGGTGAGGAGGAATGAGGATAATTATCCCCCGCAGGGTTATTGAGGAAAACGCGGAGTGTGCAAAGGAATACGACGACTATTACCCTTATGCCGACGATTTAGAGTATGAATTCACTACAGAGGAGGTCGATATTGATTACGGCGATTTGGAGGAAATTGTTGATGAGTACTTGGATGATGTCTTAGATATACTGATACATGATTATAGGGATAAATTGCTAAAGGCGTTAAAAAACTACAAAAAGGAGATGGCGTTAAAATGAAAACTTTCGGGAGTTTGAATTCATCACGTGATGAATTCATTTTGAGAAAGTGTTCAATGAAATACGTGGTTCAGAGTTTCAGTTTTCAATTTAGAGAGTCGCTAAGTTTGCCTTTAAGAGAACCACTAAGTATTCCGTTTATTATATTTTTTAACCAGTTTTACAAGTGAATATATGGTGGAACCTAAAATGGATTCAAAGGTGAAAGAAAAAACAGTAAGCAAAACGATTAGATTTTTACCAGAAGACGATGAGCTACTAGAAAAACTGAGAATATATTATGGAGTGAGAACTCAAGTTGATACACTGCGAATCTTAATAAGAGAGAAGGCGAGATCTCTAGGTATCTTCACAACCTAATCCGTTTTTTTCTCTTCTCATCAAAAAAAAAAATCAGGGGGTATATACACATGCCTAGTTTAAACTATATTAAACAAAATAAAAAACCTTCGTGCCCATTTGGAAGGCACTGCTTTACAGACTCCTCAGTTTGTGGACATATAGGTGAATATGCGGAATGCCCGCAAAGACTTGAGGACAAAATCCATGCCGAAATGAAGGAAGGAGTATACAGAGGAGACGACCCCTACACGCTCTTCAGGAGGGTGAGGAAGGAATGAAGACTGCAGAGTTTTTAAAGCAGTTGTGGGACGTACCGGGCTATTATGTTATCGGTGTACAATTAAACAGCGGGAAATGGCAATGGTTCACGACGACCCCTGAAGGTGCTGAGAAAATCCTAGAAAGATACAGAGAGACCGCAAATGTTTATTACGGCGTAAACCCAAGGGCTGAAGACCCGAAAGGGAAGAAGGGCTCAGACGCCGATATTAAGGAAGCTAATGTACTTTTTGCAGACTTTGACTTTAAGGAGAGGAAAGACTGCAAACCAGGGATATACAAAGAAGACCCAAACACCGGAGAGCTAGAGCTCTGCTATGATGAGAACGGGAAGACAGTGTATGTCCACAGACCGCCTTATGAGGAGTTGTTGAAAGACCTGGAAGAAAGAGGTATCTCAAAACCTAATTTTATCGTGGACAGTGGGAACGGGTACCATTTCCTATGGAAACTGGAAAAGCCTTACGGGGTTCAGAAGTGGAAGGAAATAGAGGCTGAACTTATAGATAGGCTGAAGGATTTAGGGGTTGACCCTCAGGCTAAAGACCCATCAAGAGTACTGAGGCTTCCGGGCTCAATAAACCATAGGAGTGGGAGGGAATGCAGAGTCCTATATATCAGCTCTGGAAGGGTGAGAGTAACAGAAAGCAAATATGAAGACATAATCCAAGATGTCCTACCGTGCTTTAAGAAGGCTGAAGATAGGAGGTTTGAGTTTGTTGGTCACTTCAGTGGTTACTTGGCAAGGCGTGGTGTCCCGCAAGAAGACGCTGAGAAGATTGTTGAGGAATTGTATGACAGAGCGGGGATACCACCAGAGCACGTTAAAGATGTTAAATATACCTATAAGGACTATTCAAAAGGTGGACATGTCACTGGTCTACCTGAACTGCAGAAGCTCTGTGAGGAGTTGGGGGCGCATATCAACCTCAAACTGTTAGGCAAAAAGAAGAAAGACCCAGAGGGCGCCGATACAGAGCCTGGAAAAGAACAACTCATAACCTCATTTGACACTCTGAGGATTTACCATGACTTTCAGCACGGAAAGGCATATGTTAGCACATATAAAGCCATAAGGGAAATGGTAAAACGGAAAGTAGGGAAGACTGAAATCGAAGTACCGGAAAAGGTTGTCAAAATTGACAAGACATTCGTCAATGAGGGCGGAAAGATAAAAGTATTGACGGAAGAAGACCTAGAAAGTCTTAATGACGAATACCTTCATGTTGAAAATCTCCACGTGAAGGTTGAAATGTACCCAAAGTTGAATTTGCCCACTGAAATTATAGAGGACGTAAAGATTTCAGATGTCTATAAAGAAGTGTTGGAATTTGTGAGACAGAGAGTAGACACGTTAAGACTTGAAGACCAAGTGACGATAACAGTTTGGACAATTGCCACGTATTTTGCCCCGGTTTTCAAATTCTTCCCATATCTTGCACCTATGAAATTAGGGTACAACTCAGGTGGGTCTCAGCTCTTAGAGACACTGTCATATATCGTTCCCAGACCTGCAATGATATCGAGTCCCACGCCGGCTTCAGTGTATAGAATGCAAGATGATTTCCAACCTACAATGTTAATAGATGAGTTAAGGAATAACATCAATAAAGACACGTTTAATGCCCTTTACGATATACTTGTGGCGGGTTACAAAAGAGGAGTGCAGATCCCAAGAGTAGGAAAAGACCAAGACGTGATGTACTTTGAACCATTCGGACCTAAAGCAATTATCGACCAGAGCCTAATAACCGCTCAGTATGATATTGCATCAAGGTGTCTATTTATCAGGCTCATCAGGAACACAAATCGTATTTCAAGCTACACGATAGAAAAGCCACAAGATCTTATCAATAAACTGCACAGTGTCTTCCTCATTTACTCCCCTACCGTATACTCATTATATTATAATATAAATAGTGGCTATACCGGGCGTTATGACCAAGTATACAGACCACTTATCACTATAGCTAGGCTGATAGATAAAGAAGACGAAAGTCTAAGAGTGGAAGAACAACTGAAGATAGTTCTGAATGATAGTATGGAATTTAGTGAGTCGTTAGCTATTGAAGGAGACCCGCAGAAGAAGGTGTACAGTCTGGTGGTAGAGTACATTAAGGGCTCACTCTCATTAAGAAACTTCTTTGAAGGTAAAAGCACGGAGGTCCATGAGCCTTGGCACAAGAAAGAAGAAGGAGATGAAGTCTACATTTTCCTCAGTGATTTGAGAAAGAAGATAACAGAATATGCCGTGGAAATGTACCAAAAAGACATCTCATACAGATACGACGAGGGGGGAAAATCTGCAGTTAGCGAAAGAGAATGGGAAAAGGTAGACCCGCAATTAGCTGAATTTTTAAACAACAGTAAGTTTATCGAGATACTTCAGAAGTTCTTTCCCGACAAAACGGTTAGGAGACATAGGGACAGGTATGCCTTGTTCTTGAATTCAGAGAGTTACAGTAAAATTATTTCGTTGAATTTTTCAGAAAGCCCTTCCCGAGTCGCGGTAGAAAACAAAGAGGGGGGTAAAACAAGGGATTCGTATAATTCTCAGAGTTCCGACAAAAACACGAATCCCTCAAATTTAACCCCACTCAGATCCCCGGGCGACTCATATTCCGACTCAGAAATAAAAATTCAAAATAAGGGATCTGAAAAAGAAAATACAAAACCACGTGTTGAATTGAAAGAACAAATGACGTTGCAAAATAGTAATAAAAATTCTGAGTCGGAAACAACTACCCCGACTCACCCGCGACTTGATTCCGACTCACAGAAAAAATCGCTGAGTCGGAATTATTCCAAAGAGGGGGTTGAGAAAAATTCGGCGACTCAAGGTCTGACAGCCAAACAACAAAAAATTTTAGACCTATTGAAGAAATTAAGGAAACGTGTGGGTGGTGTTATGCCTCTGGCAGAACTCAGTAAAGAAGAGTTGAAATTGCTTCCGGAACTGAAGGAGATTGGCTACATCAATTTCAATAATATAAATGTATGGTTAACCGTAGAGGGGTTGATAGATGTTGAAGAGTTCACCATGAACTATATCAAGTCAAAGCTGATGAAGTATGATGAGGTTGATGATGCTACATTGAATAAGATACTTGAGATTACAGTTTCAGCCAGAGAGAAGAGGTTCTGGAAAGACGTGTTGAAGTTGAGGGGAATTATCGAGGAAGTAGGGGAAGGGAAATGGAGAGTAAGGAATTGAATTTTTTGAAATTTAATTTTTTACAAAAGTGCGGATTCTTTGCCGTCTTCTTTCAACTCTACGCGTTTTAACGGCAAAAATTTACGGGTTGCCAAAGCTTTTAAATGCGAATTGGCAACCATAATACTTGAGGCGAAATGAGCGAAAAGCAACGTAGATATAAGTTCGGCGATTATATCTTAAGGGAAAGAAAAGGGCGGTATTATGTCTATAAGTTGGAAACGGTAAACGGTGAGTTAAGGGAAACTTACGTCGGTCCTTTAATTGATATCGTGGAAACTCATCTAAAATTGAAATTGGGGGTTGTAGGGGGTGTCCCCCTATTTGGGGGTGGTAGGGGGTACCCCCCTACAAGCCGCGGCCGGGATTTGAACCCGGGACCTCTGCCTTACCAGGGCAGCGCTCTGGCCAGGCTGAGCTACCGCGGCATTATAATGTTTAATTTGCAATGGGTTAAAAAGTCTTCTAGTTATCTGCTCTGTCATTGTATCTCAATGATAAATTAGAATATTCCACTAATTAATAAGATAAATACAAAAAGAAGTTAAAAAAGATAAAAGATAACTGCATAGAAAAGCCTATTAACTAACTATTCAAGGAAATGGAAAATGTATTAAAGGATATAAGGCAAATTTCTAATAACACTCTCTAAATTACATATTAAATATCCTTTAGGCTTTTTCTGTATTTCACCCATCTCATTTTTACGCGAAAAATGAGATTCTCATACTGACGTCGTAAGAGTAGGGATATTATATTTCTACGTATTCTCCAATAAACTTTAAGAAGAAATCTTCTTCGCTTTTCACAAGTACTTGAATATTTATCACAACTACTTCCTCATCTACTTCATTAAGTATTTCTAGAGCTCTCCTTATCTTCTCCTTATCTGTTAACTCTTCGTCATAAAATACTGCTATGTCCAAATCACTACTCCCAGTTACTTTTCCCTTAATTACCGACCCAAATACTATTACTTTATCAACTTTTCCAAACTTCTTAGCTACTAATTTAACCTCTTCAACAATCTTCCTCCAGTTGTTTTCTAAGTATTTTATATAATCTAGTCCCCACACCATTTATCCCCCCATATTTTCTTTACTAGAGGTTAATATACTATTTTCTACTGTATCTAAACAATCTGCAGTAAATTCTGAATCAACATTAACTAGTGAATACTGACCTTCAAATCTGCTAAGCTCTACTAAGTTGAGCTCCTTTCTCTTTCCCTTAATTAGCTTGCTTACCTCCTCTAGTTTAGTTAAGTTAGCTAAATCACTTAAAAGTTTCTTAATATTATGAGTTTCCGGATATGTGTATCCAAGAAATAGATAAGTAGACTTTATTAACAGTTCAGCAGAAATTTGGCAGTTTGTTGCAGCAACATCATAAAGACCTTCATTAAATATATCTTTAGCAACTTTTAAATAACTTAATGCTCTCTTGCAGAGTAAAGATGCTTTTTCGTACGAACCCATCTATGTGATATAAGAGGAAATAGATATAAAAACTTCCTTAGCATCGCATGGCTCCTCACCAACAACTGTTTTCTGTAACCTCTTGTAAAATACTGTGCTCTTAGAAGGTACTACGTGTTTCACCTCTAACAAACATGGGGAAATCGAGAATTTGTAGGCGTCAATCATGTACTCTTCTATATTCTTTGCTATCATAATACCATGTCCTTCTTGCATAATATTAACTACTTGACTCCCTAGAGTAATTTGGTTACAACCTCCTACTCGGGTTTTTGTCACCTCTTTTTTTATAGGTGATTCACAACTAGCCTTCTTTAATGAGGTTTTATCCGCCTTGTATCTAATAGGCTTATGTTGTTTTCTCCTTACTTGTTTATTTCTTTTTCTCTTGTAATACTTGATTTTACTCGCTCTCTAGTTTCACATTGATTCCTCGTGGGAAGAAAAAGACTATAAAAATATCAACCTCTATCACTCCCTTACGATTGGTAAAAATGAGATAATAAATGCTACCTTACAATTTGAATATTCAATTAATATTAATATTAGCAGTTGTTCTACTTTAACGTAACTTATAAGTTTTCATTAAACCTAGTGTATTCCCTAAACGTTTCTCAACGAACCGGAGAAACTCCTCCACCTTTCTGCTCAATCCTTTCATCTCCAGTATTCCAACTAAGGAATTGAAGGATTTAATGAAATCACTCTGGCAATGTCCGGCTTCTTCTCGGACTTCCCACTTTTCAATCAACCAAATGCAAAATTAAAAACTTCATCGATAGTGCTCAAAATCTTGAATAACCGAGGGAAATTAGAATAACTGCTACTAATATGATACTCATAACTAAAAATCAGTATTAATGTCAACTTTAAAACATGTTCTATAGAATCTGAGACTAAAAATGGTAATTAGGTTGAGAATAATCACATTAATCATCCTAAAGATCATATCAAAACTTCCGTTTTTAGAATTTGATGTTAAAAAGGAGAAGAAATTGTCTCTAGTCCCTCAAAATTGGAAGGTAAAAAAATGAAATGGGAAACGCTTGTTCATTTCTTTCTCCTCCTAACTAATAATGCTGTTCCTCCAAGTACTCCTATCAGTGACGAATATACGTAAAACTCAGCGACGAAACTATATAAATTATAAAAAGTGTAATAATAAGTCGAAATTCCAAGCACAATCAGTAACACTATGAGACCTATAGGAGTCAGTAACTTTTTCCTCCCTATTATTAATATGATTCCGACTATTTCTAGAGGCAATATATATTTCAATGAAGGTGCAGGGTACACTGTAGCATAACTTTTGTAATCGTTAGTAACTACAGCAATGTAACCATAATGGATAGGATGTTGTAATGGAATCGGATAAGTCCAATTATTTGGCGAGAGAATGATAGGGGATCTTGGCTTAGATGAGAAGTTAAACGCTTGTAATAATCCTTGCAAGTCACTGTTCTCCACGTATTTAGTTAACCACGGTAAATGCCAATTATAGTCAATAAATGCCAGTAACGTATAACCGGAGATGGTGTAATTATCCACGTAACCTTCCTTTGCATAAGGTGAAATTATAAGTAACGGAACTCTCTGCCCTAGCCCGTAATAATTAATTGCAGGAGGAACTACGTGATCATAATACCCACCGCCCTCATCAAAGGTTATAAATATTATAGAGGAGTTCCAAGACTTACTCTCCATTACAGCATTAACTACTTTAACAAGTTCCATTTCACTAGCAGTAACATTATAGGGCGGATGCATATCATACTTATCGCTATTACCTCCTAAGAACATCACCCAACTAACGGCTGGAAGGCTACCATTCTCTAAATCCTTAAAGAACACTGATAAATCGTAAATATAAGTCATATTAATTCCCGTAAATGCGGTTAGAGGCCATGGTATTCCATTAAGGTCATAAACGAAATAACCCCAACTTATATTACCCTTCTCTAGCTGATACATTATGGTCTCGTTGAAAGGTACTACGTTATACGCTTCATCGCTGAAGAAGTCAGGAGGAAATCCGGTTAAATAAGCTACCCTATTTGGTTCAGTCAATCCTAATACCGGCGAGAAGTAAGCATCAGCTAGCGTGTATTCCTCAGCGTAATCCCAAAGTATTCCCGCTTGTTGATAAGAAAAGTAGGCCATTGACTGTGTACCGGAGTAAAATACGAAACCAATTGGTTTTCCAAACCAGTAATCTCCATGGTATATAGTCCAACCTTCAGAAGGATCTAGTGTATCATAAGCATTAGCGTAATATGGATGGGAATACGACAATGGTAACCAAGGGATTGTGGGTACTGATAACCAACCAAGGACTCCGTTTCTAGTGTCTTCAAGCTGTATGTAGTTATCGTATAGTCCATCCGGCCACATCACAGAGAGCGTAATATTGTTTATAATTGGTGGGTAACCAAATGGATAAGTCCCAAATAAATTATCGAATGAGTGATTCTCTTCTATTATTATAATAACGTGTTTTATTGGCATTGAGGTATTTGCATGGAAGGTATCACTTATCAATAAAAGTGGGATTAGTATTATTAGAATTAACAACTTTTTCATATATTAAAATGTAACGTATAGATTTTAAGCATTGCTATATAGAGTATATAATCCATCCATAGTGAAAACGTATTAGGAAGTCAAAGAGTTTTCAACTTTCATTTAAAAGCTGTAATACTAATAAGGCCGAGTTCTTAACCAGAGTTACGTTATTTAAGGCTTCGTTTTTAGTTAATCCATCTGTAAACATTAGCCTAGCCACCTGAATCGACTTCGGTTCCTTATCATTAGGAGTGAAGAAGAATTCTACATTCATTCTCAATAACTCTTTCTTGATTTGTTCAACTAATCTTGGACTGTTTTTTAATTTCTCTTGATCTAACTCTAGTAATACAGCCACTATGTAGTATGTTGAATCTTGTCTAGGTCTTATAACAGACACCGGAAGACCGCCCATTGGAGGTGATACTGTAAAGTGAAAATATAGGTCACCGCTTTTAATTTGCTCTACCTTCATCCCAAGCTCTTTAAACCAACTGAATAATTCAGTATCACTAACCATTCCTAACACCTCAACGCTGAATCCCCCATTCCAGACTCCACCTTATGTTGTGCTGTAATCTCAACCAACTCAATTAGATTCTTCCTTATCTCTACCTTTATGTCTTTGGGCAATGATATTAAGTTACGAATTAAAATAGCTCTCACACCTATGTTACTTATAAGAATAGCGTAATCTATATGGGGAGTAATGAAAGTAATTGAGCCTAATGGTGAATTAGCTTTTCTGGATATGAACATTAAGACCTCTTTTGAGGGAAAGTATTTATTAGTGTCCTCTGGTGTTATTACGTCTTGGACGAATGTGTCTATGTTATGTCTTAAAAGAAGTGATTTAGCGTCTATTTTAGGTAAGTTAGTTACAACGTAAATTCTAGCCCTATAATTTAACTCTTCTAAATACTGTGAGTCAGGGTAGGGTTTAAATTTAGAAATATCGAGATCTCCTATTACTGTCTTCAGCAAATCCTTAGGTGGATAGTGTCTTACATTTGAGAGGGATGAAGTGATTAGTCTATAGATTTCAATAGAGGATAGATCGAAGATTGCATCTAAGTCAATAATGTATGGTATCATTTCTTACCACTTAACAATTTCTCCAACCAGATCTTAGTTAATATTTTTTGCTTACATTCATTGCAGACATCAGTATACTGTGCAGTTCCAGCGAATCCATATTGTATTAGTAGAGTATCAACCTTAGTCTTGATCTTCTCTGAACCCAATGGTTTTCCACAGAATCTACACTTTGCCACCTCTGCCTTATTTACAACTTTCTTTTTAAGGTCAGAAATCTTGGCGAAACCAGTTACTACTACGGCTTTCTCTGGGCAATTCCTAACACATCGTTGTGAACCAATACAATAAGGTATATTATAGCTTAACTCTAAAGTATTATTACCCTTTAATTCGGGAACTAACATTTGACAAGCCCTTACACACACTCCACATAATACGCACTTGTTTGGATCCACCTCTACGTTATAAACTTCTGGGACAACATCGTCTTCGTTTAATTTAACCTTTTTCGACATCTCTTCTATGGACCATATTAGGAGCGCTCTTCTCCTACTACGCTGTAAAATAACGTCTAGGGGTATTTCGGATCTACTAAGTTGTGTCCACTTAATAGAGAGGAGTGTGCTTTTAAGCTCCTCGTCATCTTTAGCCTTACTAATGGTGAAACTAGTACCGGGAAAATGAGATGGTAATTCGTCTAATCTCTTTAACGCAATATCCCTACTTCCACATTTTGATGAAACGTGAACTATAGGAGTTATTCCAGCGGCACATGATGCAAGAACGAAGGAGTCGTGAACTCCTGCAGTACAAGGCATTAAGAATGGGAATATGCCTTCTGGTACCTCGTCCATTATTGAGTCTGTAAACAATAATGCAGCTTGTTTATCCTCATAGTAGTTAACTATTGCATTAATGAAACTCACTACTTGATCCGTAGTCGCTGTTGGAATTTCAAGATACCCTAAGTATGAACTCGCGGAGCAATAACCACATACACTGCATCTCTCTGGATAACCCACTGATGGACCTTCTGGAGCTTTAACTATTAATCCTTGAGGGCAAGACTCAATCGCTCTATTTATTTCCCTTTCTGCGTGAACTTCATCGAATAGTACTGGGTATGGTTTGTATTCGTATGTTTTCAATTTAAGCAGTGATCTTCTGGAGACCGAGGAAGTGGGAGTAGGTTGAACTCTATAAGCTAAATCCATTAATTCTACTCTCAAAGAATATGCCGTAAGTAAGGTAAAAACGTACTCCTTAGTCTTATCTTTAAACCAGCTCGGAGGTATTATAAGAATAGCTAGTGGCGAAATTCCTAACTTCTGATCTATATCCTCCATCCATCTTTCTCTTCCATTTTCACTAACTACTAACAAAGCTTTCAGCTCATTATTCTTAACGTCATCTATTATGTAATCGCCCATCTCAGCAACATAAGATAGTTTAGCCTCTTCAAAAACCTCCTTTAGTATCTCATCCCCTATTATCTCCCTAGCTTTTTTCGATACTATTAATCCAGCGTTTAACATTAATTTACACCTAAATATTTTCTCTCAAATTCAAGAAACTTAGCCAATTCAGAACATACAATTTTGTATATATTTGATCTCGGATCGTTAATTACGTCATTGATCCAATCGGGAATCCACGAGAAAATATGGGTTAGTGCGAAATTCTTCTCATCTTGTACTATTTTAAACGGATCTCTTCCTTCACTTCTGTGCTCATACTCCTCCTCAATAAGCAAAGACATGAATGCGAAAATAGAAGAAACGTGATCAGGTTCAGGATTAAATTGGGATGAGAATTTCATAACAATCCCCTTGGATTTGTAGAACCTGATAACGTCAGTGTACTTGAAAGTGGCAACTTTCTCTCCTATAAGCTGAAATAATCTCTTACTTTCCACTGGCAACAAGGGTTTAACTCCAAATCCAGAAAGGAATAATGTTGAGTATTCCAACAGATAATCTGACCTTTTAGTCTCACTAAAAACCCTTTTTATTTCATTAACTCTTATCCCCATAACCTCTTCCAATTGTTTACCTAGTTCTCTATCCACTACGTCAATCTTCTCCAAGAGCTGTTTATAGTCATCTTCTCCAAACTTATAAAGGAAGAGATCCGCGAATAAATCGTATAACGCATGCCTAACGTTTAACAAGACGGAAACTGACAATATAAATCACCAAATAAAAAAAATTATGAACTTGAATTAGAATTTGAGCCATTACCTTCAGTATATGTAGAGTTGTTCCCTTGAGCTCCAAGTTGTACAACGCCATTAGCAGTCCATACGTTATAATACTCAGCCTCACTAAGTAATTGGACATCACTTTCAGCGTATTTGCTACGCCATGGTAAATAGCCACTTGCAGGCTGTGCTCCAGTTTCAGGCCCCATTACAAATCCTCCTTTATCGTAGAATAAGATCGTACCAGGGTCAGTTGGGTCTAGGATATTAGCCCAAATTCTTGCTTGAACCATACATCCGTGGATACACGCTGGTATTCTCTCCTCTGGTGGTAATGTAGGATCATAAATCCTATCGAAGCAATGGGTACACTTCTTTGTAACGCCTTCTACATAATCGAAGAATCTGTTCCCGTATGGGCATGCATAAATACAGTATTTAGTCCCTATACATTCTTCATAGTCAACTAAAACTATACCATCCTCAGTCCTCTTGAATGTAGCACCTACTGGACAAACTTCGGTACAAGGTGCATTTATGCAGTGGAAGCAGTTTATTGGTATGTTGTAGACCTTTGTCTGGGGATATGTTCCCACTTCTACATAGAGTACTCTTAGCCAGAACATGACGTCTAATTCTCCGTATGGATTTAGATCTGGTATTGGTCCAAACATTCCCGATGTGTTCCATTCCTTACATGACATCTGGCAGCCTCCACAACCAAAGCACTTGTTTAAATCCGTTATTATGGCGTAGTTTGCCTTTAAGCTGAACGGTGGAGCATGTTGAACCCCACCTTGTCTTATATCTAATTTAATTTGGGGTGTAGTCGTATTTTGGGGAGAAGACATATCTATCACCTTAAGAGGAAGAGGGTTCTGTTGCGAACCCGTATCTTATCTTATATTGCCCTATAGTATAAGTTGGGGCTAACGAACCAGGTGCAACATAACTCCATAGACTAGTTGACGTAATATTATTAACGTCAAATCTCAGATGTGGAATATCGATCGGTTGTGCAAATGTTGGTTGTGATGGCGTATTATTTACTGTTATTTGACCTCCCATTTGGCTTACTATTACGCTAAGTATATCTTGGTTTGAAAAGTCTTGGCCCATGTAAGTGAACTTATTGGAGACTACTTGAACTTGTGTTGATGCACTTTTGCCCACAATTCTTATTCTACTATCATGCCATGAAGTTTGTCCAGTAATTGGATCAAGATATAATATTGGGAACGCATTATCTTTCACAGGATCTAATATTCCACCTCTGGATGGAGGCATATAAGAGATATTAGCCCAATTGTTAAGTATGCTATATTTAACCTGTGGTGAATTGGTTGCTTGGCTTCTAAAGCCTGGTAAGGCTTGCGACGATACGATCACCCATGCCGTACCTGGCCTTGTTGCGTTATCTAAGAAGGCAATTGCGGTAATAGTAGTTCTTTGTCCTCCGCTAGACGGTTGGTTAACTGCTTCAAACTGTACCATATCACCACTTTGGATTCCCATGCTCTTAACATAGGGATCTGCTGCACTTAGCATTACTGGTGTGTATGGCATTATTGCAGTTAACCATGGTACTACGTAAGACCACGAATGGTACATTCTATCATGTCTTCTAACGAAGAAGGTTAACGGATACTGACTTAGATCTATTCCATCAGAAGTTATATCTGACTGCCATGCCGGTACGGGATAGTAACCACCAAATGGTCTGAAGTAATCTAGAATATTCTTTTGTAGAGCTTGACCATAACTATCATTAGGAAGCTGTGATCTTACTAGGAAGCTGCTATTCTTAGTTTTTAGATAGTAGTAGTAATAGGCAGCATTATAACCAGTCCATTTTCCAGCAGCGGCTAATCTAAACTTCTGTAAGTATTCTAAGTATATTCTATGTAAGTATGGTAGACCTATTGATCCATAAGCTCCGGGCATGTAAGC
The DNA here is from genome assembly GCF_019175345.1 of Saccharolobus shibatae B12. NCBI lineage: Archaea > Thermoproteati > Thermoproteota > Thermoprotei > Sulfolobales > Sulfolobaceae > Saccharolobus > Saccharolobus shibatae. The sequence goes on along the minus strand of NZ_CP077717.1, from coordinate 626,593 downwards.
TCCCCATCCAAGGAAGTAGAACATATTAACGTTTCTCATGTATCTTATTGAAGGTGGTAATACGTATACTGCCCCTCCTTTTCCTACTTTAACATAACCGGGATTGATATCGTCCAATGTCATGTTTCCTGCAGCGTATTTATTGATTATGGTCTGTAACATTGATTGTAACTTAGGTTGAAACTCTACTGGAATCCTAAAGTAATGTTCTATTCCGCTTGATCTATTGCTAGTGCCAATCTTGTAAGTTGGAGCCGTGGAAAATGTTTGTCCACTGGGTACACTACTTAGTATCTGATTTATTACAGCATCTTGCGTTGAATTGTTTGGTACTGATGAGGCGTAGAGCTTTAATTGCTGAGGATTGGGTGATTGTTTACCATTAGCGTCTGTCAAAATGTACTGGAACTTGTCACCATAACCTGCCAATAATATCCCTTGCTTTAATATGAACATTCCGGTGGATATTAATCCGGGCTGACCTTGTTGTAGAATTGTAGTTCCGGTGATTGGGTCATGCAACGTTATAGGGCTAACCAGGTCTCCACCCGTGATAGGATCTTGAGTTGTATAGAATGGGTTCTTCGTGGGGTCTATTGTATTCTGGCTTGGATATGCCCTTAATATCCATAGTAATGTTAATAGAGTGTCACCAGTACTTAATACGGGGTATAATGAGGGTAATGCGGGCCAGTTCAACGAATCAGAAGGACCTTGAGGTAATGAAGTGGGTCTATCAAAGGTACTGTGGAAACCATATACTTCAAGGAATGATAAGTCTGGCATAATTAGATCAACGACGTTATCGGTTTCATGCATGAACAAGTCGTATGAGACTGTAAATGGAATGATGTAATTTCCATTGCTATCTTTTTCAGTTACCATTTGAAGAACTTCTGCAAGATTATATGCGTTATTCCAGAACGGTGATGTTATGTACCACATCATGGCATTTATCGTATATGGTATAACTTGCTTTGGATACTTGTTCATAAGATATGAGGTAGGTACTACAGCTGAAATAGACCTCTGCGTTGTTAGTGGTAGTTCCCAAGAATAACCTCTGTCTACTAATAATGGTCTTCCAGTCTTATAAATTACTAAATCATCTGGCCCATCTGGAAATCCATAGGGCCCAGCTCCTACCACAGTTACATTCTTTATATCTACTGTTCCATCATTATATATGTATTCAGTTTTCAAGAACCCACTCCTACCCTTGGGTATTGTTAGATTTAGCCCTTGTATCGCACTTGCAACACTTGGGTCTATTTGTGGAGCATTAGCCAAGGGATGCGGTGGTACTGCGTGACCGGGGAAGTAGTGCGGATAAGGATATTTGTACAGATCAGCGCCCGGGTTATCCCACGCACCTACCATTAACACTAAGTAGTAAAGCGATGCAGCACTCATAAAACCATTTGCATGAGCAGCTAAACCTCTCATGAAGTAAATTGAAACTGGCCTACCTATCACGTGGTCATGGAATCTTCCTAAATAGTCTACCCACTTAGCTGGTTCGTATATCGCCTTTTGGAAAGCAACATTAGCAATCTCATTAGCAATTCTCACTACAGTTTGATGTGGAATTCCAGTAACTGATGCGACGTTTAGTGCACCATATTGTGGAGTTTGTGATGAGGGTGTGTATGGGTCGTAGTTAAATAACTCAGCCCTTAATAACTCAAATGCCGTAGTAGCCGTTAAGGTAATTGTCTCTTGAGAACCTAAAGCTTTAGGAACGGTAACCTGAATGGCTGGTACTTTTACTACTGTTCCGTTCTTTAGTTTATAAGGTACTTGAACGATCTGTGATTGCATATTTTGTGGTAACTCATCTAAAGTAAGTACTGGCATAACACCTTTCTGCCATGGAGTGTCAACATACGCATAAACATTACCATCGCTTCCCATTATTGCTTCTAGCCAAGGATTATTACTACTATACTGTGGATTACTTACGGGCATTCTTACGTGAAGTCCCACGTTATTCTCAGCTGTAGGATCTGTGGGATCTAAACAGTCACCGTTTTGTGGATTTGAGTTTACAATTACTAGCCAAGATAAGTTAGTGTAATACCTTAAGAATTCTTCATCAATATGTGGGAATACTGCTGTAGAGGGAATATCACCTAAACTTGATAGAGTTACTACTTGACCGGATGTGGTTATTGTTTGCATCCATAATTGACCAGAGGCCGGATCTACAGCTTGTTGGACTGGCTGTAACGTTATTGGGTTAAGTACTCTTTGTCCTTGAGAAACCTTGTATACGTAATAGTGGAAATCAACAAGAACCCTTATCCAACCCATTGCTAGTGCTCCATCTGATGCCGGATTAACGAAGAGATGTTCATCAGAAACTGAATAAAATCCATACCTCTCGGGGGCTATTGTGAGCGCCTTTCCACCATTCTCCCTTATTCTAGCAATTATCCTTCTCATCCAGTTAGGGAAATGATCTCCAGCTAGCCCGGCTAAAATAAAGTATTGTGATCTTTCCTCATCTGGCCCTGCATACTCCCATACTGGAGCGCCGGTAACGTAAACTCCAGCAGTGTAAACATTCATTGAGCAGAAACCACCGTGAGCTGCTGCGTTTGCTGTACCGAAATTTGCTGAGAAATATCCACCCGTTATAGCGGGTATTAATTGATCTCTTCCTTCCCAAAATGCTAAAGCATGTGGATTTGTTTCTCTAATTTTAAGCAATCCAGGGAAGTTTCCAATGCCTAATTGTTGGGGATTTAATCCCAGTTTACTCCAACTTTGTGCAGATGTACCATTTACCAATATATCAAACGCGGTATCGTAGTCAACAGCGATCCACTTTCCAGAACCCCTTTCTCCTGCTCTCAGTAAGGGATATCTAAGTCTAGACGGAGCAAAGTAATAGAAGACATCAGCTGCACCTCTTGGACAAACTCCTCCATCATTTATGTGCCATCCTATTGTTCCAGTCACATATCTGGGGAAACCTGTAGGAGTCCTAACTACTTCTATTGCACACCTACCTAAGCATTGGAAACAATTAGTGTATACGATTTCGTCACTAGGATAATTAAGAGTGTAATTCGTCTCAGAAACACTATCAAATATCCTCTTCGCTACACTATTACCTCCTAAAATTAACGCAGTTGCTACAGCAGTTGCACCAGATATCTTGAGAAAGTCCCTTCTACTTAACTTTAACATTAGACCTCTTTCTTCACTTCCGTGTGTTATTTATTTAAATATTCATTTCATTTTACCGATATTTCCTACTAAACATATTTCCTATTTTTTGAAAATATCTTCTATAATTGCCTTGGTTGATGGATCTAACTCAAAGGCCTTTTCTATTTCTTTGGAAAATTCAGCTTTAAGTTCTTTAAGTATTAGTGCCTTTAATAGATGGTAATTAGCTTTCTCACCCTTTGATAGGGCTAAATCTATGAACGTCAAAGCATCATTATACATTTTTAAGTTATAATAGCAAGACGAAGCATTATAATAGTGATCTGGATTATTGGGCTCGTAATGAGCAGCTATCTTAAATTCGCTTAAGGCTAGCTTATAAAATCCAGTCTCAAAGTATATTTTACCCTTTAACTCGTGAAGTGATGGATCATCTTTTCTAACATTTAACGCGCGATTAATCTCTGATAACGCATCTAACTTTAATCCCATATTGTAGTAGCAAAACGCTTTCATGACCCTAGCGTCAACGTTGCTTGGATTTATCCTTAAGACTTCCGTTAACTCGATATTAGCTTCTTCATACCTTTCTAATTTAAACAATATCCTAGCCTTTATGAATCGATATTCAGAGGAAAAGGGCAAAATTTCTAACGCCTTATTTATGTTCTCTAACGCCTCTTCCAGTCTTCCCTCATCCTCCAAAATCTCAGCCTTAGCTGACAATATTAGGTAACTGAAGGGAAAAGTTTGAATACCTTTATCTAATTCCGCCAAAGCCGCTTTGAAGTTACCCATTCTCAAATAGGCTTCAGCCCTAAGCAAGTACGCTTCCACATTTTCAAAATTCTCCAAGATTCTCAAAACTTCGTTATAGTTGCCTTTTTCCAATAGTTCCTCAGCTTTCTTAATGACATCCTCCACATTTTAATATACAATTATATTAGCAAAAAAGTTTATTTAAAAATATGTACAAGTGAACATATCGGAAGAGTGAAATGAAACTTTATTTAAATTATTAGTCAACTTTATAAAGGATAAAAATGGGACTATTTACTGCACCTGCGCCAAGTACGTCTTTTGGGGTACAATCTCCTATCATTCAGATAAATCAGTATCCATTATGGGGAGAGTACGTAGCATTAGCGTTATACTTCACAGAGATAGCCGGTATGCTAATGGCCATAATAGGTTTAATGGAAGTAACTGGAAAGTATAGGGCTTTCAACAGAAGGGCATCGGTAGCTGCTTTTGTCGCGTCCATCTTAGCCTTACTGTTTTTCGATATGGATTTAGGTAGACCAACAGCGGCAATACTTGCCCCAGCTGAAGCATTATTCTATTTTGCATTTTCATGGATGGCCAGGGGCATTATATTCGTAGGTGGACTGTTACTTTTCTCGTTTATATACATGGTAATTTCGTTACTTAACGTTAAGAATAAATGGGCTAGGGGTGTAATTGCTATATTAGGCGTATTTGCAGGAATATTTTCCACAACTTATAGTGGATTTGAATTGGCAGCCACTACTGGAATACCATTCTGGAATAACGGTGGGTTACCAGCCCTCTATTTAGCTGATGGTATATTCGCTTCTAGTGGACTTGGATATCTAGTATCGTTAGTAGGTAAAAGTGAGGATGTTGTAAGGGCTAGGATAACGCTCACTAAGTTGATGTTCTACTCCAGCATTGCAATTTTAGCAACATGGTTCCTATTCCTAGCCAACGTTAATTACTTGAACGTTTTCAATCAAGTAGCTTATGAGTATTTGTTATCTCAAGTTACTTTCTATGTAGATATGGCACTATCTGCGATTACCTTGATCATATCTGGAATAGGTTATATGTCAATTACTAGGTTCTTAATGTTCGGAATGAAGCAAAAGGCTCCAGAATCGGCTACGGGTCCAATGCCAATAATTGATTTGCCGACTGCAATTAAATACGTAATAGTTGTAGCTGCAATATTTGCGTTAGTTGCTGGTTTTCTAGCGAGAGCTGATGTATTATTTGCTGGCCAATACGCATATCAACTATCCCCAATGACTCCATTCCAATCAGTCTCCAATCAGCCAATTCCAATTGGTTCCTTCGGCTGGAGAGGTTGAAAGTAATATCCTTTTTCTACTATTTTTCTATGTTAGATTTAGAATTTTTTAGAAAAGCTAAGTAATTTAAGAAGTAGTGTTAGTTGATTAGAGAAACATAAAAATTTTTTTGTCCTAAATCATGATAATAAGAATATATAAACTAACATAATATATTTATTATTGATGAGTATCAAAATCCTCGATGAGAGGGACACTGTAGTATTAGAGTTCTTAGTAATATATGGCTATCTAACTTCATACAAATTAGCTAAAATCTCAGATATTCCAATGGCTACAGTATGGCGTATACTAGTTAATTTAAAATCCTTAAGTCTAGTGACAAAACAAAAGAAGGGATTTACAATTACTCCACGTGGTCTAGCATTTGCATACTATTTAACAAATAAGGAGAATATCCGTTTACAAGCTCTTCAAAAGCTTAAAGAAGCATGGAAGTATGACGGTTCCGTGAATGAGATTAGATCATTTTTAGATACGTTGAATCAATTTTTGAAAAAATATGAAATTTCACTAATAAGTGTTTGTTTTAATCATCCACTTTCTGTAATAAGCCTTATGTTACCCAAGGCAAAGGAATTAGATGAGTTCAGTCAACGTTTGCTCGCTAGGTTCATACTGAAAGCATTTCCAACAGTTGTTCTTCCTACAGGTTGCAAAGCTATTATAAGCTTTGACGAAAAAGGTGAACCTTATGCGCTAGCTGCAGATTGTAAAGATGAGGGAGTTCATATATTTCACAAGTGCCCCTACATAAGCAAATACTTTAGTGTAGAGGTCAAACCAAGGTGATTGACCTACAGAGAAAATTTTTCCTTAATCTTTCCAAATTAATTAGACATGGTTTTCATCCAGTCCTACTCCTAAATGGTTGCCAGAAAAAGGTATTACCAAATATGAAGATCATCAGCTCTAACGGAGAGTTAAGCGGTGACCTTAAGATAAACTTGTGTATTAAAATGGGAATGAGAGAGGACAAAAGTTGTGAGTTCTTTTATCCCTCTACTAGAGAAATCACTTACGAAAAGGAAATCTCCACGTCTAAAGGTAATAGATTACTTATGGCCAGTAGTGAGGGTTTACTTTTCGTTGATGTTATACACCCTGAAAGGAACAAGGAAATACTAAGAGCTACACTATCTAATTTAATAACAACATGGGGAGTTGAGTGGTATGAAATCGAAACTAAGGATGATATGGTAGGTTTTGTATGGGGCTTTGCAGATAGGGGATATGTGGAAGTTAAGGAAGGAATGAAGGTTGGTATGATAAACAGACCAGGAGGAATGTTGCCAGTGAAGTTGCTTTATAAGGCACTAAATGGAAATATTGAATATCTTGAGAAGAGAGGTATTGGTATTAATTACGTTTATGAGTTAGCTGAAGAGACTTTGAGTAGGGCAACTAAAATATTGAGATTAAATAGTAACATTTTACCAATAAATATTACTAGAGTAGGAATTAATAATATAGATAATTTATTTCCAAATTATTCACTGAAAATCCAATTACCAACGCCGTGGTATGCAGAAATCATGAAGGAGACTGCTCCCTTTATTCAAGACCCATTACAGTCAGAGTTGTTAGTACTTGTAATAGGTGAAAAAAGGGAAGTAGAAGATGTCCTTCAAGAGGCGGAAAAACAAGGATTTCCATCTTTCCTAGTTGGAGAAATTTTAAGGAGATAGGAAAATTCTACCATCCCTCTCTTTAGAGAAAAGCTCTTTCAGAGCTTGTTTACCCTCCTCTAACTTAAATATCTTCCATGTCTTTACTTTACAATCCTTACAAATGTCTAATAACTCTACAAAGTCCTTCCTATTACCCCTATTAACACCTAGAATACTAATGTGCTTACTGTATAACTGACTTAAATCAACCTTCACATTACCACCTAACAATGTTCCGAAGGTGACTAACTTACCCCTAATCCCTACAACTGAAAAGCTCTTATCCCAAAGTTGTTCTCCTAAGGAGTTCACAACTACGTCAGCCATCTTACCATTTGTAATTTCCTTCACCTTTTCCTCTACTTCATTATAATCAACTACAAAATCGGCTCCGTATTCCCTTAACCAGCTCTTTTTTGATACAGCTATTACTTTTGCCCCAAACTTCTTACCCAATTGTACCAAAAACATTCCAGTATTTCCAGATGCCCCAAATATAACTAGTGTTTGTGACGGCCTCAATTGTGCTTCCTTTAATGCGTGATAAGCTGTTAAAGCAGCTACTGTCAAGCTTGATCCCATTTCCCACGTATATTCATTTGGTAACTTAAACACATACTTCTCTTCAACTGCAATATATTCAGCCCATCCACCATTAGCGTCAACTCCTATTCTCCCACCATTTCTACAAACTGTTTCATATCCAGCCATACACATGTCACAGGTTCCGTCAAATATTCTACCATAAATTGTAACCTTATCGCCTACACTTACACTTCTAACATGATCTCCAACCTTAGCTATCTCCCCGCTAAATTCAACTCCGGGTATATGTGGTATCGGGTTCGCTTTTAGTCTTTCAACAGTATAATAGTCAACTGGATTTACGCCAGCCAGTTTCACTCTTATTAATACTTCATGATTACCTATTTCTGGATCTCTATAATCTGTAAACTTTAGATTTTCTATTCCGTTCTTATCAAATGCGAGAGCCTTCATCACTTTTAACTTAAGCTTAAAGGTTAATAAGTTAACTTTAGATTGGTAAAGATAATAAGCAAAGTTAGGAGAAAAATTATCTTAAACGCATCTCGTTACATTGCTCATAAGTCCAACGATTTATGTTTAATAGTAACATTTGCTTAAGCACTTTTGTGAGAGGATGAGCATTAAGAGAAGGTCAAAATACACATTAAGCGTTCTTCTACTTGCTTCATTTTTAGCTATTATAATGGGATTAGCAAACGTTCCAATGGCTCAGACTTCCCCGCAAATTCCCGTTTATAAAGTCGTTGGTAGTGCAGATTTGTCAAATCCTGGATCTGCAAGTTATTGGAACCAAATACCATGGATTAACATTTCATTAACTGCAAATATACCAATGGCGCCAACTTCTGGGCTTACTCATTATCTTCTTGTCAAAGCAGTATGGAATGGATCTTGGATAATAATATTAGAAAGATGGTACGCTCCAGAACCCGCATTTGGCGCCTGGTCAGCAGCCGCAGCAGCACTTTATCCCCCAGCGTCTGGTCCAGGTTTGTTTAGACAAATAATGCTAACACCTGGTACTACTTATACGATAGAAAAGAATTATACTAACTATTTCTCAATAGTTAATGGAAATACTATACAAGGGAGATTAGTATTAAACTACTCTGGAATCTTGTTACCAACTCCAAACAATACACAAATTAGCGTAATGTCTAATGGTACAATAATATTATGGCATTCCCTAAGACCAATGGAAGATCTTCTTTATTCAGATGGAATGTTTTATGGTTATTACACTAACTCAACGTGGTATTATCCAGATAGAGCTGCTATAATGTGGTATATGGGTAGTGTAATACCACCTACTAAAGATGGGATGAATATTGGTGGCAAAGCTCCTGGCCAAACATTTGATGGTGTGACTTTTAAAGATGCCGGAGGCTCTTTAGTACAGTCTGGAGGCGCAGCAAATATATGGATGTGGGTATCCGGGGCTACATGGAACAACGCAACTTATGATCCTGCATTTAAAGCAAATCTCTGGCAGAACACATCATTAACCGGATTATCTTATGTAGACCCTAATAATCACGGATTTGCAGTTCCACTATATACTAATAATACTAACATGTATGAAGTAGATACTTCTGGAATATGGTACGCACCAGTAGCATCAAGTGGATTAAACGGATCGCTATTCTTTATATGGACTGGAGCAACATATCAGAATGGTTATTGGACAGTAGAGTTCGCTAGGCCCCTTGCAGTTCCTTCGGCCTATGCAAATTGGATGCCTAATATAACAGTTGATAAAACCTATTATGTAGCGTTTGCAGTATGGCAAGGAAAACTTGGTGAGACGTTATTTGACAAGTCTATTACGTCAAACTTCCTAACGTTAGAATTAGTTACTACTCCACCAACTAGCACGACCTCCAGCACAACGCCTGCCACTTCAGTTACCACAACTAGCGTTATCACAGTTACAAGCATACCCTCTGCTACAATATATGTTACAATAGTTGGCGTCGTGATAGCTATAATAGCACTTGTAATACTTTATGTGGTGTTTAGAAGATGAAAATAGTAGATGAATTAAAAGGTAATTTAAACCTTTTTTTAATTTTACTTGGCATTTTCAGCCTCTTACAGTTTTCATTCAAACAAGCCTTTATGTTTCCCTCTATTTTACCTCTTAATATCCCTAATGCAAATTTACTTCTCGTTTTAGGGAATATCTCGTTCTACTTCTACTTCGTATTTCTGTTGATAGTCAGTATAATCTTATCCTTTACCTATAAGTCATTAATACCCATTACAGTTATATTGCTAGTCTCACCCTTTATTACATTAATACCTAACTACGAGAACTCTTTCTTGGTATATTCTCTTGAAATGGCAATTCTTATATTAGGATTAGCAAGCACTATTGAAGGCTTAATTAAATCCTCGTTGTTATCAATTCTCTTAATTCCTACTTTAATCTTAGTAAATCTTGGAATATTTGCATCAATACTTCTTAATATATTTCATAACGCACTATTCATAAGCTACCTCACAGTTTATTTAATTTCTATTGCGGGGTATTTGACATATGTAATATTATGGGGCAAAATTAAATCCTCTAGAAATTACATAGCTGTTTCAGTTGGCCTCCTTTCAATTATTCCATTTTTATTTTTTGAAAATACGATAAGCCAAAATAGGTACCTGGAAATTTTAATGAATATGATATTACCGTCGACCTTGGGAATAACCTTGTATAATCCTTATCATATTACTCTCTTAGTGATCGCGTTAGGTTTAAGCATAATGGGTATTGTTACATCCTTAATAAAGGGTAATGTCGGTGCAAGTGTTGGATATTTTTTGATAATAACTACTGTTTTTCTTGGAATTGATGGGTTCTCTTTATTAATATATATGCTAACTCCAATAATTGGTTTCTTAGTAATTACTTCTGGTGAAATTGAAAGTAAAAAGCGTTTAATTGACATCATAAGTCCAACGAGAAATGGATAAAAGCTATATTTTACTATTTATTTTTTGTGATTCAAAATGATTAGATTTAAGTCAGATAAAGAAGATAAGCCTATCTTAGACTACTCTAATCTAACATTTATTAGAAAATTAACTAGAAAAATGAGAGATCCTAAGACAAAATTTGATACAAAAGAATTTATAAATAGGGGTGAAGACTATTTGTTCAACTATACAAATAAGAACGTTGGAAGTGTAGACGAAAAGAGACGAAAATTTCTCAAATCATTAATCTTTGGGATAGCGGCTGCTGCGGTAGTTGGTGTTATACCGGGACTTAAAGTATTGGTTCCACCAACAGTTACAGTTACTAGTGGTTTCCCTAAGTCGTTATTGGTAGACTCTTCTGGAAATCCAATTAAAGCATCGCAAATTCCAGTTAATAGTCCATTTATAGTTATATTTGAATATCCAATGACAGGTGAACCAAACTTTTTAATAAATCTAGGTGATTCCTCAGGGAAACCAGTAGAGATCCCTTCTACAATTGTAGAAGTTCCTCAAACTGGTAAAACCTATACTTTTCCTGGAGGTGTTGGACCTAATAAGTCAATAGTAGCATATTCTGCCATTTGCCAACATTTAGGATGTACTCCGCCTTATATTCACTTTTACCCTCCACAATACGTAGGTCCATCGCAGTTAACTGCATCTGAACCAGACCAGCTCACGGCGGCAGCATTATTAGCAGCTAAACAAGCTAAGGTCCCGGCATTAATACATTGTGATTGTCACGGTTCTACTTATGATCCATATCATGGTGGTTCAGTATTAACGGGACCAACGGTTAGACCATTACCAGCAGTGGTATTAGAATGGGATTCGTCAACTGATTACTTATATGCCATAGGTGCAGTTGGTGTAGCAGCATATCCGAACGGAAGTAATGGGGTACCTACAAATAATCCTAATGAAGATTTAAGCTCAAGTTTTGGTAGTCCAGTTGGTGATAAGACAACAGTGCAAGAAACTGAGAATCCTTTCTCGTCATAAGTCCAACGTTTAATACTTTTTACCTTTTTCCCTTAATTTATTCTTATGAGCTCTAAATTATCAGACTGGTTTAAGGAGAGACTAGGATTAGATGATTTACCCTTCTTCAAAACACCAGATTATATGTACAAGGTAGACTATTGGCTAGGAGCATTAGTAGCGTCTGCTTTCATTTATACCGTAATAACCGGGCTTATCCTTTTGTTATATTATAATGCCCAGGCTGGATATAATTCAACGGAGTTCGTTATAAATAGTGTACCATACGGTTCAGTAGTGCTTTACAGTCATTTATATGGGGCATACGCCATGATAATCCTAGCCTATGTTCACATGTTTAGGAATTATTTTGCCGGAGCGTATAAGAAGCCTAGAGAATTATTATGGATAATTGGTGTAATAATGTTAGTACTTACTCTGGGCACTGCGTTCTTAGGATATAGTTTAATAGGTGATGCATTGGCAACTAGTGCTGTGGACGTAGGAGAGGGTATAATTAGTAGTATACCGGGCCTTTCCATCTTCATTCCGTTACTATTTGGGAATTACGATGCTGGAGATTACGGTAGGGTATTAGCATGGCACATAATATTTACCGCACTAATAGGCCTACTATTCGTCTTCCACTTCTTCATGGCAGAGCATTATGGCATGATGCCCTCCAGAAAAGTTAAGGATAAAGTACCAGCTGTTTATACGAAAGAGGAGTGGCAGAAATTCAATCCATGGTGGCCTAGGAATTTTGTTTACATGATGTCCTTAGTATTCTTGAGTTGGGGATTCATTCTTATAATACCAAATGCCTTAGCCTACCTTAATGGATTACCGCAACAATTGAATCCATTCTTAAATCCGAAACCAGCTCCCCCACCAAACAGTCCAGCTGCAGCACATATAACAACTTATCCACCATGGTTCTTCCTGTTCTTATATAAGATAGCGGACTTCACAAGCGACGTATTAATATTCTTATTTATTGGTGTAATTATTCCACTAATATATCTTATCCTAGTGCCTTTCCTAGATAGGACAGAATACTTACACCCATTAAAGCGGAAAGTGTTCGTAGGGATAGGCATTCTAATGGCAACTTACTTAATACAAACAACCATATGGGGTGACCTAACACCTGGCGTAGAGATTCCAGTTGGTCAACAAGTTTTAGTATATTTACCACCAGCCATAATAGTAGCTTTAGGGCTTACTGCGATCAAACCAAGAACAGATAATAAAGGAAATATAAAAGGAACAATAAGTCCTATAACTGTGTTGGCATTTGTCTTAGCTTCATCTCTGTTTGTAATAGCTGGAATCGAGCTACTGGCTAATCCCACAATTTTAACGGTCGGAATATTTATTCCCCTTGCAGGAATATTTGTACTAACTACTAAAAAGATCGCACCCATAGCATTAAAGGCGGAACAAAAAAGCGAGAATATGGCAATTAGTGAAGAAAGAGTACCAGAGTGGAAGAAGAAATTGGCGGAAGGCTTAGTAGCTGTATTGTTTATTTACGCAGTAGTATTGGCAGCGCAAATATGGACGATACCAGCTACTGGATATTTCTCTAATCTATTTGGCGTAGATTTAGGGCTAATCTTTCTAATGCTAGGTGAGGGCATCTCCCTATATCATTACGTGGTATATAGAAAATAAGGTGTTAGTTATGATTAATGTTGGTTTTTATTATAAGGTTAAGAGAGGTTTCGAGAAGGATTTTGAGGATAAGTTTAGAGAGATTTTGAGTTATTTGAGGGCTAACGCTGATGGTTTCATTGACGCTAAGCTTTACAAGAGTGTTGATGAGCCATCAGAGTATTTGATTTATAGCGTTTGGAGAGATTTGGACTCGTTTAAGAAATTCATTTCCACTGATGCATATAGGAGTACTGTAAATTACGGTAAGAGTATTATTGAGAATAGGCCAACACATAGAATACTACAAGAAATCAACGGATGAGAGATGAGATTTTTTATTCTTGCATTCTATGTTAAAAGAAGCTTTATTTAATATAAGTGTTCAAGCATAGAGAATACTAATATAAAGTTTATTAATATAAATAACCCATATTAACATATGGCAGAAATAGACAAAATATTGAAAAATCTTAGTATGGGGGAGTTAAGGTTTTGGGTTAGCGGTGTATATTGTAATAATTGCGTTAATAGAATTAATAGGGCGTTAAAGACCATAAGCGGTATAGAGAGTGTAGAAGTTAAACCGGACTTCAAGGAACTTAAGGCCTTTGTAATACTAAAATATAGGGGAGAGGTAAGTAAAAAAGACATTGAGGAAGTCCTCTCAGAGGCTTCAGATGAGACTCCTTATCATGAGTATAAGCCAATTTGGGAGTAGAAACTTATCATAGCTTCTATAATTTTTTGTCTACCCTCCTCAATTCCTTTTTCTCTCAGACATTTATAGTAGTCATCCTTTTTCCTATCTCTACATAAATTTTCGGCTCTTCTCATGATCTCCTCTCCCTCATTTATTAAATTACCTAATGTCACATCCTTTGATGCTATTAGCCCTTTTACTGTGCTAACAATTTCACTAAGTTTATTTATTGCCTCGTTAGAGTATGTTCCATATCTACTTGCAATTTCAATGAATTTGTCACATATATCTAATCCCATTTTTTGGCATATATGAAAAGACAAGTGCTCTTCTGGGTAAAGATATAGAATAGGTTGGGTACTAATCACTAAGGCGGTATTTCTTCTATGACATATTGGGCATTTGAAGTTGGTTATCATATAATGAAAACTGGAATAAGTAGACTAAATGACTTTAAGAGATAAATCAAAATCTTCTATGGCAGATTTAAATGTCTCAGTTACCGTCTAAGTTCTCACAATTTATAGCAAAACTAATTAGATGAACTAGGCTAATGATGGTAATCCTAACTGGAATCTGAGTGAGGTCCGCCATTTATCCCTAGTAGTAACGTGAACTCAATAAATTAAAAAACTTATTAGAATAAAATGTGATAAATACTTATGGATTCAACAATAATGGACTACAATCTCAATATTAAATCCATTTTCTGGAGAATAGAAAAATTGTATAAAGATAGAGAAATCATATCTAGAACCCATGAGGGAATAGTCCGTTACAAATATTCTGATTTCGCATTAAGGGTTAGGAAATTGGCATCTCTCTTGAAGGCCAATGGTATAGCAGGGGAAACAGTTGCCTCAATTGCGTGGAATACTCATAGACATTTAGAGTTGTACTTCGCAGTTCCTTTACTAGGCGGAGTCTTGCATACAGTTAATGTGAGGTTTCACGAATCTGAAATGGATTATGTAATTAAGGCAATAGGTGACAGAGCGGTATTTATGGACAAGGACATAGCTTATAGGAATTCCACCTTACCTACTTTCATCTTTGATGAAACATATGATGAAAACGTAAATTCACAAGAACCGACCAAGGACTTCAGTGACGTAGATGAAAAGGAGGGTGCAATAGCTTGTTTTACTTCGGGTACAACCGGGAAGCCAAAGGGAGTTGTATACAGTCATAGGAGTATATTCATTCACTCTCTCTCACTATTAACAGCCGACGTACTAGGTATTTCATCTTCTGACACAGTAATGCCAATAGTTCCCATGTTTCACATATCAGCATGGGACTTACCATTTGCGTCACTTATGACCGGGGCAAAATTAGTTTTACCTGGTCCTAGGCCTAAGGCTGAGGATATAGTAAAATTGATAAAGGAATTCAAGGTCACGGTGGGAGTTGGAGCTCCGACTATATGGATTGATGTCGTAAATTACGTGGAAAGGGAGAATCTGGATCTACCACTAAAGGTCGTAGTTACTGGTGGTGCTGAGCCACCACTAGGATTGATCAAGAAACTGAAGGAACTTGGAGTCAAGACTTATCACGCTTGGGGAATGACTGAAACTGAGGCTATAGCTACGGTGAACAAGAGCGATAATATAGAGAGGATGTCAGAACAAGGCTATCCAATTCCAGCGTTTGAAATTACATTAATGGACCCAGAAGGAAATGAGTTACCTTGGGATGGAAAATCGACCGGTGAGTTAGTGGCAAGAGGGGCGTTTGTAACTAAAATGTATCTTAACGATAAACCCGATACACAAATTAGGTGGTTTAGGACTGGAGATGTGGCAAGGATAAATCCAGATGGAAGCGTGAAAGTTGTAGACAGGCTAAAGGACTTAATTAAAAGTGGTGGAGAGTGGATAAGTAGCGTTGATCTGGAAAACGCTATCATGTCATATGAGAAGGTATTAGAGGCAGTAGTTGTTGGAGTTAAGGATGAAAAGTGGGGCGAAAGGCCAATTGCCCTTGTTGTAAAGAAGCCAGGGAGAGAGATTGGTGAACATGAAATAATAGAGTACTTGAAGTCGTTAAATAAATTTCCAAAATGGTGGCTTCCAGACAAGATAATATTCGTCGATTCAATACCAAAAACTAGTACTGGCAAACTCGACAAGAAATTGGTAAGGGATCAGCTGAGATCAATGCTAGAAAGCAACAAGTGAACACTCTACACTTATAAGTAAAGAAGGAGAGTTAATATTATGCAATATACTATTCATGCAATAACCCACAACAAATGGGATAATTCCTTACCCCCAATTATGACGATAACTGATGGGGATATTATAACAGTAGAGACTAAAGAGGCCTCTGATGGCCAAGTCACGCCCTCATCTACAGAAAAGGATCTACTAAAACTAGACTTCTCTAAGATTCACCCATTAACCGGTCCCATAGAGGTAAAGGGTGCAGAACCTGGAGATGCTTTAGAAATAGAGTTTCTGGATTTTAGGCATAAGGGATGGGGATGGACTGGAGTACTCCCTGGATTTGGATTTCTTGCTGATGAACAATATACTGCACCTATAGATCTCCAAGGCCCTGCCCTCAAGATTTGGAAAGTTGATGAGAGATACGCTTACGCCAAGTTTGGTGATTTAAACGTTAAAGTCCCCATATATCCTTTCCCTGGTGTAATAGGAACTGCATTACCATATAGGGGAAAGCTGAGTACAATACCTCCCAGAGAAAACGGAGGAAACATGGACATAAAGCACTTAACCATAGGCACTAAGTTATATCTCCCAGTGTTTGTAAGTGGAGCGCTACTTTCCATAGGTGATACTCACTTGGCTCAAGGAGATGGTGAGGTATGTGGAACTGCAATAGAGGCCCTCATGGAGGTTACAATGAAGGTTAGGTTAATTAAAAATGTTGGTCTAACTCAACCACTCTTCGTAGCCAAGAAAGTAAAGGAAATGGAATATGACGAATATATAGCTTATCCCGGTATAGATCCTAACTTGTGGAATGCGGCAAAAAAGGCTATTAAGGGAATAATCTCTATGTTGTCCAAACACATGACCCCAGTAGAGGCTTATATATTGGCTAGTGTTGCAGTAAATCTTAGGGTCAGTGAGGTAGTCGATGTTCCCAACTGGATAGTTACAGCGTACTTGCCAAAAAATATCTTCGACATGAATGTGGATGTGTTCTGATTAAGTTTAAATATTTAAAAAAATTTAAATCTCATATTTCTACATTTTGAAGAAAGGTATTTAACATAACCGTTTTATGATATGGTTCTGAAGGAAAATAAGGAATTAGCTAAGGGTACCGTCTCGTTTAGATAAGTTATTACTCAAGGTATTAGTGGTCCCCTGCAATGGCTAGTCTAGTGGCACTAACTGAAGGTGCTACTTATGTCTCAATTCCTTCGGCAGTTCTAATTGTAACTTTAGGAGTGCTATTAGATACAACCACATTATCCACTACAAGTAGGTATGTTCAAGAACACAAGTGAAATATATACCTCTATTTTCGCCGGATTAGTAAGAGCCAAAAATTTCATTTCAACAGCATCGATTTACCCCTAGTATTGATTAGTGGTAACATTGTTTATATATGGATGATAAATGACGTAATTTATAAAATGTTTTCAAATAAGAAACTAAGTGAAACTTAAAATCTAAACTTTATTGGATATTCCCACAAAGAATTGAAAAGCTTGTGGCATTTGGGATTGCATGAATATTAAATAATTGTCCTTAATTCCTACAAAGTAGTAAACACTACCATACTGACTAACGAAGCTCAAATTAAAGTACTTCATACCATTAATGGTTGATACTGTGACGTTCTGTCCAGTACTTCTCAATAAATAGGTAAATAGCGATGATATGTTTGACGAGTTCGCTAGATCTATTGAGATATATGAGTTGTTATACATTATGGTTTCGAAATAAAGGGTATAGTTTTTGGTTATAGCGTTGCCAAACTCCAACAGTGAAACGCTACTATTAGCTGGGAATAATAGCTGGTTGAGCTCTGGTTTAAGACCATTTCCACTCTTCAATGTTTCTATTTCTAGGTTCTCTATACTACTCAGGTCAAACTTGCTTGAATTACCGGTTATGTTTGCGGAAACCAGATACTTTCCAACCTTAACTCCTTTTAATGTTGTGGTTGAGGAGTTCAATTGAATTACGCTGAGCGTTATCGTTTGATTTCCCTTTTGGATGTATTCTTGAAATAAAGCTGTACCTCCAGGGTATTGTTGGTTAACTGCACTACTGTAATTCTCCTCAAATAAACCAGTTATGTTCCACCCATTCCCTAAAATTGAAGAAATTTGGTTTTGGTCAGGAAATACCACTTTTGTCAAATTTGTCTGCTGTTGTGAAACATTATGAACCAGAATAACAATACCAGATACAATTAATATAACGGCAATAACTGCGATCAAAATTATATGTAACTTCATGCTAATTAGTCTATGCTGAATATAATAAAGTTATTTTTACAACCGAAAGCCTCGAGGGCAGGGAGCTTCCGGTATAAAAACCTTTCCATGAAAAATGCTTTGTTGATCTCTTCAATTTATTTCGTAAACATAATATGACGCAATGAGAATTTCTCAGTAATTAATATTTATTTCAATATTCTTCTCGAGATCACACCCTAATAGCTGGAGCACTACCGACTACACAATTTGCCAAGTGGTCCATCCATGCGTAGGTCCAAGGCCTTAGCCTCAACTACTTGCCCGGCAAAACTTGTCCTAACCGATTCCCCGAAACTACGCTTTACAGAAGAGAACAAGGACTCAACCCGCAACTTAATCCATAACCCTCTCTCCAACGATCATAACCAACTTCTTGAACTCTCGTACAGTCTTACGTCTAGCAGGATGACCGCGTTTAGTAGAAGCGTTCTTCTTGGGAGGAGCTACAACCTTAACTCCAGTCTTGTACACTTCGTTGGCGTCATATGTCTTATCTCCATAAAACTTCTTACCCTTATCTTGGAGATCCTTAATTGTTTTTACAGCGCTTTCCACCTCGTTGCTGGTAACCTCAGCGTTTACCATGTTGAATTCGTTATTGTTCATTATTATCTCGATCTTGAGAAATTTTGAATCCTTGATTTTACCCCACTTTGCTACGATGTATTGTCCTCCCGTGTTTGTGCTAATACCGGTTGTATCTGCAATTACTTCAAGTTCATTACTTGCCTTGGGGAAGGTTATGTTCATGTTCCTCACTCTCTCCCATTGAGTAATCGAGGCTGATCGTGATGTTCTTCAATTGTTTTGAGGCCCTTAATACTCCTTCTATGCCCCTATAAGGCGGGAAGAGGTGTAGGAAGGCTAAGAAGTCGTTGAACTCTTTCGGAGCTTTATACTTTGTCCCAGCACTTCTGTTCTCCTCTGCTAATAAATCCCATCAATGTTCGAATACGTAGAAGGGGAACATTAGCTAGTTATGATGTTCTCGTCGTACTTGTGCCATTCTCTCTTGTACGCACTCTTTCCCATAGGTAATACTTAACGAGTAATCTACAAACTTTTTGTATAACTCTGAAGCAACTCACAAAGTATTACTAACGTTAACATTTTTATATCTACAATATTCACAAATTGCAATTCATGAAGAAAACATAAATCACCCTAGGAACAATTCAGCTATAAAATGCTTTGCTTTTAGGTTTTATTATAAATCTACAAACATTTGAGTTATTGACTTGTCTATGAGAGTTTTCTACTTCAGCATCTAAGACTTTAGAAAATAACTCTCTTTCCATTGAGCATGCCTCTTCATATATAGAGGCTATCTTATAAATTGGACAATTAAATTCAATTAATTCAAATGAATTTCCACATTTCTTAACTTCTGCCATATATCCTTCAGAAGTCCTTAATTTAGCTAGAATTTCTACCTTTTCATCTAATTCCTTTTTACTTAGTTTATCCTTATATTCAGTATATAACGCTTTATATCTACCTTTAAGAAATTTTATTACTATTTCGTCTTTTCCTTCTCTTTTAATATACTCTAAGAATTTTAATAGAATGAGAGAGTCAGAATTGGTAAAATACAATTTTCCACTTTCAGTTAGATTAAAAACATATATAGGTCTACCTATTTCTTTCTTTATAACTTTTCTTGAAATTAATCCTTCATGTTCAAGTTTTATTATATGTTTGTACGCTCCCATTTTAGAGATTCCTAGATGATCTGCTATTTCTTGAAGTGTTGCAGGACCGTTCTTTTTAATAAACAAGATTATCTTACCTTCTGGTGAAGTTTCACTCATAAATAATTATAAACTTTAGAGTTTATAAATTATGCTTATTAACATTATAATCACGTTATAACAGTAAGGTTTAGAAACTTTATAAACGACTTTGTTTATTAATACGTTTACCCTAAGTAACTTTATGATAAGCTCTATCAGTTCGAAAAAATACCTTTCGCTTCTAATCAAACATATTCGATTAATAATACATTTTATGGAGAAGTTAAAACAGGTATTCAGGTCTCGAACTAAAGACTTGAATGATAAAAAGGAAAATGATATCCCTATATATGATTATCCATTGGAATATCTTAAAAATGAATTTCCTTATGAATATGAAAATGTGATAAGAAATAGAAGATCAAGATGTTTTTGGTGAGACATTCCATAGATTAAATCGATTTTCCACCTAGTAGGATAAAGAGGAAAATATCCTACAAAAGCTATTATCAAATTTGTTTTATATCCTTCTAAAGAATTTTTCTTTATATATCAGAAAAATGAGTTTGAATTATCTATATGGAATATGAGACCGAGGTAGTTGGGACTCACCCTCTCAGCCTCCTCCAAGGCCATTTTCTCGATCTCCTTGACCAATTTGTTTAATAATGCGTTTCCGGAAGTATATTGGGGGCGAGCGTGAGGGTTAAGCTCTGTCCGGGTCTCTCTACGAGCTCCCTTAGCTGAATGCCGTAGAGGGTTACCTCGTTAACAGTTGGCAGTTCCATGGTATTACCTCATGCTCGTCCCCTATTAGTGTTACTCGAAATGTAGAATCAATTTCTCCTATCTACTTCTATAGAAATAAATTGAAATCGCAATGGAATCCTGAGCCGCCCGAGACCGATTAAGATAGAACAAATCTGCTAGGAAAAAATATAATTGCCGTTTTACATAAAAAGCTAATTTTATGATGAATACCATGGGTTCATTCTTCCACATGCTCAACCTACTTTCTTATCTTTACTGAAGCCTTAAATCGACATATCATGCATATGATAAAGATAATCAAGAAATCAATGAGAAGCCTTCCCCTTAACCGTTATTTGAATAATAGTTCCTGGCATTGTTAGTGTAAAACGTTCTTTATTATCATTTCATTCTCTTCCAGTATCTATCTTCAAATGGGAATATAAGGGAAGAATCCCGATTCTGTATACTCTCACTCAGTTTAGGGTCTACAACTAGGGGTCCGTTATTTTATATTATAATGAAATATTAACCCCTCATATTGAAAGGTATAATTGAATTTTACTCCCAGTAAGTTATGATAAGATGTTTCCGTCTCTATTTATTTATTGAATTATTTGTATTTGAAACACTATCTCAAAGAAATTAAGTTCTCTCCTCCATTTGAATTTTATAATTTTCAGTTTCTTGGTGAGCGCTTCAATTTCCTTAGATGTTAAGCTCATCTATTTTCCTTAAATTCTAAATCTATCATTGAATCAAAAGTGCGTTTAGTGTTAGCTTTGATAAAGATCAAAGCAATCCACAAAGAAAATCTTCAGCTTTAATGAAATTAGCACCTCCTCTCTTAAAGGCGCTAAACATGGAGAGAGTGAAGAAGTGAATTTCTAATGGTAGCCACCAAGGTAATCCTTTACTTTCAAGTGCTTCAAAAATTTCCCTAATGATCTCCTTTCTTTTTTCTGGGACTTTATTTGCCAGTATTGCAACATCGATATCGCTCACTGCGGTAAATTTACCATTTATTACTGAACCGAAAAAAAAAATTTCAGCATTTATATCATATTCTTCAAGGACCTTTCTAATCACCTCATATATTATTATCGCTATTTGAGGAAAATTTGAAAGAATATTCATCTTCTCCTTAACAAACTCGATATAGGGATCAACTTTCATATTAAATTAAATAGTTCCTCCATTATATTTAAACACTCCCTAGCGTCTTCCTCATTGTAATCTATCATGCCATACCTAGCTTCAGTGTATCCCTCTTCCAGCTGTTTCAAAGCATTTCTTTTCTCATTTATAAATACCCTTATCCTTTCGTCTTGATTATATTTATATATTATTGAAAGCAATTCTCTTATTGCGTGAATTCTAGGTAGAAATCCAAGATTTTTTAATACATAAGCCTTAATTCTAAGCTGTACAGCTTGTTCCGCATAGAAGCAAGATACGTCATAATATCCCTCATTATAAGCATTAATCGCGTCTTTCTTAAATTTTTCAGCCCTTCTCAATATTCTATTTACGTCATCGTAACTGCTCATTGTTATTCAGTCGATAAAAGACGATAAAAAGCTTTTATTAGATACGTAACAGTGTCGTTGCTAACAGTTTCAGATAAGTCATAAGGTTAATGTTATTTGTATTCATTTAACTTTTCAAATCCTCTTGACACTATGCTTGAAGTTTGACCGAAAGGTTATTACTGAACGTCCCAGTCAGATCTGTATTACTCCAACTTGACTAATATGCTTTATATAAGGGAGTCAGAACAAGGTAAGAAGCCTTAGGGAGAAGTCGCTAAATTAACGTTTACCTCTTTTTCCATTAATTTCATTTCTCCATACACTTCATCTTCGTAGAACCTTAACCTGAAGCCCAGCTTTCTCCCAATTTTTATCATTGGAGTATTCTCTGGTAAGGTGTAGAATCTTATTGCATTTAAACCAGACTTTTTAGCCTCTTCAATTAGTGTTTTAACTAGCAAAGTTCCTATGCCTAGAGCCCTATAATTTCTATCCACAACTAGTGAAAACTCTCCATCTTTATGTAAAGAAGCTTCTCCAACAACTTTTCCATCAACTTCTGCTAGGAATGTAACGTGATCCTCATTAGACGCTATTCTCTTTGCGTCTTCTTCAGTTATCCTATAGAGGTGGAAGAATCTTAAGTATAGATCCTCATCACTCAAAGAATTGTATAACTGATAAATTTTCTCCCAATCCTCCTTAATAGCCTTCCTTATCTTTATCTGTTCACTCATCCTATTTATACTTTAAAGCATAGGTTTAAATAGATTACTGTAATCTTTAAACGTAAGATCTAAAACATATATCTATGAAATGTTTTATGAGGAATCGTTCCATAAATAAATATTTTTTATCAATTACATGAACTTACATGTTTTGCAGTTTGGAAACACGCTGTTCAATACTTTAACTAAACAATCCTCTCTAGATATACTGTTGCATTCGAACAGTTTATAGCCCATTTTAACTGCATCATGAACTTTATTCCGATCAGTCTGCCTAACTATAAGGATATCGATTTTCTTTGGTATAATTCTATTCATCTTAACTATTAATCCGTTATCGTTTATCAAATAGAAAGTTTCTGTATCATCTTCGAATTTTACAGTTAACTCTCTGTTCATTGGAATATTTATGTAGCAGTACCTTAATAAAGGTAGCATAGAAAAGTTATGTGATCTTTTCAATTGGATCCAATGTAGCTTTATAATTACTAGAACTTTTCAAATAAGTGAAAACTTTCACAAAACTATAATTGCCGATATTATATAGTTACATAACTTATGTAGTCAATTTAAATCTTTCTCAGATACTCTAGTCTAATGTTTGGAAAGTTTGTACTGAAGGAAAATCCAGTTTATGAATTCTTAAGTTATTATTAGATTTACATAATATAATAAACCACCTCACTAATATTTTTAAACATTAGGAAGTAAGTTCATATTTTTAGTAGGGATACTCTTATTTACCATTATATCTATAATTATATACTGATAACTCATGCGAATAAGCTGGATGATAGGCGGAGCCCAAGGTTCAGGTGTAGACACTTCCGCTAATATTTTTGGCAATGCCGTAGCTGCTAGCGGTTATTACATATATGGAAACAGGGAGTATTACTCCAACATCAAAGGCAGACATTCTTACTTTAATCTAACTATTAGCGATAAACCACCAAGAAGCATAGCCCAGCAAGTTGAGATTCTAACTAGCTTCGACGCTGAAACCATATTTCAGCATTTCAATGAAGTAAAAGACGTATTAATATATAGTACTGAGGTTGAGAGTACCAAGGCTGAACAAGTCCAGAGCATGGAACCAGAAATAACTGAACATGTGGTTAAATTCTTGAAAGAAAAAGGTTATGGGACTACAGTAAAAGACGTAATAAACTATTTAAAGAAAGAGAAGGGCATTAAGGTAATACCAATAGATTACATGGAGATCTTGAAGAAGGTCGCAGACCAGGCTAAGGTACAGCTAAGCGTTGCTGATAGAGCTAGGAACACCATAGCCATAGCTGCTTCCTACAAATTGTTGGGATTAAAAGAGCAATACCTATTAAACTCTATAACCAGAACGTTTAGGCAAGAAGTCTTCGCTAAAATTAATACTATAGCTGCACAATTAGCAATGCAAGCAGTTCAACCGATGTACAATCTTCCTGAATTACCTAACAATGAGGACAAAATAAACTTAGATGGTAATACGGCAGCGGCCATAGGTAAGATTTATGGTGGATTAAGGTTCCAGTCATACTATCCAATAACTCCAGCAAGCGATGAGAGCGTTTTCATAGAGGCACATCAAACTGTATTCACTGTAGATCCTAAAACTGGAGAAAAAAGAAAATCTACAATAGTGGTTGTTCAGGCAGAGGACGAATTAGCAGCAATAAATATGGCTTCCGGTGCTGCCTTAACTGGAGTGAGAGCAGCTACTGCCACTTCTGGTCCAGGATTCTCCTTAATGGTTGAGGGAATGGGATGGGCTGGAATGAACGAAGTACCAGTTGTGATCACTTATTATATCAGAGGAGGTCCCTCAACGGGTCAGCCAACTAGAACGTCTCAAGCTGATTTAATGTTCGCTTTAAACGCAGGACATGGTGAGTTCCCCAGAATAGTTATCGCATCTGGTGATCACGTCGAAGCCTTCCACGATGGTACGTGGGCACTTAACTTGGCCCAAAAGTATCAAACGCCGGTGATACACTTAGTAGATAAGGCGCTAGCGAATTCATATTCAATTATTCCCAAGAAACAATTAGGAATGGAGAACATAAGGATAGAAAAGGGTAAGATTGTAATTAATTCAAGTACACCAGAATTAAAGAGATTTGAAATAACTGAAGATGGGATATCCCCATTTGCCCCATTGGGTGCAACTAGGATTCATTATACTGGAGATGAACATGATGAATATGGGTTCATAGCGGAAGCTAGTGAAAATAGGGAGAAAATGTATGAAAAGAGGATAAAGAAATTGTTTACTGCTGATAAGGAAATACCAGAGGAGACCAGGCTTAATATCTTCGGAAATACTGATTCAAAGATAGCCATAATAACTTGGGGATCTCCTAAGGGAGCCATATTGGATGCTATGGAAGAGTTAGAGAGTGAGGGAATTAAACCAATGTTAATTCAGATAAGAATGTTTAGTCCATTCCCCAAGAACCTAATGAAGAAGCTATTAAGCGGGAGAGAGTTTATAATCGATGTGGAAAGTAATTACTTTGGGCAAGCGGGAGAAGTGTTAAAGTTGAACACTGGGATTGAACCTACACATCATATATTAAAGTGGAATGGTAGACCCATGATGAGAGATGAAGTAAAGGAAGCTATAAAAGCAGTTGTTCAAAAAGGAGAAAGGAAGGTGGTCTTACATGGCGGCGCTTAAGGTAGAGTGGAACGATTGGTGCCCAGGTTGTGGTAATTTCGGCATATTAAGCGCTGAGCAGCAAGCAATCCAAGAACTTGGCTTAGATCCCAAAAAGGTAGTGTTGGTAAGCGGTATAGGTTGCTCTGGAAAGATTCCTCACTTTATTAGGTTACCAGTAAGTGGAGTACACACTTTACATGGCAGGGCATTAACTTTCGCCATAGGCGTAAAATTGGCTAACCCGTCTTTGGAAGTTATTGTAAATGGCGGAGATGGAGATCAATTAGGTATTGGTGTTGGTCATTTCGTAAGTGCTGGAAGGAGAAATGTAGATTTGACTGTAATAGTTCACAATAATGGTGTTTACGGATTAACTAAGGGTCAAGCTTCACCCACACTAAAGTTAGGTGTTAAGACTAAGAGTTTACCAAAACCCAATATTAATTCCGACGTAAACCCGATAGCTCTTGCGATAAGTGCTGGATACACTTTCGTCGCAAGGGGATATGCTTATGATGTAAAACACTTGAAGGAGATAATTAAGAAGGCTATTAAGCATAAGGGATTAGCAATGATTGATGTATTGCAACCTTGTCCAACTTACAATGATATTCACACTAAAGAGTATTATGATAAGAGAGTTTACAAGTTAGATGACGATCCAAGTTGGGATCCAGTGGTTAAAAAGCCAGAAGAAGCAGAGGACAAGATGAGTAAGGCTATATTGAAAAGTATGGAGTGGGGAGACAGAATACCAATTGGCGTATTCTATCAAAACGAACTAGTGTCAACTTACGAGCAAAGAATTGTTGAAAGATCTCCATCATATTTGGATAATCCACCAGCACAAGATGTAATAGAATTTGAAGGAAAACCGACTACTGATATTGAAGACATTTTGAAGGAAAGAAGAGTAGTATAAGATATAATATTTCCTTTTTCTTTTTATCTCTTTCACAATTTTTATTTTGATTCATTGAAATCCTTGCAATAAAGGGACTATTTTATACTCTACACTCGAGGACTTTAAATTACATCCTTTTTTTGTGAAATCTTAAAAACTATCAAGAATACTCATTATAGAGGTAAAATTGCCGGACCTCAAAGTTGTTGTTTCAATAAAGCAGGTCCCAGATGTGGATGAGCTAAGGATTGACCCAGTAACTAATAATTTGGTAAGGGAAGGAGTACCAGCTGTTATTAATCCCCCAGATTTACACGCAATAGAAGAGGCTGTTAGATTAAAGGAAAGATACGGAGCGAAAACTATAGTTATAACAATGGGTCCCCCTCAAGCTGACTCGGCACTCAGGGAGGCCCTAGCCATGGGAATTGATGAAGCTTATCTGATAAGCGATAGGGCAATGGCTGGAGCTGATACTTGGGCAACCTCCTATACCATATCTAAGGCAATTCAAAAGTTGGGTGGGGCGGATCTAATACTCTTTGGTAGAAGAGCAGTTGATGGAGAGACTGAACAAGTAGGACCTCAGACTGGAAAATGGCTTGGAGTCCCAGTTATTGGTTATGTCAGTGAAATAAAGAAGTTAGAAAAGGACAAAATAGTGGTAACTAGGACCACTGAATTTGATGAAGAAATTATTGAGGCTCCTATTCCCGCAGTATTAACCATATTGGAAGTTGCGAATAAGCCAAGGCAACCAGATATATTAAGCCTGATCAAAGCTAAGACGGCTAAAGTTACTGTATGGAATAAGGATGATATTAAGGCTGAGCCAGACAAAATCGGTTTGGCTGGATCTCCGACTAAGGTAATAAAAGTTCAACCTCCACCCAAAACTAGAAAAGCTGAGGTAATAGATGGTAAGAAAGATGTGGAAAAAGCTGCGAAATGGTTTTTAGATAAGATTTTCGACTCGTTAAAAGAAGATGAGAGTACATTAAAGGAATATGTGAAGCCTAAACCTAAGGTCAAAGTAAATGGTGAGATTTGGGTATATATTGATCATATAGGAGAGAAACCAAATAGAGCGTCTTTTGAGATTATGGGGGAGGCGAGAAGAATTGCAGATCTAATGGATACTAGTCTCTCTGCAGTAATAGTCGGAGGTGAGGCTACTAAATCCTTAATAGATGAGACTTTTGAATATGGGGCAGACAAAGTATATTTCGTTGAAACTAAGGGATTCGATAGATATGATAACGAAGTGTACACTAGGGCATTGGCCACTGTTATA
Source organism: Saccharolobus shibatae B12 (assembly GCF_019175345.1). Taxonomy (NCBI): domain Archaea; kingdom Thermoproteati; phylum Thermoproteota; class Thermoprotei; order Sulfolobales; family Sulfolobaceae; genus Saccharolobus; species Saccharolobus shibatae. The sequence goes on along the minus strand of NZ_CP077717.1, from coordinate 598,708 downwards.
AAGAAGTATAAGCCAGAGGCGGTATTTTTCCCCGGAACTAAAAACACTAGAGAACTAGCATCGACTACTGCAATTGAAGTAAATACTGGATTAATTGCGGATTGTACTAACTTCGATGTAGATGATAAAGGAGTTTTACTTTCCACAAGACCAGACTTCGGAGGTAAAGAAATGTCTACCATAATATGTCCTAGACATAGACCAGTAATGGTTACAGTCAGAGCTGGTGTGTTTATGCCATTACCAAGAGTTCCGGGTAGAAAAGGAGAATTAGTAAGAGAGGAAATTGATGATCTATTCACCAGACTTAAGGTATTGGATTATAGAGTTATAGAGAAGAGGAATATATTAGCGGAAGCAGATATAGTAGTTGGTGTAGGTAGGGGTATTAGAAGTCCAGAAAATATAAAGATGGTAGAGGAATTCGCCTCATTATTAGGTGGTGTAGTGGGAGTTTCTAAGCCATTGGCAGATATGGGTTGGTATCCTAAGGATAGACAAGTTGGCCAAACTGGTACAACAATTAGGCCTAAAGTTTATATAGCGTTGGGAGTTTCTGGTGCAGTGCAACACTTAGTTGGCATATTATCTTCTAGAAGAATAGGGGCAATAAACTTGGATCCAAGTGCACCAATTTTCGAGAATTGTGATTTTGGAGTGGTTGGAGATATCTTCGAGATAGTACCTAAAATGGTTGAATTGCTTAAGAAAAAAGAGGTGAGCTAAGAATGAAGTTCGATATAGTTGTAGTTGGAGCTGGACCAGCTGGTTCATCCGCTGCCATAACAGCAGCTAAAGGAGGAGCCAAAGTTCTATTATTAGAAAGAGGTCCAGAACCAGGTTCCAAAAACGTTTCCGGAGCTATGATAAGGCTAGACGATTTCTCTTCAGTTTATGACATAGCTTCTATACCAATAGAGAGAAAAGTAAAGAATGTGGATTTGATTTTACTAAGTGACTCAAGTAGAACGAGAATCAGTGTAAATGTTGAATCAAATTTAGCAACTGTTGCAAGGTTAAAATTAGATAAATGGATGGCTCAACAGGCAGAAAAGGCTGGAGCACTACTGATAACAAAAACGACTGTGTTAGGAGTTGAAAGGGAGGGAAATGAATATAAGGTAGAGACTGACAGGGGAGAAGTAAGGGCAGATAGAGTAGTATTAGCTGAGGGTGTTAACGCCCTAGTTTCAATGAAAGCTAATATAAGACCTGATCTAACCCCAGATCATGCTGCGCAGACTGTTAAAGAGGTCTATAGTTTAAATAAGGATGAAGTTAATAAGCGATTTGGATTCAAGGCTGATGATGAGGGTGTGAGTTGGAGGATATTAGGGACAGACCCAGTTCCATACGCGGGATTTCTTTACGTATATAAGGATGCAGTGGCAATAGGTGCTGGAATTCCGATGAAGATACTTATAAAGAGAAAAATAACACCTTATACTGTATTAGATGAGGTCAAGGAGAGATTGGGCTTTAACGAGTTGATCAAAGGAGCGTCACTCAGAGAGTACTCTGCAAAGGTTATACCAGAATATGGATTCCCATCTTGGAAAGCTTGTTCAGGTAAGGTTTATTTGGCTGGAGATGCAATAGGTCTGGTGGATCCATTAACATTTAATGGTATAGGTCCCGCAGTGGCCTCTGGAGTAGTTGCAGGGAAGGCAGCGTTAGAATCTTATGAATGCAGTAAATATGAAAGTGAATTGATGAAAAATAGGGAAGTTAGAAGAGTTGTGAATGGGAGACCATTAGTGAAGGAGTTAATAGAGGAGGAGAATTTCAAATATTATGTGAAAACAATTAATGATCTTCTGCACGGTTGGGTTTACAGTGACTTTTCTAAAGTTAAATTGGACACGTCTAAACTACTTAAACACTTATTATTGGGTATGGGGGTATTTAAGTCATGAGAGTAGAGGAAAAACTTTACACTTTAAGATATAAGAAAGACGAGCAACCTCATTTAGCCATAATCGATCCCAATAAATGCCTTAAATGTGAAGAAGTTAACGGAGTTCCCCAACCTTGTATTGCAGTCTGCCCTGCAAACGTCTACTCATGGATAGATAAAAGAATTGTAGTATCATATGAGAATTGTGTGGAATGTGGTGCTTGTAGGATTGCTTGTCCCTATTCTAACATCTCTTGGAAGTATCCAAGGTATGGGTTAGGCATAGCATTAAGGTATGGTTAAAATTCGGGGTATAATCGCCTAATCCCTCTCACTTCCAATAAGTACACTTTTTTATCTTCCATTGCCCATTCAATATTTATATTTCTCTTAAATATATTTTCTACAGCTATAACCATGTTTGCAATCCTTATGGCATCATTATCACTTAGGCTTTCAGCTGATGCTTCCTCCTTACTCAGTTCTACGCTCTTTATCTTTCTGTCCTCAAAATCGTAAGTTAGTTTTATGACCTTCTCAGAAATCCTTTTACTTACCAGTGATCTAGTAGCCTTGCTCACTATGTATTGATCTGGAGTGACCATGCCTCTTGTTACGCTTTCGCCTAGACCAAAAGATGACTCTATAAATACGTAATCTGGTTCTTCAGTTATGGGATGTATTGAGAACGCAGTCCCTGCACTAACCGGATTTATCATTGTTTGGACGAAAATTGCCATTCCAGCTTCATTATGAGTAAGAATTCTATAAGCTATTGCCCTTGGGTTAAAATACGACGCAATAACTCTCTTAATACTCGGAATGAGATTTTCTTGAGTAACAAATAGATCAGTTTCATACTCACCAGCGAAACTTGCACCACTTAGTGGAGATGTAGCTGTAGCCCTTACTGCGACGTATTTTGAACCCAGTTGAGAGAATCTCTCGTATATTTCTTTTTCCATTTCCTCAGGCAATTTCGACATAATGATCATGTTTTTGATCATTTCACTTTTCTTTTCGAGATCTGTTGTATCGTTTAAATTGACAGAAGACAGTATTCCTCTTATTTCATCATCAAGATCCTTAATTGCCTCATTTACTCCTCTTGACGACACTATGAACCCTTTAGGAATGTTAAATCCCATCTTATATAATTCACCTAGGTAAGCGCTTTTTCTACCTACAATTGAAACCATGGATAAACTAACTTCCTCTAGCAAGTATGTATAATTCATAAGTTACATTTTGATAGATAGGTTTAAAATACTACCTATTAATAGTGTTAAAAAGTTATAACCGAAAACCTCTCCGGCTGGGATGGATATTTATATCTAAAATATCCTTTCATCATGGGTGTAAATGTTGAAACTTTTTCCCCTTAAAAAGCCTATGAGAGTTAGTCCAGCTTCTTCGGCAATTTCTATAGCTAGGCTGGTAGGAGCTGAAATTCCGCATATTATCGGTATTCCAGCTTTTATCCCTTTGCTAACGATCTCATATCCTAACCTTCCACTAACTTGCATAATGTAATTACTTGCTGGAACCTTATCCTCTAATAGAAGTTTACCAATAACCTTATCAACAGCGTTATGTCTTCCCACATCCTCATATATAAGTAATAATTCTCCGTTGGGATCAAATAACGCTGTAGCGTGGAGACCTCCGCTAACGTTAAACACACTCTGTTTCTCTCTCAATTTCTCTGGAAATGAAAAAATCAGCTCTTTTTTGACTTTCAGATCCGACTTGAGTATATTTAACGTATATAGAAAGGCTCTACCACAAACTCCACAACTTGAATTCACAATTAAGTCCCTTATCCTCACTTTAACTGGTTTATTCAATCTAACCTCGACAACGTTATCTTTCACTTGCTCAACACTTTCAACATCACGAATAGAGTTTATTACACCTTCAGAGTATAAAAAACCTAACGAGAGTTCCTTATCATCCCCTGGTGTTCTCATTATTATGGCGAAATCTTCACACTTTTCATAACAAACCCTAATATTTAATGGTTCCTCTACTGCAACGAAATCGTTATCCTTATATTCCTCATTCTCCTTAACCCTTACTAAGTTAAACTTCTTTACCTGCACTTCCAATCGCCTTAAGTATCTTTAGTAATAAGTATAGTCCTCTCTTTACGTCTGGGTCGTTAAGCTGTTTAATTAATTCAGTTAAACTAATATCCTTAGCTTCCTCTTTCCCACTAAGTACACCATATATTACATTAACATTCCTTATCAACATTGCGTTTTGCTCGGCTAAAAAGGCCAAATTGTGGTCGAGACTATTCACAATTCCTACTAGCAATGGCAAGATCCCAGTCTTTTGTAGAGCGTTAATTAGTTTTAAAAAGCTCTCGATGGCCTCTCTACTCTCAATTAATTGTTCAATTAGCTTGTCAATGGTTTGAACTCCTCCCTCTTCCATTTCTTCTCCACCTCTATGCCTATTTGTCTTCTCCTTTCATTCACGTGAAATCTCCAATTATCTAAGGGTAAGGGGCTTTCACCCTTGCCCTCCTCTATTTTCTCGATAACAACCGGCGTATCCTTATACCCTGGGGTTCCACTAGCCTTATCTATCACTAACCCAGTCAAGTTATTTACACCTTTGGAAGGATCAGATGCATATAGAGGTATGAAGATTTCTTCGCCCTCTACCCTATCACTAACTATAGCCCTTGCTCTAATTTCTCCACCGAATTTGGACTTGACAAGCACAAGGTCACCGTTTTTGATGGCGTACTTAGAGGCTAACTCTTTAGATACCTCTACAAACGTCTCGGGAACTTTTCTCCTCAAACCCTCAACTCTCCTAGTCATATTACCTACATGGAAGTGCTCTAATACCCTTCCAGTATTTACAGTCACTTTGTGAACCTCATCCTTAAGTTCCGGTGGCTTCCAAGTTAACGGATAAAGTATAGCCTTACCATCTTTAGTAGCAAAGGCATTTGTGTAAAGCAGTGGAGTATCGCTACCATCCTCATTAACAGGCCATAATAGACTATTAAACCCTTCTAATCTTGAATAGCTAACCCCAGCGAATATAGGACATAGTTTTGCTATCTCATCCATTATCTCTGCTGGATGTTTATAGCTCCAATTGGCTCCTAACGCGTTAGCAACCATTTGTATTATTTCCCAGTCAGGTTTAGAATCACCCATTGGTTCCATAGCCTTGTAAAACCTTTGTATTCTCCTTTCAGTATTAACGAACGTACCATCCTTCTCTAGGCTAGCAGCTGCAGGCAATATTACATCAGCTAGCTTTGCAGTCTCAGTCATGAACATATCTTGTACCACTAGGAAGTCTATTTTCTCTAAAGCTTGTTTAGTTAAAGGAGTTCCACAATCAACCATTACAGTATCCTCGCCAACTATATATAGCGCGCGAGTTTTCCCTTCCAGTACACCTTCAATCATTTCTGGAATCTGTAATCCAGCTTTTCTGTTTAACTTAACACCCCAAGCTTCCTCGAATTTCCCTATTACATTTTCATCCTCTAGTTTTTGATATCCGGGTAAATAATTAGGTAAACAACCGAAATCACTAACTCCTTGAACGTTGTTATGACCTCTCATTGGGAATGCCCCACTACCCGGCTTCCCGTAATTTCCAGTTATGAGCAATAGGTCTGAAATTATCGTTGAAGTATCAGCTCCGCCTAAATGTTGAGTTACTCCCATTCCCCATAGCACTGCTACACTACTTGCATTATGAACCATTTCAGCAAGTTTAACTATTTGCTCTCTAGGAACACCTGTTATACTTTCCACGTAATCTAATGTGAATCCCTTAATGGATTCCTTAAACTCCTCAAAGCCATAAACCTTCTTATCGATAAATTCCTTATCAACCCATCCTTGATCAATAAGGTATTTAGTAACACCAGCTAAAACTGCTGCATCAGTACCAGGCTTAGGTTTGATAAACAAGTCAGCCTTTTCAGCAATCTCGTGTTTCCTAACGTCGATTACCACAATCTTTGAACCCTTAATCTTCTTAGCCCTCTTTACCTTACTTCCTATCACGGGATGACTCTCAGTGGTATTGTGTCCAACAATTATAATTAGGTTAGCGTTTTCAATGTCCTTAATTGTACCCGAATCGGCACCTATTCCCACTGTTCTCCATAACCCAATTGTTGCTGGAGCTTGACAATACCTTGCTGAGTTATCTACATTATTAGTACCTATTATACCTCTTGCCAGTTTCTGTAATAGATATGCCTCTTCATTGCTCATCTTGTCTGAGGCTATGAAACCTATGGAATCTGGACCATACCTCTCCTTGATCTCCTTTAATCTTTTAGCTATGTACGAGATTGCCTCATCCCAACTAGCTTCTCTAAATCTATCTCCTTCCCTTATTAAAGGCTTAGTAATTCTCTCCGGACTATTTACGAAATCCCATCCAAACTTACCCTTTACGCAAGTTAGAATACCATTTGCAGGAGATTCTGGTTTTGGCTCAACTTTTAATATCTTTCTACCCTTGGTCCAAACCTCAAATGAACATCCAACACCACAGTATATACACACTGTTTTAGTCTTTTTTATTTGCGAACTTCTAGCATTAGCCTCAATTTCACTAAAAGTCATTAATAAGCTAAAGTTATCCTCAGCTTTCCCTATAGCCTCTATTGCCTTTTTCTTTAAATCCTTATTAATCCAAGTGAGATATCCAGCCTCCCCTAACATTGACTTCTCCATTAATGCGTTAACTGGGCAAACAGTAACACATGTACCACAATTGACGCATGAGGAGTTACCTATTGGATTACCATTATCCCAAACTACCCTTGGGGGATTGAGATCCCAATTAATCCATATTACCTCGTTTACTGCAAAATCTTGGCAAGCCTCAACACATCTTCCACATAATATACATTGAGATGGATCATATACATAGAAGGGTCCACTATCGTCAACTTGATAAGGCTTTTCAATGTACTTCTGAGAGTTAATATTCAATTTTATTACAGACTCGTGAAGAACGCAATCCCCATTATTATTTTCACACATACTGCAGTACAACTTATGATATCTCAGTATCCTTGAGATTGCTGTCTTTCTTGCTTCCATCGCTCTCTTAGAGTTGACTGAAATATTCATTCCATCTTCGACCCTTGTTGAGCAAGCTCTAACTAGTTTCCCATTAACCTCAACTAGGCAGGAATCACAGCTTTCTATGGGAACTAGTCCTTCATTGTAACATATGTGTGGAATGTAAATACCATTCCTCTTTAGGACTGATAAAATTGTCTCTCTTTCGTTAGCTACAATCTCTTTATTATCTATAGCTAATTTTATTGACACAAAAATCATCTCTTATGGGGCTCTTAAAAAGTTTCTTAACTAAAATTTTCAGGAGTTAAAAATAAGGGGCTTGATAAATTACTTACATAGGTGCACGCTATTAGGGTACATTTCTCCTCGTCTTCACATTCAAATATTCCGTAACCCGAATGACAGATTGATGTCTTTCGTATTGTATAATATTTTCCCTTTTTAGGATACATAATCTACATTACTTTATACACATATATAAATCTTTATTATTAATTTTGGAAATTTTCCTATTAAAAATGGCCATTTAAGTCATAAAAAGTAATATAGATCCAAATAGACTACCACGAGATACATTATTATCCAAACAAAAGGGATGACGTATTTGAATAATAGCGGATTTTTAATACCTTTTGAAAGTAATAGTGACCCAAATCCAGAGACGGTGTGTAAGATGAAGACTAGTGCCAATGGAATTATTAGAACTAGATGCAATTCTAAAGAGTTTCCCCTATTTAACAAGTTAAAAGTTAATGTACTAATTATATTTGAAGTTTGTGGACCCGCGCCGAATCCCGAAATACCCTCTAAGATGGACAATATTAGTAGAATTATCGACGTATCTTTTCGAAAATTAGGGCTGTAAATCGAATCCTTAAAAGTTGGATCAAAGGCCTTAGTAGAAGATATGGAACCTATCATTAGTCCTAATATCCAAACCGGTTGGTAAATTAACGTAAATGATGGAATTATTGCAGAAATAATCATTCCAATGTTACTTTTTCGCATAATCAGGGTACCCCAGAGATTCCCAATAGCCTAAAATGTTTTTAGATGTGAAATGAAGCCTAACTAGCCATTTAATGTAAGTATAACCCCACCACCCTGGTACTGAAAGCCTAACTGGATATCCATGAACTTGTGGCAATGGTTTACCATCAGCCATGTAAGTTACTAGCACATTTGGATCATTTGCCTTTTCTATAGGCAAATCTGCAGTGTAGCCATCAGCACCGTAACCAACTATTTTTATTACACTAGGCTTAGGTTTAACCATGTCGATTATATTGCTTAATGGCACTCCCTTCCAAACTACATTTGCCCTGAGAAAATAGGGGTCCGAAACGCATTGTATTGTATCCTTAACCTCAATTGAAGGCATGGTAAGTAAATCTTGATAAGTTAATTGTACCGGGTTCTCGACCTCACCATCCACCGTTAAAACGTAGTTACTCAGTAGAATATCTGGTACGACTTGACTGTATTGAACTACATACCAAGAACCAAATGGTGTTAAACCATTTTGAGCATGTTGCATTTCACTAATTGATAACCTACCCAAGACCAACAACGATGAGGATATGAGGAGTAATTTTAAGAAATTCCTCCTATTTGTTAGCTTCATAAGTGAAATAGCAAGGTTAAGCTATTAAGGATTTTTCCCAAATCTAAGCGATTGTTTAAAATATCAATAATATTATACTCATATTTGTGGACAAGGACAAAATTTGGAATAGGATAGTTATACCGATCTTGGAAAATCTTGTGGCACCATATTCAGTATTTAAGAGAATCTATATTCAGATTGTGTTATTAGGTTTGGCAGTACTCATTAATGCAATAGTTTTTGTGAACTATCAGCATTTAGACTGGATTTCCGCTATATACGCTGGAGTGAACGTTGTAACCACAGTAGGATTATATTCACCAAACATTTACCAAATGACTTCTACCGAAAAGATAATACTAACGTTAACTATTATTCTTGCGGTAGGATTATATACTAGCATAATACAGAGTATTGTAGCTACCTTAATAAGTAGAGCTACATGGAATGACGCAAAAGCTAGATGGAGAGGCAGACATATGAAAGGTCATACTATTTTAATAGGCAACGGTAGCGAAATACTAAGTGCCGTTAGGAGGCTAAATAGACTTGGTGTGGATTACATTGTGCTGACCAGCTCTAAAGACATTGCGAACAATATTAGAGGAGATGCGGTAATTCTAGGTGATCCTAAGGATGATAATAACTTAATTTCAGCTGGTGTCAGTTACGCAAAAAACGCTATAGTCATAATGGAAAACGATATGGAGGCTCTATTAATAACACTTAAGTTACAGAAACTTAACCCTCCTCTTAAGGTAATAGTTGCAGTTAGGGATTACTCGTTAACTGATCTCTTTAAGACAGCTGGTGCAGATTTGGTAATACCTAGAGAAGATATTATAGGCAGAATAGCTGCCAGTGCAGCACTCTCAACCAATATCGCAGGCTTAATATTTCCAGAAAGGACTGGAGATATGATAATTGGAATCTTTGAAGTCAAAAAAGCGAAGAAGATTAGCGATTTACCTAGTGAAGTAGTTCCGTTGGCTATTATAAGGAATAATAAAATAGACCCTTATTTCAATAAGGATACCGAGCTAAAACTTGGAGATCAGCTGATAATCTTAGGAAATCCGTCGACTTTTCAAAAGGTTAGGGAGTTGCTAGAATTGCCGGATTAAAATAAGCTTTTCTAAAATTTGCTTTAACATGCTCGCTAGTTTGCCATAAAAATTTTTATCATGACAATTTCTTATTGTGTTTATATATTGTGTTCTAAATTTCAACGTATTCCTATAATATTTTCGCTGTTATTAAATTTTCCGATAATGTTTATAAACTTCTACTTATATATTATTATATGCAAGTTGAACGACGTAAAAGAGGAACAATGGAAATAATGCTTGATATATTGAGGAGTTGTGATCCAGAATGTGGTGTTACAAGGGTAATATATGGTGCGGGTATAAATTATTTGGTAGCTCAAAAATATTTAGATCGATTAATAAAAGTAGGCGCTTTAAGCATTAAAACTGAAAATGGAAAAAGGATTTATGAAATAACTGAAAAGGGTAAATTACTGAGGACGCATATTGAAGAGTTTATTAAGATAAGGGAGAATTTAAATTTAGCTAAAGAGAAAGTCATTGAACTTCTAAAAACCAACACTCGATGAACAATATGAAGCTAGAGTTTTCTCTTTATTCCCTATAATCTAATTTTCTTATCAAATGTTTTCTCTAGTTCATTTAATTTATTGGATATATATACCCTTAGTGGCAAATATATTATATATAAATTCTGGAATAGTACGGTAATATTTATTTTATCTTCGATAGCTTGAATATTTATTTTCCCGGAGACACTGGGTGGTCTATAAAATTCGATTACGTAATTAATTGTATAGGATTCCACATATTCTCTACCTTGGAAAACAACTGGTAATCCTCCTATGTTCCCCTTCATACCTCCTACGGTTGCAAACCCAGTCTGTCAAAGGCTGAGCATATAGTGCCTATATAATTTGTCAGAACTTAGAAGAAATTTCCTAACTGGTAGAACTAAAGGTATGAGAAATTCTGGATCAGCCAGTATTTTGAATACTGCATCGATATCATGTTTGGTCTTTATTGTCTCTTTTATTATTCCATTATATATTAATGTGATCTTGTGTATAATAAAGTTTAAACTATAATCTATAATAGAATCTTTTCATACATTTCTATTTTAGTACTACACTCATTTTTATTATTATTTAACTCTTTTTCTTAAGTTCCCAATATGCCTTATCAAAGGCTTCATTTACTAAGCTTAATATACCATTGAGTTGATTTATATCATTAAAATGTAAAATTACAGTGAAAGCGTTCGTACCTCCATTTTTTCCCGTGAAGAAAATTTCCGGCAATCTGATACTCATTTTAGAGAAGGAATCAGCAATATGTGCCTTGGCTAAATTAAGTAAGTCGTTAGCTGGTACATCTGCATTAACCAGTAATTGGTAAGGGTATGTTAAGGATTGTTCAGATTCCAATTTTTGAAATACAGTATTTCCTAGAAAAGCGGAATTAGGTATCTTAATAACGTTTCCATTAATTGTCCTAATTTCTGTGAAGAGTAGTGATATCTTACTGACTTCCCCAATTATTGGGTTTCCCCATATCCATGATATTAGTGAAACGGAATCGTTTAGCCTTATGGTTCTGCTAGACGTTACTAATAATCCTGATAGAATATTTTGGGCAATTGTTTGGACTGCCAAACCAATTACTATACCACCCACAGCTCCACCAACTAGTACTCCAGTTAAGTTAACCTTTAACGCTGCTAGTATTACAAGAACAAGGATAGTATAAAATACAATATCAAGGGCGACTTTTATGCTAGAAGCTGTACTTTTCTCCAATTTTGCCAGTAGTTGATTGTAAATTAAACCTTGTAAAATTCTTATAATGTAAAAACCGCCTATGGCTATTATAATAACCGTTATTGCTGTAAGGGCATCAGAGGTATAGGTGGATATTTGAGGAAAGAAAAACACTAGTGCCTTTAAAATTATACTAGCTAAATAATCCACAAGAGCCAGAATTACTAGAGTGAGAAGAATTTTTATAAAGGGCTTATAGTCCATACTATAAAACTTCATACAATGAGTAATAAGCGTTATCAGAGTATTTTTACTGAAGTAATTGATATAAGCCAAGAAGAACCATAATAACTGTAGAAGATTTTAGGCAAACATAAAAATAGCAAAAAATCATAATATATATATATAGATTCCCATGAAGATTGAGAATGAAGGTCGTGTCAGCGGCCGACTATGAGACTCTTCATGGGAGTTTTTTCAAAGATCAAAAGAACAAAAGGCAAGATAAGGAAAAATAGGCTTACAAAAAATAATTCATGTAATAAAATCGTAAGAGAATTCTGGGAAACATTACTGTTAAGTTCAAGAAAACCTTCGTAGTTTTCAGCATTACTCCAATAGCTTGAATACGGTAATGAGACTACGTAAGGTGGTGCATCACCATAAATTTTAATCTCTTCATTGGAAATGCTATAATTACTAACTGGACTTCCATTTAAGTAATGCACTAGTCCAGTAAAATTCTCGTTATAGTACACTAGAATTGGACCGAACGTTTTCACTAGTTTTAACTCAGCATAATTCATTTGCGATGTTGAGAGAAGATATTTCATTCCGTAAAACGGGTTAGTGAGGTTATGCACAAAACTAGGATTATAAATGAAGCCGCTAAACCCCGGCAAATATTGTATGTATTGATATTGCGTTACTAGAGAGTAAACATTGTTAGGGTTATTTTGAGCTAAGTAGTCGTAAAGTTCATAATACCAAGTAGGTACTGGTTGTGGATTAAAGGAGAAAATTGAATAAGTAGTTGCTTGTAATCCTCCGGTATTGGTAAGGAGGACTATCAATAACAAGAAGAGTAAAGGTATTGTGAACTCCCTAGTCCTTTTTAGATAAAATAAACTTAGGTCCAGAAGACCAAAACTTAGTAGGTATACCTTAGTTTGGAAAGTTGTTATAGCAGCAAGCAATGCAGAAATGATTGGAATATTAAATTGGAAATTCTGCAAAATAGCGTAAATTACCAGCAGAAATCCTAGCGAGGTAATAGTTGCTAGAGCGTATTTATTCTTATAAATAAATGCAGTTATTATCACAATCGCAAATAAGAGCGCTGATACTATTGTTGAATAATAGGCTAACCCTAATCTTACTAAAGTGTTTGCTGGTGAAACTAACACGTCAGGGACAACGCCAATGTATAGGTAAATCTCCCATGATAGTTCGGATAGAAATCCCAGAAGATCAGCTAGAATAGGATATAGGAAAAACATGTATTTTCTTTCCCTGATGGATAGTAGGATAAAGGGTAATTGAAAAAAGAAAGAGAAGAGGAACATTTGAAAAAAGAAGATTTGACCTATTACCTCTACAATACTCAAGTAGATTAGATATTTGAATCTATTCTTTACGTCATATAACATCTTATACGTGAGATAATACACTAATGGTTGTAATGAGTAAACTAAAAGTATACTTTCACCATCTCCAGTATAAAATATTGAAATGGCAATAGGGTTTAATGTGAAGATCAAAGGTAAAATCAGTCTTTTAAATAGATCACCTTTTCTCCCTAACGTAAAGTAGATCGAAGTTGGTGCTATTATGAAGGCGAGAAAGTTTAACGTTTTTATTAAATTGTTCTCACCAATCAAGAGGGATAAATAATATTGTATTATGGCTGATGGCGTGTATAATCCTGGATTAGTTGGGGGAAGTATTGTAGTATCTCCCAGAGTGTAAGGAGGGGATATTATATAGTTTCTTAGGGCTATTAAAAATACTAGTACAAATATTGATAGGTAAATTATATCATCTCTTTTTATTAGTCCTTTTAGGTTCATTGAAATCACCAAGATACAGTGCTAATAATAAAGCTAAGAAATATAGAAGGGACGAGTAAAGAAGGAAAGGATATGAGACCAATTTAACACTATACAGAAGCATGGCTTCTAGTAGGATTAAAAATAGAGAGAAACCAATAAGCCCTTTAATCCAATTTTTCACGCTATTATCTTAATCGTTTTTGGGATTAAACTTTTTCTCAAACATTATCTTCTTTCAAATCCGAATTTCTCGTACATCATCAACGTTTGTCTATCTAAGCTCGCCTTTACTCTCTTCAATACATCCATGAAGTCCTCCAGTTTTACTTCAGTCCTCAAATTACCACTGATTGATGCCTCCTTTAGTAAATTCCTCTTTATCTCCTCCACTACTAATTTTAAATCTGCTGGGGTGTAATTCTCAGTAAGTTCAGCAACCTTAGAAATAATATTTTTACTAATAATCAAATCCTTAATTAATACTTGTAATATTTTCTCTCTCCCATCCTTATCTGGCGGAGGGACGTAAATTATCTTATCAAATCTTCCAGCTCTCAATATTGCGGGGTCTAGGTCCCAAGGTCTGTTAGTGGCACCAACGACTATTACGTTGTGAATTTCCCTTAAACCATCCATTTGCCTTAGTAATTCAGTCAAGGCATTTCTCCACTCATTAGCCATTCTATTTCTAGCTATCATATCTATTTCATCAATGAATATTATTGCCGGGGCATTATCTAGTGCAATGTAGAATTTCTCAGCTATAATCTTTGGGGCATCTAGAGGACCAGCACTACTTACCTCTTCACCAGACAGTTCTATGAAATTAAACCTCAGATCATTAGCTAGGGCCTTGGCAATACTAGTTTTTCCAGTCCCAGGTGGGCCATATAACAGTATGCCTTTAACCGGATATATTCCCAGTTTCTCTGCAAACTCCTTGTTGGTTATTGGCAATACTATGGACTCCCTTATTATCCTCTTAACCTCCTCTAAATCCCCTAAATCGTTCCAAGAAATGTTGGGAACACCATACGTCTTTATTATTAGTTTACTCCTCTCGTACTTTCTAGCAACATTTTCAAATTTAATTATGGTTGAAAGTTGAATAGAGGGTTTGTAATTTTCAATCTCTCGTAGAAAGTCCTCAGTTTTTGGACTATTATTCTTACTCAATACCTTATCGACAACGTTCTTAATGTCTGCAGGAGAAAATCTCTCACTCCTCTTTGCCAATAAGGAATAGTCGATATCTTCTCTCTTTATATAACCCCTCCATATCTCCTCTCTACTCTTCTCATCCGGTAATGCTACGTAAATTACTTCGTCAAATCTTCCAGGTCTTAAAAACGCTTCATCAATTTCTTGAGGTACATTCGTTGCTCCAATTATTATCACCCTTAAGCTCTTATCGTGTAAATCTTGAAGTCTCATTAACATTATATTTACTAACCTATGAGTAACCTCATGCAAATCACTTTGCCTACTCATGGCTAGGCTATCTAATTCGTCTATGAAGACAACAGCTGGCGTGTTCATCTCTACTTGGTCAAAGAAATTATCTAACAAGAGTTCACTCTCACCATACCACTTGCTTAATATTTTACTTGGTCTTAACTCAAAGTAAGCCCAGCCTAATTTATTCGCTAAAGCTTTCGCAATTGTTGTTTTACCAGTTCCAGGGGGGCCAAAGAGTATAACACCATATGCCCTTCCCTCTTGAACCATTTTAGCTATCTCTTCTAATCTCATTTTAACTTCTTTCAAATCATATACCTCATCCCATCTAATATTAGGAATATAAATCTTAGGTCTTCTACTTCTAGTAGCATTCCCTATCATCATCCTCCTTGAGAAATAAAACCAGAAAATTAATGGAACTAGAAAAAATAATATTGTTAGTATTATCTCTAAGATAAGCTGTATGGTATTATTGCTTAATCCTATAAGTATACTAGAGTTATTAGAAGACACTGTCGACATACATTTTAATTTTACCTCTCAAACTTTTTATCTTTATATGATCCCGAGACTTTCTAACTTTTATAAAGATAAGGGGTTCAAAGGGGACGAAAAACTCCGCCTTTTAAAGTGGAGATGGATAGTCCCCTTTGTAGTTAAGTTTTTAAATATAAAATGTTAACTTTTTTCAATGCCCATCGTAACGTTTCGTTTTAGGGCTTACACTGACAAGCAAACCTTGAGGGTGTTAAAAACCCAGTTGAAGTTAGCATGTGAGATATATAACACGTTACGATGGGCAGACATCTACTTCTACCAAAGAGATGGAAAAGGTCTAACAAAAACAGAGTTAAGACAGTTAGTCCTAGACTTGAGAAAACAAGACAAGGAGTACAAACAACTCCATTCACAAGTGGTACAACAAATAGCCGACCGCTTATATGAAGCCAGACAGAGATTCTTCCAAGAATTAGCACGTTACCCAAAGGAAAAGAAAATCCACAAGTGGTACTCGTTAACATATCCACAATCGGGCTAGAAAATACTCTCCGCTAGGGAAATAAGGACTAGAAGCAGAAAGAATAAAAAGAAACTACTCGTGCTAAGTTTGTCCCACTTAGGCATCTTCAAGGTCATTGTTCACAGAGACTTTCCCTTGGACAAGGTAAAGAGGGTGGTAGTTAAGCTCACTAAATCTGAAAGAGTATACATATCATTTGTGGTAGAAGACTATGTGTTCCAGCAAGCTCCGAAGACTAACAATGTAGTGGCAATAGATGTTGGTGTTGGAAAGCTCCTAACAACTTCAGATGGTGAATATTTACCCAACTTCAAGTTCTACGAGAAAGCACTCCGTAAGATCAAGTATCTGCACAAGGAATTGTCCAGGAAGAAGTTCCTCTCCAAGAATTGGTTTAAAGCCAAGGCTAGGTTGGGAAGAGCATATGAGCACTTAGCCAACTTGAGGAAGGATTTATACATGAAGATTGGGAAGTATCTAGCTTTCAGCTACGATGTTGTGGTAATGGAGGATATTAACATTAAGCAGTTGGTTGGTAAGTCCTTGAGGAAGCTTAGGATGAGGTTACATGACGTATCGTTCGGTGAACTAAGGGATATAATCAAATATCAGATAGGGAAGTATGGAAAGAAATTTGTGTTAGTTAATCCATCAAACACGTCGAAGACATGTGCTAAATGCGGATATGTGAAGGAAGACCTGACTTTAGCTGACCGTATCTTTACTTGTCCTAAGTGCGGTTGGGTAGCTGACCGTGACTACAATGCTTCTTTAAATATCTTGCGTAGGTCGGGGTGGGAACCACCCTTAGTGCCTGTGGAACTCCACCCTCTACCAGTACTGATGTACTGGCAAGGTGGGGTTGTGAAGCAGGAAGCTTCCTCCTTCAGGAGGGAGTAGCTCACAAAGAAGTGACCAACAAAGAGAAAAGCTAGTTTAATATTTAAGTTATCAAGAACGAAACTCTATAGTTTCTTCACGATACTTATTTAGTAAACTATTTTTCTTCAACTAGGAAACTCTTATCACATGAAATTAATAGAAATAGCAAGGGATGAGATAAGGGAGGATCTAGTCGGATTAGTGCCAGTTGGAAGTATAGAACAACATGGCCCCCACTTGCCAATGGGTACTGATAGTATAATTTCAGAGTATGTAGCTTCTAAAGCAGAGGAAAAATTAAAGGAGATTACGCTACTCTTTCCCACCATATATTATGGTGTATCTTTAGAACACAAGGGTTTTCCTTTCGTCTCATTATCCTTTCAAACTGCAATCTCGTTATTTAACGATTTACTTGAAAGTATTTTCAAGGATTTAGGACTAAGGAGGATAATCATAGTCAACAGTCATGGCGGGAATTCCTATTTTCTTCCATTAGTTCAAAGGGAATTTAATATGAAACATAACGATGCTAAAGTAATGATTTTTAACACATTTAGTGAAGAGGAGAAACTCCGATTTAACGTAAACGATCTTCACGCTGGTACAGTAGAAACATCAAAAATATACGCAATAGATAAGAGAATAGTGAGGTTAAATAAAATAGAAGAGATAAAAAGTTATGATGTTAGAGAGGGAGTATTCGTTTATTATTCCACACAGGAAGCTAATCAATTCGGAGTACTAAACGATGGTAAACCTATTCGAATTGATGAAGAGCTTGGCAAAAAGATCTTAGCTGATACCGTGGATAAGTTAATATGGTTGATACTGAACTTTAAGGTATGATAAAGTATATTAGGTCTCGAGAAGGTGAATATTTGTTAAGAGATATTGTTATTATTCTCGGATTAGACTACATTAATTTAGATAGAGTAAGAGTAGTGGATTCTTATGGAGCTAAATCTAAGGCAATAGCTAGAATTTGGGCAGTCCCCAAAATCGTACTTGAGACTTTTAATTTAGAACCCCTCTACGTAATAGAACTAGTTTCAGAAAGATTTAGCAGATTATCTAATGAGGATAAAATTAAAGTAATGATTCATGAAATACTTCACATTCCATACAAGTTTAGCGGTGGGTTAAGAGCTCATGGAAAGAAGGTGAATAGCAAAGAAGTTAACAAATTGTATAAAAAATATATTGAATTAAAAGAAAAGAGGATTTAATCTAGCTTACTTTACTGGGATAGTTTCAATTACTCTCTGTTTTTTAGCCTTCCTTTGCTGTATCATAGCTTTCTCATATTTTTCATAACACATAAATGTTATGTTTAACTTGCTATCTTATAAATTTTCATTATTAATGAAATAAGCTTAGTTATATACTCTACGTTTTATGCTTATACAAAATAAGTAATATAAGAACTATACTAATTCTTACCTTACAAGCAATTCTTCAAGGTTCACAGTATATAATATTATTTTACGTTTACGGAATGCTTTGTAGATAGTTTTATTTTTTATCTGATCTAATGCTAAGCTTACTTTTAATCTAACGCTTGATTTTGAATTTAGTAAAATTTAACGAGCTTAACGCCAAAGAAAATTGAAGGATTCAACAAACCAACAGTTCCACAAAGTTAAAAGGAAGTTTATTAATATAAACTTAATGTATGAGGTTCTAGATTACAAGGCTGATCCTAGATCTTACGTTTACGTAAAAGTAATGGAGACCCTTACTGAAGGTAAACTAGCTTTAGAAATGCTTAAAAAGGGAATGATAACTAACGCCTCATCTAAAGCCTTTATTGCAGTCAAGGCCATGGTTAGCGCATTGGTTATAAAGAACTTTGATAAAATTGTACAATCGAAGTCAGAAAAAGAGAAGGATTGGTATGAGAGAGTGGGATACTCGGCACCAACTACTGGTTTAATAGGGATATCTTACGATCTAGAAAAGCTTGGCTATGATGTACAATTAATAGTTAAAACCGCACTCCTCCTTCACTCCTTCTCATATAACGGCTTTGATCCAAATTTTGTAAATTATAAGGATAAAGGAGAAGTAGAAAGAGATATACTCACTGTAGTGGAGTTCATAAAGCACAATATTAAAAAATACTTTGAAGATATCTGGGACGAAAAATTAGAAGATAAGCTGAAGGAGCTTAGCTATTGAGTCTGACTTCCACACTGCTATAAACGGTAGACCAAAAATCACCTCCATAAAAATAAATCTATAGTATTAATAAGAGTTTCTAACAACTTAAATGGAAAATTTTTTAAATTGAATAGATAATCAGGAAATAAAAGGATAAGCAGTAATCTGCACTCTTCCCTTCATACCAAACCCTTAAAAATGGTGTACAAGGAGTAAAAAACCATCAAAACGAAGATCAATATGCGGAAGACGAACTTAGCGGAACCGGTGAAGGGAAGGAAGGCCTTGATGTTCAGATAAGAAGGTACTACATGTTTCACCTCTAACAAACCTGGGGGAATCGAGAATTTGTAGGTATTAACCATATGCTCTTCTATATTCTTTGCTATCATAATACCATGTGTTTCTTTCATAATATTAGCTACCTTGAGCCCCTAGAGTAATTTGGTTACAACCTCCTACTCGGGGTTTTGTCCCCTCTTGTTAGATCGTTCTAGGGGCTTCACAGCCAGCCTTTTGTATGGGGTTTTATCCCCTTGGAGGACATGGGCTTATGTTGTTTTTCTCCTTCCTTGATTATTTGTTTTTCTCTTGTAATACTTGTTTTTACTCGTTCTCTAGTTTTGCGTGAATTCCCCGTAGGAGGAGGACTGGGTGGATTATAAATAAGGTTAGGGAAGAGAGGATTCACTTGACGGTCTTAGCGAGGGGTCGCGATTCACGACCTACTGTGGTCTAAAGCGTTAGATTAAAAATCTTGAAATGCTATATAAATTTAGAAACCCATTAGACTAATTTGTCCCAGACTCCGGGATAAGGACTAATCCCAGAATTTATAAGTAGATGACAGCACTACTAAACATCACTGATCTTAACGATAGGATTATTACCTTTTTAATGGTTTATATCTAAAAATATTTTTCTAACTATTTTGAAACAGCATCGGTCTGCTTAAATTTAATTAGTAAACTTTATACTCAAATAGGAGAGTATAATAAAAAATTAAATTAAAAAAAGATCATTTTCCTATATGCACAATGTTGTTTTTATTAAAATATTCCCTACTTAGTTCACTTGTTATTAGTAGTAGTCCAGCTAGTATTAGCATTGTTGGTAGTATTACATCTGAGTTATTCGCCTTACTGTTCTTCAACCCATATGCCGCTGGACTAATAACCCATGGTGGGTAGTAGTTTGCAAACGGATGACCTGGGAATCCTAAGTATCCTAGTCCTAGTTTTGCCGCAGCTAACCACTCTTGCATCTCATTATGCATTGATGAGTATAGTGTAGAATTCCATGCTGATAACCCAGCAGGACCAACTTGTTGCAATGTTAATAGTCCAGAGTCTAATTCTGCAAATACGTCATCAAAAACTCCACCATCTGATAACTGATAAACGAAATCTTGCGGATGTGGAGAATCATTAATTAGTTGCTGATAATCGTACCATTGCGCAGGAGTATTAAACCAGTCAGTAGCATTCTTATAATATGTCACTGCTTTCCACTTCGTCCATATTTCTTGTCCGTTATAGGATGACCAGAAGTGTGCTAATTGTAATGCTTGCTGCTGTTGTGGACCTACTGGTATTCCTATGGAGTCTATTACTAAGGCAAAATAGTTTTGTGTCCCTGGGAATGGGGATTCTATTAATGTTACGCTTGAATTGTTTATATACTGTGGTAATGGTGGGTAGGCTGTTGTGTTTAAGAAATCGTATGCGTAGTTTGTTAGCCAGTTTCCATTAGCTTGGAAAGCTACCTTACCTTGCACTAGTAGCGTTAGCCCTTGTGTCCATGTCATTGATTGCCATCCTGGATAATCGTAGGATGTGAAGTTTAGGAACCAGTAGTTTGTTTCGTTTATTAGTTTTTGCACTGTTAAGTTGTTTAGGTTTATTGTTCCGTATATCATTTCATTATATAATTGAGGTCCTGCTAAGGCTAAGAAAATGTCTTCCCATAGATTCAATTGATCCCATCCTCCGTCTCCTCCCGGTACCATCCATGGGTGTATTCCGTGATTTGCCAGTTGAACAGTATCGTAAACTAGAGTACTTAAGTTATATGGGAATGGTAAGTTGTATTCTCTTAATAATTGAGCGTTAACGTATAGCAATGCTCCCCTATGAACGTTTACTGGGATCGATAATAATGTACCATTAAAAGCTCCGGCCTGCAATACTTCATAAACTGCATTATTGAATAGTCCCCATTGTTGAGCATAAGGCGTTACGTTAACAAATGAGTTAACACCATTTGGTGCAGCTTCAACATAACTTATCATTTCTGGTCCAAAGTGGACCTGGAATGATGCTGGTGGTTTTCCCGCCTCTATTAATGCTAATATTGCGTATTTTGCGTTTGTTCCTCCTGCTCCTGGTACTACATAGGGTTGTGCTTGTAACCCAGTTGCTTTTTCAAATGCTGGTATTAAATGTTGTAATGCTATTTTTCCTTCTGTTGCCCACCATGTGTAGAATACTATTGGTCCAGTTACTGAGGTTGCTGTTATTGGTGCTGTTGTAGTTGTGGTTGCTGTTGTTGTAGTTGTTGTTGTTATGGTTGCTGTTGTTGTTACTACTGTGGTTGTTGGTTTTCTTGTTAGCATTATTCCCGCTACAGCCCCTATTACGACTACTATTACTACTACTGCTACTATTATCGCTACTTGTGTTGATGATAAACCCTTAACCAAACTATAATGATATTTCATGACAAATTAACTTAGGTGAAGATTACTAATAAAGTTTTTCTCAACATCTAAAAGTATAGTACATTGATTTTGCTCAGATATAACATGATTCCCTATAGTAGGGAATAGATTAAGTTTTTATGGATTGTTAGTAATTTAAAAGAACTTTGACAATATAATTATAAGTTGTAAAATTGATTTTCTGCTTGATAGTTCCATTATTAAGCTATAAATTATTGATGAAGGGATCTCGTCTTAGAGTAACAGTGCAAAATAGGAATTTATACATCTCTTAAAAGCAAAAAAAGAGAGTTTGTAGCTCAGTGACGATACTATGACTTTTGTATGATATTGTCGGGGCCATTCACGCATCCTTTGCGAATTCAGTTTATTTAAAGAATCGTAATGAATTTAATTAAATAACACCGCTCTGGCTAGGTAGAGATCCACGCTCAGCAGCTTACTTTATTGTATTCATCTTATTCATGAATTACAATTCGCAAAAGAGACTTGAATTGTCTATGCTTATAATGGACTTGATTCTTGACATATTTTGTTGGCTTATTCAGTTTATTTCATTAAGATGATCTTATATAATGAAAATTTTTCAGTAATTAATATTTATAACGTCTTCATCGTACTTGCTCCAATTCCTCTTGTGCTTTCTCTTTTCCAAAGGTAATACTTTACATATTAGTTATAAATTTTTGTATAATTCTGAAGCAATTCACAAAGCATTCTCGATAATAACATATAAATACCTTTTTTCTATCATTATAATTATGAAGAAAGGTACTATAATTTTAGTTATTCCCACTGCTATTTTTTCCGTAATGTTATTATATCTAGTAGTATGGAATGCTGTATTCTCTTTTATGAATTGGTCGCTTCTTAATCCTAAACCAGTCTTTGTAGGTTTATTAACTTTTAGTAATATTATAAAATCTTTTGAGTTCGTTAATTCTTTAATTCATTCTTTAGAACTATCTGCTGTTTTAGTTGTAGTTGGAAATCTATTAGGTATATTATTGGCTGGATTGCTCTATTTTCTAACTTCAAATAAGGCTAGATCGCTGTTCCTTTCTATTATAATATATCCTCTAGCTATATCAATGGCTGTAAATGCTTTGATTTGGTTATGGCTATTTAATATAAATATCGGGATCGATTGGCTTTTCGTCAAGATAGGATTACCTCAATTCCCTTGGTTGTCATCAACCTCTACTATGTTTCCTAGTTTAATTTTGGTAAGTGTATGGGCATATACTGGAATAGCTGCCTTATTTTACCTAGCAGGTTTTATGAATATTGATAAGACAGTAGTGGAGGCTGCTAGATTAGATGGAGCTAGCTCGTTTAAGATACTTTATAAGTTTTTAATTCCTAATTCTAGTAACTCATTTATTATATCAACTGCGTTGCTTTTCCTGTTCTCTTTTAGAATATTTAGTCTGCCATATATATTATCCGGAGGGCCTACTAATGTTTTCTTGCAGACCTTAGTAGTTTACATGTATTATCTATTTACTGTTGAGTTTTTCTCTCAAGCTACTGCAGTATCAACTATAATTACTGTAATAGCCTCAGTAATTATAATACCATACGCTCTAATTATAATTAGGAGGTGGATTAGGAGATGAGGCCAATAGTTAAGGCTACTTTACATTATCTTGCTTTAGCTATAATAAGTATAATATGGCTTATTCCGGTTTATGCGATGGTTATAAATGGCTTTAAGAGTAATTTAGAAGTTTTATCCAGCCCAGTATTAGCTACTCCTACTTCGATTTCTATTAGTGCTTATCTTACGGTTTTCAATGCTTTAGCGAAACCATTAGTAAATAGTTTAATAGTGGTAATTCCTACGTCTTTTATATCTGCGTTTCTTGGAGCTATGGGGGCTTACTTCTTTTATACCTTAACCTATTCTTTTAGTAGATTTTCATCTATTCTTAGCGATGTATTATTTTCCTTGATAGCATTAGCAACTTTTATTCCCTACCAAGCTACATTAATACCTCTAACCAGGTTAATAGTAGCCATGGGTGTTTTAGATACGTATATAGGAATTATATTTGCAATGTTAATTTTTTATATACCTACTGGAGCATTATTAATGTCTATGTTTATCTCAGTAATTCCTAGAAGTTTGATTGAAGCAGCTAAGTTAGATGGGACGGGGGATCTAAAGATTTTTATGAAGATAGTATTTCCGCTTTCCTTACCCGGTTTCATTTCAACTTTAATATTTATTATAATAGAGTCTTGGAATAATTTCTTCATTCCATTAACTTTGGTAACAACACCGGGAATGAGATTAGTTTCTGTAGCAGTTCAATCTTATACTGGCGGGTATGGTACTTTGTACAATGATACTTTCGCTGCAGCTATGCTAGCCAGTATAATACCTTTAGTTATATTTATATTTCTTGGCAGATACTTCATTAGAGGGCTAATAGCATTAGGCGGAGGAGGTAAGGGGGTGTAATATATGGTTAAAATTGTTGCAAAGCACATCTCTAAATTATTCAAGAAGGGTAAAGTTATAGCCCTAGAGGACGTTAATATAGTTATCGAGAACGGAGAAAGATTTGGTATTTTAGGTCCTAGTGGCGCCGGTAAGACCACCTTCATGAGAATAATTGCTGGTTTAGACGTACCTTCCAGTGGAGAACTGTATTTCGACGATAAGTTAGTTGCGTCAAATGGTAAACTAGTTGTTCCTCCGGAAGACAGAAAGATCGGCATGGTATTTCAAACTTGGGCTCTATATCCTAATTTAACAGCGTTTGAGAATATTGCGTTTCCTTTAACTAATATGAAGATGAGTAAGCAGGAGATAAGGAAAAGGGTTGAGGAAGTAGCCAAGATTTTAGATATTCATAATGTTTTAAATCACTTTCCTAGGGAATTGTCTGGAGGACAACAACAAAGGGTAGCTCTAGCTAGAGCTTTAGTTAAAGATCCGTCCTTGCTTTTACTCGACGAGCCATTCAGCAATTTAGATGCTAGAATGAGGGATAGTGCTAGAGCTTTAGTTAAAGAAGTCCAAAGTAGATTAGGAGTAACCTTGCTTATCGTCAGCCATGATCCCGCTGATATTTTCGCCATTGCTGATAGGGTAGGGGTCTTGGTTAAAGGCAAATTAGTTCAAGTGGGTAAACCTGAGGACGTATATGACAATCCGGTATCAATTCAGGTTGCTAGTCTCATAGGTGAAATTAATGAACTGGAGGGAAAGGTGACTAATGAGGGGATAGTTATAGGCAGTTTTAGATTTCCAGTGAGTGTCCCTGGTGATAGAGTGATAATTGGTATTAGACCAGAAGATGTGAAGATATCGAAAGATGTCATTAGGGATGACTCTTGGATTTTAGTTGGAAAGGGGAGGGTCAAAGTTATAGGCTATCAAGGAGGTCTATTTAGGATAACTATAACTCCATTAGATTCGGAGGAAGAGATATTCACGTATTCTGATCATCCGATGCATTCTGGTGAGGAAGTATTAGTATATGTAAAAAAAGATAAAATAAAAGTTTTTGAAAAAAACTGAAATCCCTTTTAGAAAGCTCTACCTTTCCATTTTACTCTATGGTTTTTTGTGGTTCTTCAGCTAATCTAGTTCCTAGTGTTTCTGGTCCGAAGTATTGTGCAATACCAACTATTAAAGCTCCAATCATCAATAATACTGCTGTAGAGAACCATACGTTATTCGGCGTATCTATTGACTTAAACAAGTAGTTATGCATTAGAGGTACATATATACTGAACCAACCACCTATGAAAATTCCAGAGGAATAACCGAAACCCACTCCAGAAGCCCTCATCGACGCTTTAAATCTCTCAGATAAATAGATTGGTATTATTCCCCAAGGTCCTTGTGTTATTATACCGATAATTATTGAAAATAACATAGCAGTCATAGCGTTACCTGCAATAGCCGCAGTAATAAGCCCATAATAAATTGGTATTGCAATTATAAAGGTAATTATACTCCATATTATTGTTAACCTTCTTCTTCCAACATACTGGGATAAGGTACCGAACATTACTGCACCAGCAAATGCAGCGTAAGTACCAATACTATATATGTAGTTTGCTTCTCCAAGGCCAAACGTTGAAGGACTATGTTCTAAAATAGTAGGCACAAATGCAAATAGAGAGTAGGCGAAAAAGAACATCCCTGTCATATATGCCATGACTTGAAAGAAATCTCTTCTATAAGGTGGTTTAAACAAATCCACTAATGGTGTCCTTCTAATTAGATTCCTCTTTTTAACGTCTTCAAAAACAGGTGTTTCTTTCATAGCAAGTCTTACTGCTAACGCTATAAAAGCCGGTATTAAGGCAGTTAAAAACACATATCTCCACGCAAACTCCTCAACACCGGATACACCATAAATTCCAATGAAGATACCCTCTACCACGGCAGCTAATGCTGCGCCAAATGAGAAACCACCTTGAACTAGTCCACTAATGAAACCTCTCCATTTATATGGCGTCCACTCCATTGCAAATGGATGACCAGCAGAGTATTCTCCACCAGCGAAAATACCTACCGCAACTCTTATTAAAACGAATAGAACGAATGAAAGAATTCCGACTTGTGCGTAAGTTGGTAATGCTGAAGTTAGTGCACTAACTATTCCTAAGCCCAATACTGTTATTATTAAGTCAGCTCTCCTACCTATCTTGTCTCCCAAATTTCCAAATATTGCTGAACCTAGGGGTCTGAATATTATTGTTAAAGAATATGAAAGAATGACATTAAAGGTCGCAATTAGTGGGCTCGCAGGTGGTAGAATTACCTTTGCTAGCACTGGAGCTATGCTTAAAATCATTGTTAGATCATAGGAGTCTAGAAGGAATCCTATGAACTGGGATATTATTGCCTTACCTGAATCCCACGTGAACTTTTCTGGCTCCATTTGCTTTTTTAACTTATTGGCTTTTTAAAAAAATTAACTTCTCAGAAGAGAATGTAAGTTATTTAAACAGCATACAATGGTCAACATTTTATACCTTGCATGTATAGAAAGTGAGATATGAAAGAGATAAACAGAATAGCGATTATAGGAGGTGTAAGGTCTTTTAGCGGTTCCATAATTTGGCCATTTATCGGATTCGCATTATATAGAGTTTATGGATTCTCGCTGGATACTGTTTCGATATTTTACTTAATCCAAGCGTTGATCAACGTTATCGCGTCAATTGGTGGAGGGATAGTAGTTGATTATTTGGGGAGGAGAAATGCGATGATGCTTTCCACGGTTGTTTCCTCATTGGCTCTATTTACAGCATATCTAGTTAATCTCCCCATACCTATAGCGGGATTGATTTTATTACAAACATTCTTTAATAATATATACAATGTATCTTCTACTGCAATAGTTGGGGATATTTACAAAAGGGCTGATTTAGTTAAGGCGTTTAGTAGGCAAAGGGTTGGAATTAATGCGGGATGGGCCTTAGGACCCTTGATTGGCGGATATATGTTCACATTTTACGGATTTAGGATGCTATTATTGGTGTCAAGTCTGATAGCGATAATCCCAATACCTCTAGTGAGATTATTACCGGAATTTAAGGGTGCAGGCAGTATTTTAAATTTTAACGTCAACAAGGAGTTTGCGCTCTTTCTAATTTCCACATTTCTTACTTTCGTGTTAGTTGGTCAGTTGGGATTCGGTTTACTAACATATTATAATGCCCAACTTCATTTCACAGAATTTCAAGTCAGTATACTATTTGCCATAAACGGAATTATGATAGTAGCATTCCAAGACCTAGTTGGAAGACTTATAAGTAAAAGGATTTGGTTAATTGTAATTGGGACGCTAATTTATACCTTTGGATATTTCGGAGTTGCATTCATCACTAATTTTCTAGTAGCATCAATCGATATTATGATTATAACTATTGCTGAAATGATAGTGACACCACTATCACAAGCCATTGCTAACTCTTTATCAAATCAGAGTTCCAGGGGGAGACAAATTGGATTATACAGTATGGTTACTGGAATTGGCAGGGTATCGGGGTCATCGCTAATAAGTGAGCTTATGAACTATTATTTATACACTCCCGTCATTTTATGGGGAATAATGTCTTCCTTTGGTCTTGTTTCTGCAGCTATTTATTTGTACCAAATAAAAAGGATAAAAACTAACTCATTCCAGCTTTAGACTTTTGCTTAACGAACATGTACATTACAGCTAAAATTATTACTCCTATAACGTCATCTATGGGTATACCAAAATACACTGGATAAAACCAAGCCCATGAAAACGGTAGCCTAAGATCAATTATCCAATACATAACATCTTCAACTATTGACCCGTAAATTAAGTACCATACTGTCTCAATGGATAATAGTTTACCCGAGGCAAGATATGAGGGAAACGCGAAAATTAGAATATAAATTACTCTGTAAAAATAAAGTGATACCGTTGGAGTGAATAAACTTTTCATCCACGTTGGTGAGCCTAAAACCTTTGAAGGATCCCATTGCATTCCTAGTTCAAGAATAGCGTAAATAATTGAGAAAACAGTCATAATTGTTAGTCCTCTACTATTAATCATAATCTTAAAATTTGGTTATACCATTATATATCTATGTTGGATAAAGTAATGGAGACTGTGAGGAAATTTGACCCAAATGCAGAAATAAAGATCAAGACTGACGACAAATTTACAAAAATTAGAGTGAAAAGCAATAGATACTGTGATAGAGCTAGGATTTGGATTTCCTTACATGAACTATTTAAAGATCGTGAAGACGTCATAATAGAGGTAGAATGAGAACAATACTGAGTAGCGATATTGTAATTATGTAGAAATAGTTAAAATTATATTCAGTCAGATTCAAGAGAATCCTATTATTTTTCACTGATAAACAGTACGTAGTTTCCCTTACAATTACCACTGTAATTGGTAAAAGGATAAGGCTTAGTTTGGAGAGAATTGAGAGGGTGAGGAGTACTATTACATTCATCTGAATTATTGAATTCAAGGTTGACCATTGGATAACGTTTAATATTTTAGGTCTCATATTACCGGGATAGTGGAGAACTTTACCCATTACGAGCTTTATTAGCATGTGTGCTAATAAAAGGAAAAACATTATTCCTCTAGTTAATGCATTATCGCTAATGTTAAGCAATACTGCTATCAGAATACCTATCATATAGTATGTAATACTCGATAGGATAGGGACTACATACGATTCCTTCACCTTTCTAAATGAGTAAAAATAATAAGAAAAAAGTAATCCCTTATAGGGATCTAGCCCCTCTACTATCCCTAGGCTAAGGATAGCAATAAGAGTCAGAGGAAGCATCTCCTCCCCTTAACCTAACTTGATGTGATCTAGCCTCTCCAAAATCCACGAAGAACTCCTTATCCACATTTAGACCTCCATCTGGATTAGCATTTAGTTTAACCATCCATCCCTTTAAGCCCTCAGGATAGAATTGATTATCCCAAGTACTATATAGGGAATTGGTAACGTAAACTCTTTTTCCGTCCCTACTGATTTCAATCATCTGAGGAGCTCCAGTAAGTTTATGATCTGAGGGATGGTCAGCCCTATGAAATATACCTCCCAATTTGACCTTTCCAGTAAGTACTGGTTTAAATGGATTACTCACGTCGTACTGCCTAATCTCTCCTATACCCCATAAGCTAACGTAAAGGAACTTATCATCAAGGCTTAAGTCTATATCAGTAACTAATGGTGGTACAGCCTTAAATGGTTTCAATATCTCAGGCAAACTTCCCTCAGTAGGTTCCGCAGGGATTTCAATAACCTTTTCCGCATTCCACTTACCATCTTCGTAGTACCATAACCAGATTGAACTGCTCAGATCCTTTAGGCTTACTACCATATTTATGAATCCCATGAGTTTAGTTGGGTCATGTAGGGGTCTAAGCTCTAACGCCATTCTATTCTCTTCACCAAGGGTTACGCTTGATACCTTCTTTCTTCTCCTCAAGTCCCAGAAGTGTATCCTATTTCCATACCTATCTTTTAGATGTTCCAATCGAAGCCCGTTCTCAATAGTGT
This sequence comes from Saccharolobus shibatae B12, assembly GCF_019175345.1. NCBI lineage: Archaea > Thermoproteati > Thermoproteota > Thermoprotei > Sulfolobales > Sulfolobaceae > Saccharolobus > Saccharolobus shibatae. Next base: position 568,971 of record NZ_CP077717.1, on the reverse strand, counting down.
TTGGCACTGCCCACTCACTAGTTACCATTACTTCATTTGGTAAATTCCACCAGAAATCGTAAGCCAAATATTGATCACCCCTATCTATTTCCCATTTACCTAATGGTTCAAAACTGTAATGGTCTAGCATTAAAATTCCTCCAGGATCCTCACCGTTTTCATTGCCAAGAGCACTTATGTACACACCGTCTGGTCCACAATGTACTGTATGTAGCCTACTATAACCCGTTACTTTCTTAACTTCCTCTGGTTCTATAGTTTTAACTATGTTAGGCTGTCTAGGGTTTAATTTTGTATCTATTATGTAAATTCTTGAGGAGCGCAAACCGGGTACTACTAGGAATCTTCTCTCAAAATTAGGTCTTCCATTAGGGCATAGGGCTGAACTGCAGGCGTTCCAACCAAAGTGATGTAGCTCATCATTGATATACGGTAATTCAACCTTATGGATTACCTTAGAATAAGTTTCCGATTCAAGCTTTACATCAACTACCGCTATGAAATCTGGCCTATTTATTCCAGTTCCCGTGTATAAACAAGCAACATAAGCTAAGTCCTCTGGAGGTGATTTCATGGCCATCCTTGGAGATGGATAAAACGTTGGATCTCTCTTAAAGGGAGCGAAAACTGATGGTAATTCCATTAAAGTTAGTTTATCTCTAAACCTTATAAAGTTTTATTATTTGTGCAAATTATTGAGGTTGAACATTCATGTTAATTTTCTTATCCCTTATTATGTACCACGTTCCCAATCCAATCGCACCAAGACTTCCCTCAACGTCTTTAAAAGTAATCTCCACTACGACTGCAGTTCTACCTTTTCTTATTACATTTGCTTCAACAGTAAACGGCCCCCTATACATTGGCTCTAGGAAATTTACCTTTAGTTCTTGTGTTACCTGATCCATTCCATCGTTTATTGATAGAACTGCCAATCCACCTGTGTAGTCTATGGACGCAACTATCATTCCACCATTTAGAATATTTCCCCTTCTTGTCAGCTCCTTCTTGAACGGTATTTGTGTTTTAGCATATCCCTCCTTTATCTCTAAAATCTTCACACCTAAATAATGAAATACGTAATCGCTATCGTATCTCTGTAAAATTTTTTCAATATCATAGTTTTGGGAATCCATTGATATAATAATGTATAAGCATTCTTAAAAATCTACCTATATAGAGTTATAAAAAAATATTAATTTCTTGTATCTTATTTGTTAATCTTTTCAAACTCTGCCCTAAACTCCTCTAAAGCTTTTTTAATCTCCTCTACAGAAGCCTCATCCTCCAGTGTAGTTATATCTCCCACTTCAGCCCTAGTTGCAACTGCTCTTACAACTCTTCTCATTATTTTTCCACTTCTCGTTTTAGGCAATTTGCCTACGAAGAATATCTTATCTATAGTGGCTATTGGTCCTACCTTTTCTCTTACCGTCTTCAGTATCTCTTGTGAAAGTTGTGCATTAGGTGTATAACCTTGTCTCAAAATTACAAACGCATAAGGCACCTCTCCCTTAACTGGGTCTGGGACTCCAATTACCGCTGCTTCCGCAACTGCAGGATGCTCAATTAAAGCTGACTCTAACTCATATGTACCTAACCTATGCCCAGCTACCTTGATAACTTCATCAGCCCTCCCTAATATCCAGAAGTATCCATCCTTGTCCTTAACAGCGTAATCACCAACATAGAACATTCCAGGGAATCTACTCCAATACACCTTCACGTATCTTTCAGGATCCTTGTAAATGGTCAATGGCATTCCAGGCCACGGATTCTTTATAACAAGATATCCTCTTTCCTCAGGGTTAACTTGTTTCCCATCTTCATTAACTACATCTGGCTCAATTCCCAATATTGGTGGACCATTTGTCCCAGGTTTCATTGGCACAAGATATAATCCTGGTAAATGAGATATTAGAATACCTCCAGTCTCAGTCATCCACCAGGTGCTTCCAAATGGTACCTCCTCTCTACCGACTAATTTCCATAACCACTCCCAAGCTTCCGGATTTATTGGTTCACCTACAGAATGCATTAGCCTAACAGTGGAGGTAATGTGAGCCTTAACCCAATTATCACCATATTTCATGAAGCTTCTAATTGCAGTGGGTGAGGTATAAAGGATTGTGATCCCATACCTTTCAATTATCGATACCCACCTATCCGGTTGTGGATAATCCAAGGCTCCTTCATACATTATTTCAGTTGCTCCTTCCATTAATGGTCCAAACACAATGTAAGAGTGTCCAGTAACCCATCCTATATCAGCAGTACACCAATAAATATCGTCATCCCTTATATCGAATACCCACTTCATTGTAGCGTGTAATAATGTCATATACCCTCCAATATCGTGGACTATACCCTTAGGTTTTCCAGTGGTTCCAGAGGTGTAGAGTATATATAACGGATCTTCAGATTTCATCCTTTCTGGTTCAACGTAAACGTTTTGTGGAATGTCCTTGATTACTTCATCAAAGTACTTATCTCTACCTTCAACCATGTTGACCTTATTACCTATCCTTCTAACTACTATTACATCCTTTATTGTTGGGGTCTTCTCCAAAGCCTTGTCTACAATTCCCTTTAAGTCAACAACTTTACCCCTTCTCCATCCACCATCTGCGGTAACTAGTAACTTAGCTTCGGCGTCATTAATCCTATTTGCTAATGCGTCAGCGCTAAACCCTGAGAACACCACCGTAAAGATTACTCCGATCCTAGCAGCAGCTAACATGAATATTGGTAATTCTGGTATCATTGGAAGGTAAATCGCTATTGCATCACCTTTCTTTAACCCGTATTTCTCCTTCAAGAGATAAGCTACTCTATTAACTTCCCTATATAGATCGTAATATGTTAACTTTCTAACCTCCTTTGGGTTTCCCTTCTCGTCCACCGATTCTCCTTCCCATATTATGGCAACCTTATTCTTCCTCCAGCTTTTAACGTGCCTATCTACAGTTAGATAAGAGGCGTTAAGCTCTCCACCTACGAACCACTTATAGAATGGAGGATTACTATCGTCTAGTGTTTTCTCCCATGGTTTGAACCAGTCAATTTCTGAGGCTATAGATGCCCAAAATTGTTTGTAATCTTTTACCGTTTGGCTGTGAATCTCTTTATACGTATTTATACTTACTAGCCTATTTGAATTCAGTTTTGGGTTTATCTTTTGATCAAAAGGTAGAGCCCACGTTACTGACATATGTTATATAATGGAATTCTAGGTAATAAATGTTAAGTAGAATACTGTAAGGTAATAAACTTTATAAGTATATTATTGCTATATAAAAATGTCATGACAGAGCAAAAAAGGGCAAATCCAGCCCCCTTAGGACTTTCTGGTTTCGCATTAACAACACTCGTGTTATCTACCTTCAATGCAGGGTTAATAACACAAGGAGCATCGGTGGTGTTGGGACTAGCAGCGTTTTATGGAGGATTGGCTCAACTATTAGCCGGAATATTGGAATGGAGGGCAGGGAACACTTTTGGCTATACTGCCTTCTTTACTTATGGTGCATTTTGGGAGTGGTATTTCCTCACCGCGGGAGGATTTTTTGGAGGAGTCACACCTCAAGCTATAGGCTTGGTATTAATTGCGTTTGGAATCTTTACGTTAGCAATGTGGTTTGGCACGTTTAAGGCAAATCTAGGATTATTCATGACATTTCTATTACTGTGGATAACGTTCTTCCTACTTGGAGTGGGTGCCATGGCCGGAAATGTTGGACTATCTCATGCCGGTGGATATGTAGGAATATTAACGGCAATTGCAGCGTGGTATACTGGACTAGCTATTGTAGTAGCTGAGAGCTTAGGCAAGAGTCCTCCAGTAGGAAGACCAATAATGAAATAAAAAAGTATTTACATTTTTTAGCTCAAATCTTATTGTAGTAATTTTTTCATTAATTCATAAAAGTTTTCATAAGGATGAATTGCGGTTACTTCTATTGTTAGTGAATGACCGAGCTCCTTAACTATTGGTAGGGTCTCTAAAATCTCGTCTAATTCCTCATGAGAGTTAACATCTATTATCGCTACAACCTCTCTTCTTCCAGTAACCTTGTACAGACCCTTTATCTTCCCAGCCTTAACTGCTGGCATTGCTGCCTCAGCTTCCCTTTTCCATATTTCCATTAACTGCTTTTGCGTTATATTCGTTGGTTGTTTTATCTTAAACCATAGAAGGAATAGCATCAAATAATATTAAGTTTAGTTACTTATAAATTGATTTGTTTGTAAGTTAACTATATCTACTTATATTTTTGTCCTCTCTCAAATCCATAAAGTACTGAAAAATTAGATACGATTCCAATTGCTAAAAGGAGATGAATTATGGAGATTATTGGAGAAGCGTTTATGGTATATAGATACCCTAATGCGCCAGTAATAACGATCAATCCAATATTTCCTGCAAGGAGTCTCTTTTCCATTTGTAGTTCTACCCTAAAATAACCATAGATCGCTAGTGCTAGAAGTATAATTGCAACAAAGACATGAAGTAACAATAGATAAGGAGAGTTGTAAAAAACGATTATATTTCCTAAAAGTGTTTGTAAAATAGCTATTCCAGCGCTCACTAGCCATATGTTCAAAACGTTATTACCTCATAGCCTTGATTGACGTAATAGGATACTCTCTCACCGGCTGGCATCAATGACACTCCTAAATTCTCTAGATGAGGCTTTATGTTCATTGCCTGCGCAACTCCTATGCAAGCAGAGTCTACTATTTTATTTTGAAGGAGCTCTTGGAACATGTTTTTCATATCGCCATCCAATTGCGTTAATTTCTTCTGACTTGGTCCGAAGTATATCACTTTAACGTCTTCATATCTCTTATTTTTCACTGAGTTATAAGCCATTCTCATTGCTAGATCGAACTTCTCGTCTCCAGACATTATTAAGAAGAGGACTTTTGCCATATTTTCATCTTTTAAAATCACATTAAAAAGTTTAACTTAATAATGTTCTTGATCTAGAGATTAAAATTCCCAAAAACATCAAGAAAATGCCGAATAGCTGTATAGGAAAAGGTACAACGTGGTACAGTAGGAACTCTACTAGAGTAGTTAGAATAGGCACAGAGAAGCTGAGAACTGTTACCTTAGGTATCTTCTCAGCCTTAACCATCATGTTCCAAAGGAAGAAAGAAATGGCCCCACCTAAAGTTGAAGTATAAGCGATTCCTATATAAAATTCTGGGTTTGGGTCAATGTTATAGTCTATTGGGAGCAGTAATGCTAGAATTATGCTCCCTATCGAGAATTGACTTGCATTTACTGTTATAGGATCGTAACCCTTTAATTTTCTGTAGAAAACTGTGAATAACCCCCAAAATAGGGCATTGACGATAGTTATAATTGAACCAAATAGTGTGAGACCATGAACCAATGGTAAACCGTATAAAATTACGCCCGAGAAACCTATTACTACTCCAACAATCTCAAGTAGCGCGGGTCTTTCAAATAAGATGAGAAAGGAAATGGGTATTGAAAACAAGGGCATTGTATAGCTTAGCACAGCTGACTCAGCTGGGCTTACATAAAGTAAACCATACGCCCATAATAATGATGATACTGTAGTGTAAACTGCCAATTGTATTACGTCTCTGTTAAAGATAATCTTTCCCCTACTAATTGATAAAAATATAATAGAAGAGATAGCATACCTAATGAGATTGAAAGAGATAGGTGATGAAAACGTTATGGCATCCTTTGCGAAGTAGTAGTTAAATGATGTTATTATTACATAAGGTAGTAGGTATTTTAATATTTTCACGTGCTAAATGTTTAGGAGTAAACTTTAAAGTTACCTAACAAAAGTCAGCGTATTCATTTATAAATTTGTTTTATGATATATTTTTTCATGGTTGATCCTGTAGAACTGTCAAGGAAGTACGAGGGAAAAATTGAGATATATCCGAAAATTCCCATCACCTCTTATAACGATTTCGCTCTCATATACACCCCGGGTGTTGCTGAAGTATCTAAGGCGATTTATAAGGATCCGGATAAGAGCTTTGAGTTAACAAGTAGGTGGAACACAATAGCAGTAGTAACAGACGGAACTAGGGTTTTGGGATTAGGAAATATTGGCCCAACTGCAGCAATGCCTGTGATGGAAGGGAAATCTCTATTGTTCAAATACTTAGGAGGAGTTGATGCAATACCTTTGCCAATTAACGTAAAGAGTGCAGATGAGTTCGCAAATGTTGTAAAAGCTCTGGAAACGTCCTTTGGCGGGATTAATCTTGAAGATATTGAGTCACCAAAGTGTTTCTATATTCTGGAAAAATTGCAATCCATGTTGAATATTCCAGTATGGCATGATGATCAACAAGGTACTGCAGCAGCTATTCTAGCCGGGTTGATTAATGCGATGATATTAACCAATAAAGACCCTAAGGAAAGTAAAGTCGTATTTTACGGAGCTGGAGCATCAAATATTGCAGCAGCTAGAATTTTAGCTAAATATGGATTCAAATACGAAAATATTGTAATGATTGATAGTAAGGGTCCATTATATGCTGATAGGGAGGACGTAGATCACTTAATGTTACATCATAAGTGGAAGTACGAATTGGCTATAAAGACGAATAAATGGGAAGCTAAGGAGATAAAGGACGCGTTTAGTGGTGCAGATGCAGTAGTTGCTGCATCTACTCCAGGTCCCAATGTAATAAAGAAGGAATGGATAAGTCTGATGAATAAGGACGCAATAGTCTTTGCCTTAGCCAATCCAGTTCCAGAGATATGGCCGCAAGACGCTAAGGAGGCAGGAGCGAAGATTGTCGCAACGGGTAGAAGTGATTTCCCTAACCAAGTTAATAACTCCCTAATTTTCCCTGCAATATTTAGGGGAGTTTTGGATAGTAGAGCAAAGGCGATTACAGATGAGATGACGATTGCAGCCTCTGAAGCTCTAGCTAAATACGCTAGGGATAGGGGGATAAATGAGAACTACATAATACCTAGAATGGATGAATGGGAAGCATTTTACGAGGAAGCAGCAGCAGTTGCTAGTAAGGCAGTAGAAGTAGGGTTAGCTAGAGTTAAAAAGAGTAGAGAAGAGTTCAGGGAAATCGCTAAGGAGAGAATATTAAGGGCTAGGAAGATAATGAATTTGGTGATATCCACATGGTCACCATAAGGAGGGCTACTAAAGAGGACGTAAAAACGTTAATAGATTTTTTCAGTAGAATGTATAGGTTAAACAGCGAATTCGATCCCTTACTATTGACTCCAGAGAATTTGGAGGAAAGGATTAACAAAGTGGTAGAGAAGAGTCTTGAAGACCAAAATGAAATGATAGTGGTAGCGGAAGATCAAGGTAGGATAGTTGGTGCTGCCAGGGTTTTAATAATAGATAGGATATTTTATACACCGGAAAAGGAAGCATTAATTAGGGAGTTTTACGTACATCCTTCATACAGAAGGCAGGGAGTAGGTAATGAGATAGTAAATTTCATAATAAGCGAGTTGAAAGAGAGGGGAATAGAGATACTAGGAGCTGAATTCCCTTCTAGAAATTTAATAGCAATTTCATTCTATAGAAAAATGGGCTTCAGGGAAATATATTGTGAATTCATTAAGAAAATTTAACCATTTTTTATTCCGGTAAATACTCTTCCATACCAGAAATTCTTCTCAAGTCTCCTAAGGCCTTAGTTACACTTTCTCTTCCAAACTCCCTTTCGTAATCGAAAATGCCTTTAGGAAAGCTTAATCCTAATCTGACACCTAGGTCAATATCTTCCTTGCTTGCAATTCCATTTTTAACCATCCAATTTGCCTCACTTATCGCAGGAGCTATAATGTATAACGGATTTATTTTTTCAGCTAGTTGTGGAGGTAAATTAGGCTTAACATACTTATTTGATGGATAAGTATAGAACCCTTTTCCACTCTTTACGCCTAGATCTCCCTTTTTTGTCATCTCCTCTAGTGTCTTACACGGATAGGCCTTAAATCCCCTTTCCATCATTGCAGAGCTTACGTAATAGTTAACATCCACACCAGTATAATCCACAAGTTCGAAAATTCCCATTGGAAATCCCAATTTATATCTAGCTACTGCGTCTATCGCAGTATATTCACAAATACCCTTTTCAACAAGCATGCAAGCTGTGGTGATAATCCTCAATAATATTCTATTAACCACAAATCCCGGTACGTCCTTATTAACCATTATTGGTATCTTTCTAAGGGATTTAATGAATTCATAAGTCTGTTTAATAGTGTCGTCTGAAGTTTTACTTCCCCTTATTATCTCCACTAACTGCATTAACACTGGGGGATTAAAGAAGTGAGTTCCTACAACCCTTTCCTGCATTTTTACAGCAGAAGCAATTTCCGTAATTGGTAAGCTACTAGTATTAGTAGCCAATATCGCATTATTGGGTAATAGTTCCTCAAGCTTAGAAAATAGTTGTCTCTTTAAATCCAATTTCTCTGGTATTGCTTCTATTGATATATCAATTTCCCTTAACTCATTCGATAACCCTTCTATGGTTTTAATTCTTCCCAAAACGTCCTCAACACTTTCCTTTAAGTTACCTTTTTCATATAATTTATCCAAACTCCACTTGACCTTCTGTATTGCGTTATTCAATATATCTTTAGATACATCACTCAGATACACGTTATACCCAGCTATGGCTGAAACTTCGGCAATTCCGTGGCCCATTGTCCCTGCTCCAACTACCAATACATTTCTTATCATGAAATTTCAACCTACTGGAACCAGTTCATAAGTTAGATATCCTTCTGGTTTCCTCTCAACAACCTCAAGTCTAACCTTCATTCCGACTCTAACTTCCTTAGCCCTTACCCAGCCTAGAACATTTACTCCATTACTCATCCTAGCTATACCCACTATATAATCTTGATAGTGAGAGAATGAGGGAGGTTTGACGTTAATTACGGTATATGCCATAATTTCACCTTCCTTAGGCATTTCAATCCATTCTAAATTGGATATTTTGCACTTTGGACAATCATCTTGAGGCGGAAAATATACAGAACCACACTTTGGACATTTAGTAGCTAAGACTTTACCCTCCTTTAACCCCTCAAAGAATTTGTATATCTTTTTAACTGGAATTTGATACCTTAGGTCAATCTCCCTTACGTCAATCCAAAGGGGGTTATTAGTCTTTTGTTCATTCACTATTGGTAATTTAGTTGTCTTTATCACGTTATCAAGCATTGACAAAGATTGCGAAATTTCCTTTTGCATCTTATCCCTTATTTCATTTAGACTCATGTAGATGGCCTCCTAGTTGAGTATATTGTTACGTATGCGTAATGTCCAGTTCCTCCAACGTTGTGTGTTATTCCCATCCCGTTCCTAACATCCACTTGTGTTCCCTTGTGTGCTCTGTATAATAATTGTCTTGTTATTGATACTGCCATGCTTACCCCAGTTGCCCCTATTGGGTGTCCTTTTGCTTTTAACCCTCCATCAACGTTTACTGGTATTTTTCCACCTATGTATGTTTGTCCTTCTCTTGCCAATAGGTATCCCTCACCTCTTTTTGCGAATCCCAAATCTTCATATGCCATTATTTCCGCTATCGTGAAACAATCGTGCACATCTGCTACGTCGAAGCTCTTCCATGCGTTATCGAAATCAATTCTAGCTCTCTTATACGCTTGCTGTGCTGCAATGTAAGCTGCTTCTATATGTGTGAAGTCAGTTCTCCTACTCAAGTTTGCAGTGCCGCTAGCAACTCCTTGTGATACTATCCATACTGGAGAATCAGTTATCTTTTTAGCAACTTCCTCAGATGCTAAGACTATTGCAGCAGCACCGTCAGTAATTGGAGAGGAGTCCAGAAGCTTTAGGGGATAAGCAACTGGTTTGGACTTCAAATATTCCTCCATAGTTATTTCTTTTTGAAATTGTGCATAAGGGTTCTTAGCCCCATAATAATGATTCTTAATGGCAATCTTTCCTAAGTCTTCCTCTTTCATACCATACTTAGCCATATATGCGGAGGCGTGAAGTGCGTAATATCCCGGGAAGGTCAGCCCGAAGTTCTCAAACTCCCAGAAATAGCCCCCAGCCCTGCCAATTAGTTCAACCACTTGGGGATTAGGTGCTTGATGCATTTGTTCTACTCCCACGACTAATGCGATGTCGGCTTCACCAGATTTAATTGCTAAATAGGCATCTCTTATTGCTGCACTTCCAGTAGAACATGCTGCCTCAACTCTCATAGTCCCCTTTGGTGTTAGGTTACAATACTCCCCTACTATTACTGCTGGTAATTCCTCGGAACTCCAATTCCCTACATTGCCAACAACGAAGTATTGTATTTCATTTTGATCTATGTTTGCTTCTTCAAGAGCTTGTTTAACTGCCTCCCAAGCGAGTTCTTGCAAATTGACATCTGTCCTTACCCCGAATTTGGTGTGTCCAGTTCCGATAATTGCTACATTTCTCATAATTTAATCTACCACTTGATAGTTTATTTAGTTTGTGTCATGTCTCTAAGTACCTTTTTATCTATCTTATTAGTTGAAGTTAGAGGCATCGAACTTATGAATATAAATCTATCTGGAATCCACCACTTTTGGATTTTGCCCTCATCCGCAAGTTTCAATAGGAATTGCCTTATTTCCTCTTCTGACACTTGCTCTTTCGGAACTATGAAAGCCGCTGGTCTTTCTCCCCATTTCTCGTCCTTAATCCCAACCACTGCAACTTGAGACACCTTGGGATGTAATGATATGGCGTTCTCTAAGAGCAATGAAGGAATGAATTCTCCACCGCTCTTTATTGCATCCTTCTCTCTATCAACTATGTGAATGTATCCGTATTGGTCCATATAGGCTAAATCGCCAGTGTGTAACCATCCTCCTTTCCATAATGCCTTAGTCCTCTCTGGATCCTTATAATACTCTTGAGTTAACCACGGTGCTCTAACTACTATTTCCCCTATCTTACCAGTCTCCTTTTCCTTTCCGGTAGCTGGATCGACAATTTTAATTTGAACTAAAGGAATTGGTGCTCCGGCAGTTATTTGTTCCATAAATTTAGTGTTGTCGTCCAATCCTTCAATTGCAGAGTTATAATAACCGACTGACAATACTGGGCAAGTTTCAGATAGACCATATCCCCCTATTACAGTAATACCTAATTCTTTCGCCTTTTTGGCTAATCCTTCTGGTAGAGCAGAACCTCCTATTGTAACTTTCCATCTTTTGAATACGTGAAGGTATTTAGGAGCATCTGGGTTTGTTAGCAATAGATACAGTATAGTTGGTACCATGGCTGAATATGTTACGTTCTCCTTATCCATTAACCTTAGTATAAAACTGTAATCGTATTTACCGGGTAAAACGTATTTAACTCCTGCCATCAATGCTACATATGGATATCCCCAAGCGTGCACGTGGAACATTGGTACTAGGATCATATATACGTCGTTTGAGGTCAAGCTTAATGGGGGTCTAGCACCAACTAGGCTTACGCTCATTGCATGTAATACTATTTTCCTATGATTAAACCATACGCCCTTTGGTTCTCCAGTAGTACCAGAAGTGTAAAAGATCGTTGCCATATCGGTTTCATTAACGTTAATCTCCTCTTCCAATGGCTCATTTGACTCAATCAATTCCCAAAAATCTATTGTATCTAATGAGCTTCTCACCTTTTCCTTAGAATCACTATAGGATATCACTTTCATTCCCACAGGCATTATTCCCTTTGCTTTTTCAATAAGTGGCATGAACTCGTCTCTTACTACTAAATACCTATCCTCTGCGTGTAATATTGTCTTTGCTATTAACTCCAAGGGATATCTGATATTTACCGTGTGTAGCACTGCACCTACCATTGGTATTGCATAATAATTATGCATATAAACATCAGTATCCCAATCTATAACTCCTATCTTTTCCCCTATCTTAACTCCTATCTTTCTTAATCCATTTGCTAACCTTTTTACAGAATTTGCGAAAGATCTAAAGGTATATCTTCTAATATCTCTATATACTATTTCTCTATCTGAAAAACTTCTAGAACCAGAATCTAATATCTTATCTATTGTTAATTGGTACTCATAATATTCGCTATTCATGTTATAATACTTAGAAAAACAACTATAAAAAATTTTACATCTTAATTCCGAGGAGTCTTCTCGCAGTTTCCCTTAATATAACTAGTTTTTGAATATCGTTAGCACCTTCATATATTCTCATTACCTCAACATCTCTCAACAATCTCTCTACACCAGTAGAAGTAGCTACACCATATCCGCCATGAACAGTTATTGCCCTAATTGCAACCTTCTCTGCAATATCTGTTGCGTACAATTTCGCCATTGATGCTGCTACTATAGCCTCATTCTCAAGACCACGATCAAATAAACTAGCTGCCCAGTACGTAAGTAGTCTTGCAGTATTTACTTCAGTTAGTGATTCAGCTATCTTCTCTTGAACCATCTGAAATCCTATCAATGGACTCTGGAAAGCAAACCTCTGAGTAGAATATGTAACCATTCTCTCTAGTGCAGCTTGTGCAACACCCACTCCTTGAGCGGCAACACCAACCCTCGTCCTATCAAAAGTCGCCATTGCGTACTTAAACCCGTTTCCCTCTTCTCCTAGTAGATTTTCTGCGGGGACTTCAACATCCTCAAAGGCTAACTCTGCAGTGTTTGATGCCCTTAGTCCCATAGTCTCAATTCTATTTAATACCTTAACTCCTTTCCATTCCCTTTCTACTATGAACATCGATATCCCTTTCCATCTGGCATTGGGCTCTGGGGGTGATGTCCTAGCTGTAACTACGTAATAGTCAGCTATCCCACCATTGGTGATAAAGATTTTCCTACCATTAATAACGTACTTACCATTTATCTTTTTAGCAACTGTTTGTATTCCAGCAACGTCAGATCCAGCGGCTGGTTCAGTATTAGCAAAAGCTGCAACTTTATCTCCTCTAGCCACTGGAGTAACGTACTTTTTCTTCTGTTCTTCATTACCGAAAAGCAATATTGGAGTCATGAATAGGCCTCCAACAGATATTCTCGTAGACAACGAGGCCCAAACTCTAGATATTTCCTCTTGGGCTATGGCAGTCATTAGCGTATCTCCACCTTGTCCACCGTACTGTTCTGGTACTGCAACGCCATATAGACCTATTTCCTTAGCTTTTTCTAGCACTTCCTTTGGTACTGTACCTTCTTTTTCACCCTTTTCAACATAAGGTGCAACGTCTCTCTCCATGAATTCCCTTACTGCTCTCCTAAATAGTTCATGTTTCTCAGAAACGTTTACAGAAAATGCTTCCACACTATTGAAAGGTAAAACCATATATACTTAAGACCTACTAGACTGATTATAACTCTTTCTATCATTAGGTTTTATTTTAGCCTATAATTTAGCGTATACTTACCTCAAAAACTAATATGTTACTCATAATGAACTAAAGAAAGGTCAACGTAAAAATACAATATTTAGGTTATCACCTTATGAGAACTACACGTATAAAGAAGGTTAAATTACCTTTAATACAGCTCTTCCTAGAACCTTTCTCTCCATCATTTTCTTATACGCCTCATTTATCCTCTCTAGTTCGTAAATCTCATATATCGCTTTTATTTTCCCTTCTCCCACTAATTTAATAGCCTCCTCGTACTCTGCCCTAGTATAAGATGCCGAACCTATAATTTTATGTTGTCTCATTATAGTCATGGCTGGCCTTAACAACGTTATTGGCTCGCCTTCAGTATTTCCGATCAAAACTAGAGTACCCTCCTTCTTTAGTGCCCTCAAGGAATCGTTTATTGTTTTAGAGCCTACCAGTTCAAATATGGCATCAAACTTCTCACCTCTTATATCGCTAATGGGCATTACTCCCAATTCTTGCAGCTTTTCCCCTTTAGACGATAGTCCATAAACACTAGAAATACCCAAATATTTCAAATATTGTACGAGATGAATACCCACTCCTCCACCTGCACCAGTCACTAAAACTTTACTATCTCTATTTAAATTTGCAAGCTTAGTTGCGTGAATTGCAGTTGCTACGGGGTCCATGGTTGCGGCGTATTTTTCTAATTTATCGTCTGGTAATGGTATAATGTTTCTTTCTGGAATTATAACCTCCTCAGCGTACCCTCCAGTTATCTCTCCTTCTCCTAAAATTCTAGCATTGTCGCACAGATTCTCCTTCCCACTTTTGCAATACTCACAGCTTCCGCAATTCAGATTTGGATAAATCGCAACAGGTCTTCCCTTATAGTAGCCTACTATTTCATGTCCTAAGATTAAGGGCAATTTAAGGTTTTTAAATCCACCCTTCCAGATAACCAGATCTCTTCCACATATTCCAGTATATGCTACATTTACTTTAACTCCTACCCCTTTAGGCTCAGCGTTACCTATAACAAAAGGTGAGTTAAACTGTGTGAGAATAGCCGCTTTCATGTATTAAAAAAGTAATTGATTGTTAATATATTCATTGTTGACTTAAAGACTTAGGTACAAACATACACTTATCTTCAATCTTTCCAGCTAAAGCGTCATCTAATAGAAGATAAGGATTCTTAACTTCTTGTAAGCGTTTTCCAGTACCTCCTCTAAGTTCTAACACTACCTCGGATAATATGCTCAAGGCTATCTCCTCTGAAGTCTTTGAACCGATATCTAAGCCTAATGGGGAGTGCAATCTTTTCTTAATTTCCTCTAATGGGATGTTTCTCTTCATTAGTAATGAAATCATTAAAGCTGCCCTCTTTTGGCTAGCAAGTAACCCAACGAACCTAGCCTTCTTTTTCATTGCGATATATAACGCATCTATATCGTATGGTTTGCCTCCCTCATTTGCGACAATTACAAATGAATCCTCACTTACCATTTGTTCTAAGAGATTTAGATCATTTGAGATGGCGTAAACTCCAACAAAGTCTTCCTCTTTAACATCACCAGATCCAACTACTGCAACGTAATAACCCATATCTACTGCCAATTTTGCTATAAACTTGGCAATAATACCGGATCCCACTACAATTATAGCTGGCCTAGGTTCTATCGGTTCAATGATTAATTTTCCACCCTCTACATCCTTCTGAATTACCTCACCCTTTTCCAATGCTTCCAGTGCAAGTTCAATTATTTCCTTATTCAAACTTCCAAGAAGTACTTTTCCATCAGATACTAAAGTCCTCTCTAGCCTATCTCCCTTGTAAATTGAAACTATTGCAAAGCGCTTCCCTTCGGCACTTAACTTTGAAATTAATGGAAAGATCTCACATGAACTCATAGGTAAATATTAAATTAGCTAATTAAATACCTTTTTCTCTAACTAGTTTTAATTCTTTAAGCATCTAGGGAAACTCTGTTTCGATACCCATTTAAATAGATGGGTTTATAAAATCCATGACATTAATTTCTTATTATAGCGATTAGTTAAAAAAATGGTATAACAGAAAAGTTTTTTATATAGAAAAAATAACTTACTTATGCCACAACCAAATATGGAAAGAGTTGGATTAGAAAACATTAGAAAGGGAGCTAAATATTTCCTAATCTACTCCGTCCTAGACATTATCGCATCAGTGGGAGTTTTCATAATACTACTGTCAGAGTTTCATTTGCCTTTAACAATCAACAGTATCGTGGCCCGTTCTGGAGTTTACGCTGAGATTGCCTTAATTACTGAAGCAATTTTGTTGCCAATATTCATACTCTCGTTTTTAAGAACAAGAGAGGGATTTAAATTACTAGCCACTTCTGGAAGGAACCTAAATAAAGGAATATTGGGAGGTACTATAGCAGTAATAGGTTACGTATTAGTTCTAGCTGGACTAATAGCTCTTATACCAGTTCAGTCGCAACAAAGTGTTATGCCTATTGCTGGTAGGATTGTGATAGGTGGATATTTATTGTCGCTCGTTGGAGTATTTTTAATAGGAACAGCATATGTGGGGGCCGGTAATATCTATGATAATAAAACCATGAAGAGAGGAGGAATACTAATTCTAACTTGGGTTTTAATTGCATTTATAGTTGGTATTGCACATAGCGAACCAATTGCAATATTTTCAGAGATATTTGTTAGTTCGGTCGGATTACTTAGCGCCTATCTAATATCCTCAGGGTTAGGACAAATTCTAAGAACAAAACAGATCTAAAAAACACTATAAGTGTAAATCATTTTTTAAGAATCTTCTATTAGGTTAGTGAAGAAGAGAATGCCAGTTTGAACAGTTGGAATATTGACCAAACAACGCCATAAGTAGTATTTAGATTTAGATCCTTATACTCTAATGCTGACTTCCCTTTAGTTCCTTTAAGCCTTTCGAAATACCACTCTATAGTGTTAAACACCTTATCGATCATATACGTTACAATTGATCTTATTAAAGGGTTCTTGCTAGTATAAGCTATTGTACTTCCCAGCCTTCTAGTAATCTTCAAGTCATATTTCCATGAGAGATATAGCAAATCCCAATATCTAGATGGTAATCGCTCCAATGCAGGTAATGGATTATCCCTAATTTTGGATAAGCCCATAGGTATAACGGGTAGTGGGAATATCCACGCAATTGGTTCGTGATCTATGATATACTCAACTAAATTTATTGAATCCTCGACGTCTTTGCCAGTCTCCTCTGGATACCCTATTGTCATTGTATAGCAAGGGAAGATATAACTTTCGTTCATTATGGCTGTTGCCTCGACTATCAAATCTTTCCAATGAGTGTAGTTCCAAGGATAAGCTTTCATCTTCATATACTTATTAAATATTTTTTCGCTTCCGGTCTCAAGTCCTACAACTGGAGCAACAGCCTTTTCCTCATTCCATTCAGCTATCTCACTCATAGCCTTAACTGTCTTAGGACTTAACTTGACCGGCGCTGCGGAAATGTGGGCAAAGTTTATGTAGTCTACTCCAGCTCTCTTCAACTCCATATATAGCCTCACTATGGCATCGTGGTTCACCTCATTGAGTCTTTTAGTACCATATAGCAACATGTCATCAGTTATTAGGCTAACGTCCTTAATTCCAGCTTTCATGTTAACCTCTACCTCTTTCATGATGTAATCTAGTGGGAAAGAGATAAACGTATCTGGAGTCACCGAACAGAACCAACATCCCCTAGGGCAACCCCTAGTGATCTGAACTTCACCGCCCCTAGAAGGGTTAATAATTGGTGGGATTTCCTCCAATTTTCTAGGATATCTACCCTTTACTACTCTAGGTACTACCTCCCCCTCTTCTAACTTCTTGATAACTTCTGGGAAATCAACTTCTGCATGTCCTAAAAATATTACATCCGCCCAATCTGGAGAATCCTTTTCCAATTGCCAAGCCCCCGCCCCTCCTATTACGACTTTGAAGTTGTATTTTTCTTTTAATTTGTTTACCTTTTCACCCAATTCGTCAAAGAATTTAGCAGTCCACGTCTCTCCTCCTCCAAAAATTATGCTAAGTTTTGCACTAACTGGTTCAATTCCTCTTGGGTCATGAACGTTAATACCGACTACTTTGGTCCCCTTACTAGTTACAACCTTCTCTAGTTTTTCCGGCGTTGTAACTATTGCGTTAAATCCGCTTCTCGCTAAAACTGCCTCAACTTTCCTAAGAGGATAAGGTGCTATTATGGCTTTACCCTCCTTATCCGTGGGGATAGGGGGTGTGAATATTTTATCCATGAAAAATCTCGGAACTAGTCTATAAGGTAAACACGCCACATAACCTAATGGTGCTATTCCACCATAATCCGTAAACGTACCCCTGTCAGAAGTTAAAACTACATCATACGTCTTTTAACTCACCTCCAGATTTAACATATCTCTTTCTTAAAATATAAACTTTCATATTATAAAAAGTTAGGGAGCTAACTTTTAACTTTATGAAGAAAGTTATCAGTTAAATAGTTTTTTACACGTGAAAGCCTCGCTAGTGGAGAGTGAGTTAGTCAGAGGCAGATTGTGCTTCTTCGTACTCCTTATCACTAACCTTTTCGAGCCACTCTACTGTCTTACCGTTTAGTTTTTCTTGAATAGCTATATGAGTCATTGCAGTTGTTGCAGTAGCTCCATGCCAGTGCTTTACATTAGGCGGAGTCCATATTACATCCCCTGCCTTTATCTTTCTGGGAGGACTTCCCCACGTTTGAATTAACCCAGTTCCGTAAATGACTACCAATAACTGACCTAATGGATGGTAGTGCCAATTTGTTCTCGCGCTTGGCTCAAATGTTACAACAGCTGAACTAACTCTAGACGGTTCATTAGCTTCGTATAATTGTTCAACTATTACGTTCCCAGTGAAGTATTTCGGGTCGCCCTTAGTAAAGGGAATTGTACCGTTTTTTCTAATTATAAGATCCATATTATCACATCTTGTGACTAAGCTTTTTTACTTTTCTCCTCCTCTTCAAGTTCCTTAATAGCCTCTTGTGCTATTCTAAAACTCTCCATGGCAGCGGGTAGACCACAATAGGCTCCTACTTGCAACAATACCTCTTTTATCTCCTCTTCAGTGCAACCGTTTCTTATGGCACCCTTAACATGTAATTTAAGTTCGTTTTGTCTGTTCAAAGCGCTCAATATCCCAATATTTATTAGACTTCTTATCTTCCTCGGAATAATATCTTCCCTAGTCCATATTAGCCCCCATGCGAAGATTGTCACCATTTCTTGGAGTTCTCTGCTAAAGTCCGTAGCTTGACTTAAAGACTTCTCCACATATTCTTTTCCCATTACCTTTTTCCTAACTTCAAG
This sequence comes from Saccharolobus shibatae B12, assembly GCF_019175345.1. Classification (NCBI taxonomy): domain Archaea; kingdom Thermoproteati; phylum Thermoproteota; class Thermoprotei; order Sulfolobales; family Sulfolobaceae; genus Saccharolobus; species Saccharolobus shibatae. The sequence goes on along the minus strand of NZ_CP077717.1, from coordinate 550,217 downwards.
TCCTTTTTCATAAATTAACTTAAGTTCAGGGTCTTTGTCAAATAGACTACCCATAAACTATTCAATTAATGTAAGATAAAAAAGTGATCTGGTAAATAAAAAAGCTCAAATCATCTTGGGAAATAATCTATTACGACTTTCTTAACTACTTCATCTAATCTTCTCAAGTCGCTATCTCTCAGAGACCATCCTAGACTGCCCAAATTCTCCCTAAGGTGATCCTCTTTTGTTGTGTTGAAAATTGCAAATACGTTTTCCTTATTGACCAACCAATTCAGAACTACTTGTGCTGGGGTTTTCCCTATTTCCTTTGCAATTGAGGATATTTCCTCGACGAGTGGTTCCAAGTTTTTGACGTAAGCCTCTCTCGCAAGGACATACCATCTATATTCATTTCTGATCTCCTTTCTTCCTATCAGATAACCTAATCCTAAGGAATCATATGCCAACAAGGGGATATTTTCCCTTAACATGTAAGGGAGAACCTCCTTCTCAACGTCTCTGAACAAAACGTTATAATGCAATTCATTTGCTGCGACGTCTGTCTTAGACAGATGTTCCCTGAATTCCCTCAACAAGGGAAGTGAAAAGTTGCTTAAGCCAATGTATCTAATTTTCCCTTCACTAAATAACCTCTCCATTGCCTTAGCTGTTTCTCTTATGGGCACATAGTGGTTAGGCCAATGAACGAGGTATAGGTCTATATATGAAGTGTTAAGCCTTCTTAAACTTCCCTCACAAGCCCTTAAAACGTCATCATATCTTAGGTGGTCAATTGACACTTTAGTTATTATGAACAAATCTTCTCTCTTGAACTTACCTATGGCTCTTCCAATAATTGTTTCTGAGAGACCATTTCCATAAGATTCGGCAGTGTCAATGGCGTTAATTCCGAGCTCTATTGACTTTTGAATAGCTTTTATGGCATTGGTCTCATCAATTATTGAAGGGGTACCAAATTCCCATGAACCTAAAATAAATGGGGATATCTTCTCATTCGTCCATCCTAATGTCTTCTTTTCCATGAGTAAGTAAGATATTGTTAGGTATTTAAATGTTTATCATTTGAGTTTTGCTTAGACCAATTTTCTTTTAATTTTGAGTACGTATTAATTCTTATGGAGAGGGAGATTGTTAAGATCTTATCCCTAATTGAATTCCATCCCTCGATCATGGCTTTTCATCTTGGTTTGATGTTAGTAGGAGTTTCTCTGTTAAGCTACTCCGTTTTCTCAATAATCGTCAAAAAGATAGATATTATGCTCCCACTATTAACTGGTTTCATGGTTTACCTCGTGTCATTAATACTCCTTATACTAATTCTGCTTCTAGAAACCTATCGTTTTCTAATCATTAACGAAAGAATCATGGTGAAAAACGCTCTTTTAAAGAAAAATAGCTTTGAATTCAGTATAAGAGATAAAAATCTAATCATCGGTTTTTACGATAAGACCTCTTTCGGAAAGTTTGCAATAATATATGGTGATAGGCTACTTTTTAAATTTTTAACTCGACAAAAAAATATAAGATTGATAAAAAATTTTATTGTAAAATCGGGATACAGAATAGGCGGAACTTACAAGGTTTGTAGGATCTGTGGAAGTATAAATGAAGAAGACGCCCAATATTGTGATTTTTGTGGCTCAAGAGAATTATCGCCTTATGATCTCTACTGGATGGATTAGATAAAAAGGAGGGAGAAGCAAGAAAAAATTAAAAAATTTTTACCTTATGATTAGATTGGATAGGGATAAACTGCAGGATCGCTGAAGTACAGAACCATGTTCGAGTTAGTAGCATTGAATAGCTGAGATGGTGAACTAACTCCCGGTACTATGACCTCTAGCCCGGGCTTCCCTAATGCCTGCCATATTGGATTATTTGCATTGGCCACAGCTACAGCACTATCATAAGTAGTCATTGCACTCTCTAAAGCCTGTATGTTGTTTAAGCAATTTTCTGTGGGGTTAGATACATTAGATGGAACTACAGCCTGGCATTGACCAGTTATTGGATTAGGGAATATGTTGGGATCGAATACTAGAACTACAACTATATACCATGGTATTGAGGTATTAGTAGCGAATGTCACTAAGTGGTCGTGAGCTGGAGTTGGTAATACACCCTCAGGTAATCCGAATACGCCGTTCTTAATTCCTAAGTACTGTTCAACTACTGTAAACGCTGGAGAGTATATTAGACTCATGTGATCCGGACAAGCGGTTTCAGTTAGAGCAGCACCACATTGTGTTAATATCGTGTACGTTACGTTATTGTAAGTGAACGTAGGGAATCCTTGAGGAGTAGCGCCTAACTTTGTAACGCCAAATATGGATAGTCCCGCAAAAGCTGGTACTAGTACGAATACTGGAGCAGCTCCCTTTGGAAATGCAGATATATTGCCAGCACCTACTTCACAGCCCATTGCAACTTTGCTTTGATTAACGGCGTTGGGGAAGAATGTAGTAGCTGGAGGAGTGCATTCAAATTGGGCTGTATATAGGAAAGTTATTACTTGGCCATTATAGAAGGCTCCACTAGCGTTAACAGTTATAGGCCTTGTTAGAGTTGTTGTAGAAGTCTGAGTTACAGTTTGAGTTGTAGTCTGTGTAGCAGTTTGAGTTGCAACAGAAGTAGTTACTGAGGTGGTTGTGCTCGTAGTAGTGGAGGTCACGGTTATGCTAGATACAGAAGTTGTTGGGATTGAGGTAGTTGTAGGCTTAGTAAAGTATAATGCAAATCCTATAGCTGCTATTATTACTAAAACTATCGTTACTCCTGCGAAAACTGCATTAGATACAGCTCTTTTTGTCTTTTTCATTTTTTAAGACCTAACTACCAATTCTGGCTTTTCATCTTTAAAGATGTGTTCGAAAAATTCTAACGCAAATTAAAATGGTAATCCTAGTCGGAATTAATATATGAGATACAAGCAGATTATTAGAATAATAATTATTGTTTTCTTTATTGCATTAGCTGTGACTGCTATAACAATCTCCTTCATGAATACTAGTAAATCACAGGAGGTTTCTTCATTAATAGGTAGTTCGGTTCCTTCAGATTTATACACACAGCTAGTCGAATTAAGTAATCAAGGATATAATCTATCAGTAACTACAACTAATCTAAATATCCTTCCCTATAATTTCTCTTCCAACGGCAAACCCGCAGTGATTTTTGTTGGAGCGGAGTGGTGTCCATATTGCGGGGCTGAAAGATGGGCGTTAATAATAGCCCTTCTAAGATTCGGTAATTTTTCAAATCTTCAATATATGTTATCTAGCTCTACTGATGAATATCCAAACGTACCCACCTTTACTTTCACCAATGCTAGTTATAATAGCCCATACATTTCGTTTATAGGAATAGAGTATGAAAATAGGCAAGGTCAGTATTTGGATAAGGTTCCAACTACAGTTTACTCCATGTGGGAAGAATATGGTAACTTATCTATTCCCTTCATAATTATAGGATATTACTACCAGGTTGGGACTACAATAGATCCCGGATTATTGTCTGGGAAGAACTGGACTTATGTAATAGATCAATTGCACAATCCTAATAGTCCAATTTATAACCAAATCTACTACCAGGCTAATCTAATAACTAAGTATATTTGTAAGATTGACGGAGGACAGCCTTTAAGCGTTTGTTCACACTTCATTCAAGATTACTCATACAACCCCCAGCAGAATTTAGGCGTGTACGCTATTGTTTACACTGAGAACGTACAGAATTATAGTTTAGAATATAAAATAGGAGGAGACGAAAAGTGAATATAGAAACTTTTTATTATTTAGGTTCCTTTTTCGTAATAAATGTATACGTTATATTATCTTGCTGGAAGAAAATGAAGAAAATTGTGTTGCATTCCATTATCTTTTTCTCAATACTCTATTCTTCTTCAGCAGCTCTGATTTACATTAACCAAGTCTACGTAGCTTTAGTATCCTCGTTGTTAATTTCCTTTTACGTGGGTTTGATGTATCACTATGATTTTTACAAGAATAGATTTAAGCAGAGGCAAGATATGGGTTTAGGAATAGAGGTAATAATTCTCCTTTTAATATTTGCAATATCCCTCCTTTACTATTACGTTAATGATAATTTTGCCCTCTTTGAGATTAGCTTGTTGATTTCGTCAGCATGGTCAATTCTCAGATCTAAACTCAGTCAAAAATTCATTGAAGACAACTACCTTAAAAACGCCAAATTAACTTTTTCTCTCATACTGTTGACTTTCCTACTGATGTGGTTTTTAGGGATAGATACCAATCTAGCTCTAGGAGTTCTAACGTTTAGTGATCTCCTAAGTTCCAATTTAGCATATATACTTTACAATTTTCTAACTGGAGTTACCGCAACTCCTTGGTTTTATATCATAGTAGGTATATGGTTAGGTATCCTTTCGTTCTATAGGATGGTTGATGAAAGAAAATTTGAAAATAAAATAAGAATGTTATTGATGATAATTGCTTACTGGATATACAGCCTTTATATACCATCTTTCTCTCCTATTTCCAATAAAGTTCAGTATATCCCATACATGTGGTATAGTGGATTAGGTACTTATGGCCCGGTATCCCCTTCAGTAGTGCTAACTGGAATTGTCGGAACTTATGTGGTAACTGCAGTGTTATCAGCGTTATTTGGTTCTAGGCAGATATGCTCAGTAACTTGCACTGCCCCTTACATGTTGCAAGGGACGTTCTTCAATTCCCTCAAATCATTTAATCGCAACTCAAAACTAGGAAGAAAGACCTTAACCAGTAAGATTAGTTGGTGGTTTAGAGCCAACGCTATTGTATTATGGACATCGTTATTAGCTCTTGCGGTAATTTCGTATTTGAATCAGATTGGGTTAATTTCCTTTACGATATTCGGAAATGATCCTACAGTGTTTTTGACTTCACTATACTTTAACTTTCTATGGTGGGTACAGTTTATTGGAATACCGTTTTTTGGTAATTACGCTTGTGTGACCCAAGGACTATGTCATTGGGGATTATTTAACCAATTTTTCTCGTATGTGGGAAGAGTGTACAGATTAAAGGTGAAGGATCCAGCTATTTGCCTTAATTGTAAGACAGTAGATTGCGCTAAGGCTTGTCCAACTGGATTAACTGATATGCGAGCAAGTTTCATCAAAAAGGGCGAATTTAGGTCATTCAAGTGTATAGGGGTAGGCGATTGTGTAGAGGCATGTCCTTATGACAATATCTACATTTACGATATTAGACATAAAATTAGGGAACTGAGGAAAGAAAAAATTATATAAAAAATTTTTACATTACCTTTATATTTTGTTTTATCTTATTTAAAGTATCTTGTGGAATTGATGTCAGATTGTGAGACATTTTGGCATGAATTGACAATTCCTCTAACAATTCCTGCTCAGATGAAGCTCCTGTTATTTCAAACCCACAGTTCATTCCCACACTTGAACAAGCGAAATAGTACTTCCCAGACTTCTTTATATTTTGCTTTATTTTATTTAATAAATCTGGAGGTATTGAAGTTACACCATGGCTTGACTTAGCGTGAACCTTAAGCATCTCCAGTAGCTCTTCCTCACTTCCAGCGTTCTCTATGGCGAATCCGCAATCCATTCCTACATCCTGGCACTTAAACGTATACTTTACCATATTTATAATAATAGTTTAGGACTATTTAAGAAGGTGTATAAATTCTTCTAACAAATCATTATATACGTGTTAATAATAGAGATAGATATGGTATTTGGTCTGGGAAAGAAGAAGAAGTTTGAATTTAGTTGTTCATCCATAGGGATGAATTGTGGATTTGAGGTTAAGGGAGCAAGCTCAGAAGATGAGTTATTCGAAATACTTAAGGTACATGCTAAGACTTCCCATAACATTTCTGATATACCAGAAGAAACTATTAATAAGATAAGGAAGAATATAAGGAAAGTGTGAAAATGGAAATCGTCGATAAGAGGATATTATTTTATCTATTAAAGGACGGAAGAATATCACAAAGGAGAATAGCCTCATTACTAAATCTAACTCCAGCAACATTGAACTATAGGTTTAAACGACTAACGGATAGCGAGACGTTGAAAGGATTCAAACTTTATATAAACCCTAATTTTCTGGGGAAGTATCAACTATTTATTGTATTTAAAAATTATAATGACATCAACGCGGAATGGATTTCGTTCAAATTGAAGTGTTTAGAATGGTATAACGTTTATGGAATTTACGCCTCAGATAATATTGAACTTAAAGACAAGATTAATTACATGACTAAGGAATTAGGAGATCCCGTTTTAACCTATTTCCCGGTTCAATCTTTATTCAAACCATCAAATCTTGATAAAAAGATAGTTGATATATTAAGGGCAGATCCCAGGGTACCCTCTTCAGATATAGCCAAGAAATTGGGTATAAAAGCGAAAATTATAGAGAAGCATATAAAGTACATGCGACATAGAGGATTAATATTGATAGTTCCAGACATAGATCTGAGTAAAACAGATATAGTTTTGTTTTCAATGTTCTCTAAGAATATAGATGAGATCTCGGTAATACTACAAGAATGTAAATTGTGGCAGTTCACTGATGGATATGCGGGGATAACTGTGTGCTACGCAGATAATATAGAAATGGCTAGGAAATACATTGCAGCAGCTAGGAATATAGACAAGTCCGCTGACGTTATGATAATTTACGGTTATGAGTTTAAATAATAATTGACAAATCGATTTATAGAAAAATACCATATAAAGATTTATACAGTATACTCTTATTTTGACAGCACATTTTATAATACTGTAATACTAAGTATTAAGTATGAGTCAGAAATATAAGTGTTGCGATACGGAGTTTGAAAATCTGAATGATTTCAAAAGGCATATAAGAAGTAGGAATTGGCATAGACTCAATTATTCTGATTTAATTAGATTAAAAATGAAAAACGAGACTCTCTATAATATTATAAGGAATCCCAACATATTATTTGCCCTTTCCAACCTAATTACACCAATTCAAGATAAGGGAATATTATACTTGCCTTTTACTAAACAAAGGACTGGACTAGTTTTAAAAAGGAGTATAGTAGGTAAACTAGAAGGACCTAAGCCAGATATAGATCTAATAAAATACAAGTTTACTTCAGATAATATAGTCTATGAATTAGGATTTAGAGTAAAGAAAATAAACGAGGAATATTCTGAGTTGTTAGTTCTATGTTCAATGAATGTTAATATAGGATTATTAGGAAGACTTTTGCCCAGTGAGGTATTAAAGACCTTGCAGAAAATGGTGACACCTCAAATAGTAGTTGAAAAGGTTAGTAAAAACCTAAGTGCTATAAGTGTTTAGCTATGGAGAAAACAAGGTTAAGTAATATAACCGTTTTTAGGTTCTTTGTTGAATAAACCTCCGTTGATAGGGTAGTTTTTATTATAATTGGGCGTTTATCAACCAAGTTTTTAACTTCAGTTACTAGTTTGTTTACTACCTTAGATAAGCTTGGAAAGGTAAATCTTTTTATCATCAATTATGATGGCAAATCTTTGAGGTCTCAAACAATGTTATAAACCTAATTTACATACAATAACTATGCCATGTAGGGGTTTGCACGCAGTACCCGCTGGTCCACCGGAATTTCCAGAACTAGCAACAATTTACGTAGTTTGCGGGGATAAACTTAACGTAATGATAGACGCTGGTGTCACAAATTCAATTATGGACTCCTCTTTTTTAGACAAACTTGATCTCGTTATATTAACACACATTCATATAGATCATATTGGGCTATTACCAGAAATTTTAGAAAGGTATAAGAACGCCAAAGTCATGGTTAGAAGTGGATTTAAAAAGTATTTGACAACTGATGATGGGGTAAGGAGATTGAATGAGAGCTCAGAGAAAGTATTAGGTGATCTTTATTACGTATACGGTGAGTTTACAAAAATAGATCCAGATAGAGTGATAGAAGTTGAGGGTGGGGAAGTAATTGATCTTGGAGATGGAAAGGCTTTGAAGATAATTTACACCCCGGGCCATACAAAGCATCACATTTCCGTGATCAGCGACGATATTCTATTTACGGGAGATAGTGGAGGAGCGTACTTTAACGGTATGGTAATACCAACTACTCCACCGCCATTAGATTACCATAATTACGTTAATAGTTTGAAGCTACAAATTTCCTTAAAACCTAAGGTAGTTGGCTTAGCTCATGGTGGGCTTGTAAGTCCTAACATATTAGAACAACACTTGGAACAGATGTTGGGTAAAGAGAGTGTGAATATTAATGAAATTGATATTGGAGGTGTAGGCGGGGAAATTCTTAGGAAACAAGTGGAGGTCAACTTGAGAGGCCTAAATGAGGCCTTAGGAAGAAGATAAAAAATTATGATAATCTTATGACTTATTTTTATTTATAATGACGATTTAAACTTTATCAAATTAAAGAATATAAGATATATTTGTATGTTAGACTTATGGTCTGGAAAAGAACCATATCCGCAAAAGCTTTAGAAAAAGCGAAAAGCGCAGCAGTTAAGGTAGAGGATAAGGTTGTTTTTATAGCAAATATTAAGGGAACATTATACGCTATGGATGCAGTGTGTTCACATGCAAGGTGTATATTAGGTCAACTAGATGAAGAGAAGCTAACTGTAAAGTGCTATTGTCATCACGCGTTGTTCGATTTAAGGACTGGCCAAATGCTAGAACCTCCATATGTTGCACCAGATGCACCAAAGGAAAAATTGGGTTTGAAAACATATCAAATAAGAGACAACAGTGGTTGGATAGAGGTAGATGTTTAGTTCTTCTTGCTAATAGATTCAACTAAAGGCTTTAACATAAAGTCCACTCCACCGCTTAAACTGGCCCAATATAAGCTAGTGAAAGCTTTTTTCATATAACGATAAATTGATGTGGGCCCTAAGGCCTTGCTCTTCTCGTAGTTTAACCATACTAACATACCTTCATTTGGTCCAGAGTAAACTGCACACATTGCAGTCCCGTCGTAACTCTCTTTACTCCTATTTCCCTCTATCTCAGCTAGTATATTATTTACAACAACCTCAGCTTGAAAGTGAGCAGCTGCCCCTGTTTTAGGTGTCGGGGTATTATTAGCATCACCGACCACGAAGACGCCATCCTTATAAGTTAAGGTGCTCTTATCAACTGGAATTAATCCAGACTTATCAGCCAATTCTGTAAAGCTCGTTGAGATTGGCGTATCTATAATTAAATGGTCAAAAGCGATCTTCTCACCTTCAGTTGATACCACATATTTCTCGTTATGGTTTACTTCTTGTATCACAAAACCTTTGTAAACTTTTATTCCTAACTCATTAGCCTTCTTATTGAACATGTTTGACATTGGAACTTGCAATGGTGGTGGTTGTTTAGCTGGAACTATTACGCTGACATTTGCATCTGGATATTTTCTCTTTATCAAAAATGACAATTCCCACGGCGCAGCTGGACACTTTATTATTCCTGGAAGAGACCCAATAACGAAGTTCTTTCCTTTCGGATTTATAACCTCATTCCTAATTGCCTTAGCTTCATCAATTCCATGATACCCCTTTAAGTCATAAACGTTTTTATTTTGACCTCCGGTTGCTATTACTAGGTAATCACCCTCATACGCTTTTCCGTCCTCAGTTACCACAGCTCTATTTTCTAGTATTATTTTGGTAGCTTTTGCCTTTACCCATTTTACAGACGGTTTCAACAATGACCTAGTGGGCATTTGTATTTTAGTCTCATCTACCTCCCCAGTAATGTAATCCACCAACCCTGGTTGATAAGTGTGATATTCATTTGGTTCTATAACTGTGATTTCCAATTTCCCTGCTAACAGATTTGCCATTAGTGTTCCTGCATTTCCTCCTCCTACTATGATTAATCTTTTCATGACTAAATACTGTTAATGGTATAATTTAAACTTTCTGTAGAAAAAAGTTTATATAAAAAATATTAAACTTATGTACAATCCCTTGATACCTCTAATTTTAAAAAATTATCCTCCTTCCCCTTTTCCTCAATTTTCATTTTCAGATCATTAATTTTTAGAACGTATCTTAAGCTTAGCAGCCAATCATAGTCATTAATTAAAATTTCAACACCTTCATCACACTCCTTAATTTTCCTAATCACATCAAGCATTATCGATAATGGACTTCTAGATCCACAAGAGTCCAATTTATCTAGTTTAACTTTTTCTACGATCTTCATGGTTCAGCTCCTTTCTTGACTGGAGCTCCTACTATATTTCCCCATTCTGCCCAAGAGCCATCATATACTCTAACAGCTGGATATCCCAGTAGGTATTTTAGAACAAACCAAGTGTGGGAAGCCCTCTCTCCTATTCTACAATACGTAATTATCTCCTTTTCCGGAGTTATACCAGTGCTCTCAACTAATCTTCTCAACTCCTCTATTGGCTTAAACTCACCAGTATCTGGGTTAACAGCTTGAGCCCAAGGAAAACTCACTGCTCCCGGTATATGCCCACCTACTTGAGTTTGTTCATCAGCGTATTCTGGAGGAGCTCTAATTTCACCGGTGTACTCCTTGGGAGACCTAACGTCTACTAGTATAGTAGTTCTCCCCACTTCACCCTTAGTTATCTTCTGAAGGATCTCCCAGAAGAAAGCCCTATGGCTACCCCAATCTACCTTCTTAACCTTATAACTGCCTTTAGGATATTGAGGTTCTTTTGCCCCTTGTTCTGTAGGTAAATTCTCCTTAGCCCATTTAGTCCTCCCGCCATTTAAAATTCTAACATCATCATGGCCGTAAGACTTAAACAACCAGAAAGCATAAACTGCAAACCAGTTGTTATAATCACCATATAGTACTATAGTAGTGTTATTACTTATTCCCTTTGACTCCATTAACTTCTCAAACTGACTAGGTTCTATGAAGTCCCTTAAGACTGGATGTCTTAAGTCTTCCCTCCACCTTACTAGAACTGCTCCTGGGATGTGCCACACATTATAAGCCGTATTTGGATCATAGTCTACTTCCACGATTCTGACTCTCTCATCTTTTAAATGATCCAATACCCACTTGTTATCTACTATTACTTGTTGTTCTTGTACTTGACTCATTTATACTCCCTAAATTATTCCTATTCCCAGTAAGTTATATATCTATTGATATGTGCAAATTTGGCACTTAACACAAAATTTAAAAATAAGAATAATAGGGTTTCTAAACAATTTATCAACTAGATTTCCATAAAATACCTCTTAATTTTACAACGTCTCCTAAAACCAGCATGGAGGGAGAAGCTAAATTACCAATTTTAGTTAATTCCCTCAATTTGGTAACGTTTACTTTCTGGTCAAAATAAGTTCCTCTTTGTATAACTGCAACCTCTTCAGAGGGATCCCTCTTCGTCATTAACCCTTTACTTACCTCCTCCAATCTTTTACCGCTCATTAAGACTATTAAAGTACCATAACTCGGAATTTTTCCAAAGTCAAAGAGCCTTCCACCTTGTGTAACAGCACTTATAACTGTTATCATGTCAGAGATTCCGTTGAAAGTAAGTGGTATTCCAGCATATGCTGGTACTGAGTTAACTGATGAAACTCCAGGTATTACTTCACACTCTATACCGTCCTTAATTAGTTCTTGGCAAATTTTCCCTCCCCTTCCGAACACGTAAGGATCCCCATTTTTTAACCTTATCACCAGTTTATTTTCCAAAGCGTACTTCTTCAATAAGTCAATTTCAATATCATCGCTACTAAGGAGTATAACGCTACAAGATGGCTTAGCGTAATTAATTAGCTCTCTAGATACCAGCTTATCGTAAACAATTACATCAGCCATTTGCAAGTATTTAATACCCTTTAACGTTATTAGTTCGGGATCCCCAGGACCAGCTCCCACTAAAACTACCTTACCCATACCTATTCACCTCTTCCAAACGCTTTCTCAACAAGTCGTGATATTCCCTATAACCCTCGATCTTTTTATCAAACTTATGAGGTCTCATTAGGTCTCTAGTCTTCTCATGGCTCTTTAACCATTCAATTATCTTCCTATTACCTAATACTCTGAATACTTTTCCTGGTTCCTTACTTATATCCTTATTTCTCTCGTATAATTCAAACAACGCTTCAGTCACGTCTGCTAGTCTATTGGCTGGAACTTGATATAGGTAAATTACATTTTCATCCCAGTCAATTAGTGGCTCTCCCAAATTACCGTTTCCTCCACCTATTTTTAACATGTAGAGCTCATATCCACTACCAATCCAACTAATGGGATGAACGGCTGGTTTCGAACATTGAGCTACACATCCCGATAGTCCTATTGAAACTGGAATATCTTTCCATCCTCTTCTCTCCAACTCGTCAATTAGACTCGGAAGGAATCTTTCGGAATCTGTAAATGATAATTTACATGTTGGAAATCCTACACATGCAATTGAGTTCGTTCTTAAATTCGAGTAAGGTTTTCCATCTCTAAAGCCGTAGTTGAAATCCCTTAGTGTTTTCTCAATTTCCTCCCTCTGATCCTCGTCTATTTCCGTAATTAATAAGTGTTGATTTGGAGTTATGTAAAACGTTACATTATGGAAATTATCCGCAATGTATCTGATCATACTCTTTACCTTACCGTTTTTTCCATCTATTAGTCTACCGTCTTCAACGAAAACACCATAAGCCCACTTGCTATTACCTAAGTCTATCCATCCCAAGTGCAAGTCCCTATGATCTAAGTTTACATTCACTATTTTACCTAATCGAATTCCTGAGTATTCCCATACTTTTTCCCTTACCCACTCTAATCCCATTTTATATACAACGTACTTAAACCTAGCCCAATGCCTATTCTTCCTATCTCCCCATTGCTCTTGTATTCTCACAATTGCATCCAATATTCTCAATAACTCCTCATCTTTAGATACAGTCCCAATTGGAAGTCCGAGGGCTGAAAAAGTGGGATAGGAGTTATTTTCACCCATTGACCCACCAACGTATATCTGATAACCTATTACCTTTTCCCCTTCTATTAGAGGGACTACGCCTATATCGTTAGCTCGAATCTCAACGCAGTTGTCAATTATGTACTTTCCGTCAATTGCCCTCATTACTCCAGCTATTCCAATCTTAAACTTTCTGGGTAGAAGATTATCAGAATATTTGAAGGATTCTTCATTATTAAATTGCCTTTCTTCAGAAACGGGTATTTCAAAAACTTGAAGATAAAGCTCTGAAGGTAATCTAAAGTAGTCAGCAATTTTTCTAGCGAGCGTATTTGAGTCGAAAATCCAAAACTTGGAAAGTGGGCAAGCTATCGTATTCCTTATATTGTCCCCACAACCATTTATGGTAAGAAAGCCGGACTCTGCAATCTCCCTTATAAGGTTAGGCAAATTCCTTTTCTTTACATGGTGAAATTGAATAGCTTGTCTAGTGGTTAGTTTTAGAGAAGGTAAAGGATATCCAGTATATGCATCTGAAATGGTATATTTGTTTGAAACATCATCTAAAATTCTCCATTGGTCAGGCCTTATTGGACCTCCTCCTGGAATCGGTAACCTTACCATGTAGATCCAGTCTTTTACTGCATTTGATTTCATCTTATCCCTATTGAATTCCATATATATTCCGAAACTCTTAGCTATCAAAGATACTTCCTTTTCAAGCTCTTCCCTAGTAAAATCGTGAAATGATGAATATATCCCTATGGTATCCTCAGTTAATCCCTTCGTTTTCAGCTTTACTCTCTCTTCCTCGCTGTAATCCTTAGGATCTGTTCTAAAATTAGGCTCTATGGGAATCCTCACTTCACCCCTCTATAGTGAAGTCCACATTCTTTATCACTATTCTGCTCCCACCACCATCTACCTGCCCTAGGATGTTCCCATGGTTTTACTGGTCTAGTACATGGTACACATCCTATGCTCTTATAACCCTTATCGTAAAGTTTATTGTAAGGTACGTTGTTTTTCTTTATATAATCCCATACTTGTTCCCATGTCCAGTCAGCCAAGGGGTTTAACTTAACTATACCTCCATTAACCTCATCTATTTCTATCTTCTTAATTCCCCCTCTCGTGAAATTTTGTTCTCTTCTTAGCCCAGTTATCCAAGCCTGCATTCCCTCCAATGCTCTCTTAAGGGGTAGAACTTTTCTCACTTCGCAGCATGCTTTTCTAAGTTCAACACTTTTATAAAATAGATTTATTCCGTGTTTATTGACTAGGGCTTCTACCTCACTATAATCTGGGAAATATATCCTCAAATCGGTGTTGTATTTTTTGTTTATCTCCTCTATTAAATCATAACTCTCTTGATGAAGTCTACCAGTATCTATTATGAAAACCCTTGGTTTTTCAACTACCTTACTTAACATATCCAGTATTACCAAATCTTCAGCCTGAAGACTACATGCTAAGACTATTTTAGGATGAAATTTCTCTATACCCCATTTCAGCACTTCCAATGGTTCCTTATCTTCAAACCATTTGTTTAGAGAGTCTAACTCCTCTTTGCTAAGCATCAGAATAATCAAGTAAATATTAATACTTTAGTGTTTCGATATGTGCAAAATTTGCACAAATAGCTAAATATATAAGCTTACCCTAAACAAGATTTTGACTGTGAACCTAATAGGACACGGCAAGGTTGAGATAGTCGAGAGGATAAGAAGGATTCCAGACTTTGAAGAACTACAGAAAATTGAAGTGAAGAGACAGTTAGCTCATGAGGTAGTAAGCATAGCTTACGGTTTCCTATCTCCATTAAAGGGTTTCATGAACTATGAGGAAGTGAACTCGGTAGTGGAAAACTTGAGATTACCAAACGGCGTGTTATGGCCAATACCAATAGTGTTCGATTATAACCAAAACGAAAACGTAAAGGAGGGGGATATTGTAGGAATAACTTATTTAGGAAAACCATTGGTAGTAATGGAAGTAAAGGAAATCTTCAAATACGATAAGGTGAAAATGGCAGAGAAAGTTTACAAGACTAAAGATATTAAGCACCCTGGAGTGAAGAGGACATTAAGTTATGGAGATATTTTCTTAGCTGGAGATGTTTGGCTTATTAGGGAACCACAATTTACTTCACCGTACTCGGAATTCTGGTTAACTCCTAGAATGCATAGAGTAGTTTTTGAAAAGAAGGGTTGGAAAAAAATAGTTGCATTCCAGACTAGGAACGTTCCTCACACCGGTCACGAATACTTAATGAAGTTTGCTTGGTTCGCTGCGAACGAGAACCAAAAGGTTGATGAACCTAGAACGGGTATACTAGTTAATGTGGTTATTGGTGAGAAGAGGATAGGTGACTACATCGATGAGGCGATTATTTTAACTCATGATGCGCTATCTAAATACGGTTACATAAGTAAGAGAGTACACTTACTTTCATTTACCTTATGGGATATGAGGTATGCTGGACCTAGAGAGGCATTGCTTCACGCCATAATTAGGAGTAATTTAGGGTGCACCCATCACATCTTTGGTAGAGATCACGCTGGAGTTGGGAATTACTATTCGCCTTACGAGGCTCATCAAATATTTGATTACATCAATGAGGATGACCTATTAATAAAGCCAATATTCTTAAGGGAAAACTATTATTGCCCAAGATGTGGTAGTATAGAGAACGAGATACTTTGTGATCATAAGGATGAGAAACAAGAGTTCAGTGGTAGTTTGATAAGGAGTATTATATTGGATGAGGTAAAGCCAACTAAGATGGTAATGAGGCCAGAGGTGTATGAGGTTTTAATGAAAGCAGCAAAGGAATATGGATTCGGGAGTCCTTTCGTGACGGAGGAATACTTGGAGAAGAGACAGAGTATATTGAGGTGAATGAAAATGAAAATCTACATTTGGCTTAGTGAGGAAATGAGTAAAAAATTGGAGGATTTAGGGTTGAATTACGCGAGGGAGGTACTTGGTGGTATGAAGCGTATAGAGATAGAGTTGGAACAAGATATAGTAGAGGAGATAGTTAAGCTCTTTCCCAATGCGAAAGTCGATTCTTCAACTACGAAATCCATTGAACTTTTACCTAAAAGTTTTAAGAACGAGATACTGAGAATAATTATTGAAAAGAGAATTGAACCGAAGAAAGCCCTTCTGGAAGCCATAAAAAGTTTTAAAGGGAGATGAAAGCTGCCATTAGACTTAACTTATTTATCAATAATTCTCTTTATTGCCTCTATACCTTCCGGTGCATTAGCCTATGGATTTTCAGCAACCGCGACACCGTTACTGCTTATTAAGTATACAAATAGGCAGATCTCTCCAATATTAAACTTTATAGAAATTTTCCAGAATACTGCAAACGTCATTTTAAACTCTAAAAACTACACCAGAAAGTCTCTAATTGTCACAATTTTCGGAATACCGGGTATAATTATAGGCTCAATAATAGGGGCTTATATTCTGAAAATTTCCTTAAATGACTCACTGATAAAGGTGATAGTGTATAGCGTATTAATACCGTTAATCCTATTGCAAGCTGCTGGTTTTAGAAAGGAGGTAAGTTTAGATAAGTGGAAAAAGATCGGATATCTAGTGACCTTTCCAGTAGGTGTATTGTACGGAGTATCAACAATAAGTGGACCTCCTTTAGCTCTAATAATAAACAATCAAGGGTTATCGAAAGAAGAGTTTAAGTTCGCTATTTCGACACTTAGGGTTGCAGAGAGTATCACAACGTTCAGTGCCTACCTTACGTTAGGGGTGTTTAATCCTCAAGTTTTCTATTACGCAGCTATTACTTCTCCCGCTGTGACAACGGGAATGTTAGTGGGAATATTCACTGCAAGGATAATTAAACAAAAGGAGGATTTCAGAAGACTCGTTATGAGTTTTGATAGTTGGGTGAGTGGATATGGACTTTCGTTTAACTTAGGCAAGCTTATTGGCAATGATGTATTATATTGGCCCATGATTGTAGTAATTGGAATTGACCTATACCTTTTATCAAAGTACGTAGTTAAAAGAAAGAAGATTGTTAAAGAGATTGATTAAATTGCTTTTATAAGCTCTGAATATAAATTAATTATATGGAAAAACCCGACTTTGAGGAAATACTATACATAGTCTCCGGAGTTATATTTCTCGCCTCCTTAGGTGTAGGATTGGAGGTTATAGGGGATTACGTAATAGGAGATATAATGTTATTTCTCTCGATTTTGTGGGCATTAAGTATATTTCTCTTCATGCGATATGTGGAAAGGAAAGACAGTAAAGATAGTGAGGAATGACGTTATTATTTTGTTACTAACAATATCGTAAATAAAAGAAATAAGGAAAGGGCTGAGAATAATACGGATAAGGAAACGTCGTATAATAATGGAAGAACGATTAAATGCAGCCTTAGAACGTTAAAAGTACCAGTTGCGAAAACAGCTTGTGGAAAGATTACTGACCAAAGGGATGGGTGATATTTTATCGAAACACTAACGTAGAGCAGTTTCATCACACTAACTATTATAACTAAGGGGAAGAGGGATAAGGCTAAATACCAGAAAACTAGACTTAATAGTTCAGAAAAGGGACTGATCGCAAATGAGATTAGTGCAGATAATCCCATCTGAATCCAGGTGGCCCCGTCTATAATGTTAATTACACCCTTCTCGGTTAAAATCCTCTTTAATAGTAATGCAGTTACTATAAAGTACATTGAAACGCCCAAGCCTATGAATAATAAGGATAAAGGTATAACGTAGCTTCTCAAGTCAATTGAGAGAAGTGTTCCCGCAACTCCTAGCAAGTGATACTTAAACGTTACTTGTCTAATCGATACAAACACCTTATACAATACTAGAAAGTAAAAGAATGATAAAACTAGGGAGGGAATAAAATAGAGGAAAGAGGGGTATATTAAGCGTAATCTAGTAATGAATAAGGTAAGCCCAGAAATGACTGCCATGAAGTCAACAATTTCGTATTTCAACCTCTTTAAATTAAGAACAGAAAAGACTATTAAGAGGATTAAAACCACAAGGGAAATTCCAAACGAAATTAATGAGAGTAAGGTCAATCTGCCTAAATATGAGGCTATTGAAATCCCTGCAATTCCCATGAGCATTGTAAAAGATATTGGATTACCCAGAACATCGGTGAGATTCACATAAACTATTATGGATCAATAATAAATAAGTTATACAGTTTCATAAATACTCAACAACACCATTCTGCGTGGTATAATAGCCAAGTAATATTGGTTGCGTTATACAGGTTAAATTAATACCAATTGATAGAATAACGATAGTTGTAACAATTATGCTAAGCAAAGACTTATTCTTTAGATCAAATTTAAACCACTCACAGAATATGCTAAAGAGAAGGGATATTTAAACCATGAACTTCTTACTATACGCAAAGAAAGAAAATACTAAAATGTTTAGCTGATAGATGACTAGTGGTGAAGAGAACTCCCCAGGCTGAAATATGACGAGTCCTTTAAGTGCTGAGTATTTTAACCTTTGCAGTTACTAGTACTAAATGACCTTATTGTTTTACTACAGACTTTTAACTGAAATCAGATTTTTTGATGAATATCTTATAGTCATTATTTTTCGTATATATGATAAACTCCTTATTAACTAAATCTATGTTTTGAATGATCTGTATTTTATTACCATCCCTCTTTATCGTAAACGGAATATCGTGACCTGGGACTACTTTACTTGCAAGGTCTAGTACCTTTCTGATACTCTTGTTAGCTTCGGTAATATTATAATATGCAAATGACGTCTCACTTTTCTGTGCGTCAATAATGTATTTAATAGCATCTCCAACGAAAATAGTATCCTTGTAAATTACACCTAAACTTCCGGCCGTATGACCTGGTAATAGGACAAACTTCAAGCCATATAATTCTTCATTATCTTTGACTAGAATTATTCTATCCCTTAACAGATCTGGTAGATAAGTAACTGAATAATTGTCTGGACTATTCTTTGTGTACTCAACTTCTTCCTTACTAATATAAACTTTAGCATTTGGAAATATTAGCGAGTTGAGGGAATGGTCGTAGTGCATATGGGACAAGATAACTCCATCAATATCTAATGGCGATAATCCATTATCCTTTAATGCTCCTAACAAGACTTCCTTATTTCCGAAATGCCCTGGGTCATAAATCAAATAACTATCATCAGCTTCTATCAATGTAACATTGCAAAAACCCACGAAACCTAAACTAGTGTAAATTGGCGCACCATTAACTAAAATCTTCCAACTCATATAAAAATTATTGATTTGACAGTAAAAAGTTTATATTGCACAAAAATTAGATGAGCTATATGGAGTGGATAAAAGTAGGAGTAATAATCCCTTCTTCCAATACTACTGTGGAATATGAATTTAATAATATATTTAGTCAGATTAAGGAGTACAGAATTACCTCTCATTTTTCAAGGATAAAGTTGAGAAACGTTAATATAGAGGATTTAGCAGAAATGGAAAGGGAAACGGAAAGGGCTGTTACTGAATTGTCAACTATTTCACCTCAAATTATTTCTTATGCATGCACTACGGGTAGTTTATTTAAAGGACCTAAACATCATGAGGAAATAATTCAAAGGATTGAGAAAATTGCTAAAGTACTTGCTACTGCCACATCTGGGTCTGTAATAAATGCCTTGAAGAAATTAAACGTAAAAAGGTTAGTTTTACTTACACCTTATATAGAAGAGGTTAACAAAAAAGAGATAGATTTCTTATCTAAGAACGGTTTTGAAATAGTTAGAAGTGCGGGAATGGAAATACTAGAAAATATTAAAATAGGCCAAGTGAGCCCGGAGGAAACTTATAATTTTGCGATTAACGTACTAAGAAACGTTAAGGAGGATTATGATGGAGTCTTCATTTCCTGTACAAACCTTAGAACATTTGAGATTCTTAGTAAATTAGAAAAGGAAATTAAAAAGCCAGTAATCAGTAGTAACAGTGCTACATTGTGGGAAATACTGTACAAACTGAATCTTAATATTAAAGTAAAAGGGTTGGGGCAATTATTTGAATAGACTTAAAAACTATAAAAGGAAATAAGGGTTCTTGAATATAGTAAATATAAAAGAAAGCTGCTAAACGCACTAAGAAATTGAAAATTGTTAATATTTAATAGCATATAACGTATCAAACATACACAAGGATTAACTCTTCAATTTAAAAAATTTATATATATTTAACGTGAACATTATAATTGTGGCAAAAATGGTTTCAGAAAAAACCAAAGCCATAATTGCCTCAAGTTTTGGAATGGCATTAGAATGGTATGACTTCTTCATCTACACATTTGTAGCTACGGTTGTTTCGAAGCTATTCTTTCCTTCAGCCAATCCAATAGCGTCGTTATTGGCATTCTATTTAACATTTTTTATAGGATTTTTGGGTAGACCGTTAGGTGGAATATTATTTGGATATCTAGGTGATAAATTGGGAAGAAAGTACTCATTGGTATTTACAATACTACTTACTGGATTTAGTGTATTTTTTGTAGGACTCTTACCTACATATTACCAAATAGGTCTATTGGCCCCAATCTTATTGGCCATATTAAGGTTTCTTACTGGTGTTGCATTAGGGGGAGAATGGGGTGGAGCGTTTTCTTTAACATCAGAATATGTAAATCCTAAATGGAGAGGATTATACTCAGGGATTCTTCAGGCTACCGTATCTATTGCCAACTTATTGGCATCTGGAATAATATTCATTATAATTACAATAATGGGACAAACAGGATTTAATAATTTTGGATGGAGAATATTGTTCTATACCGGACTGGCTATTGCGATAATAGGATTAGTAATAAGACTAAGAATAGAAGATTCTCCAGTATTTAGGAAGCTGAGAGAAGAGCGAAAAATAGTGAGAAATCCAATATCTGAAGCGTTTAGGAAATATTGGAAATTAATACTTGCAAATCTATTTATAGTTGGAATCATTAATGGAGCTTGGTACTATACAAATTTCGCCTATTCTATAGGCTATGCTACCACTATTGCTCAACGGTTTAATATGCCTCATGTCTCCCTTCAAGAAATAGATTTTGCCATATTTCTCGTATCAGTAATAGGAATTTTTGCCTCGATATTTTTCGGATATCTGTCTGATATCATAGGAAGAAGAACACAAATAATAATAAACGCCGTAATTGGAATAATACTAGCATATCCATACTACTATCTATTACTTCAAGGTAATGAATTAGCAGCAATTGGTGCTATATTTCTTGGTGGGTTGTTAATATACTACTTTGCTGGCGCAATAACGCCGGCTTTTCTTGTTGAATCATTCCCTCCAACTGTGAGATATACTGCAATATCATTTTCATATCAAGTAGGAGTTGGATTCATAGGAGGTTTCACACCATTTCTCCTAACTTACCTAGTTAGTGCAACTAATGACGTGTTCTCTCCAGTTTACTTCACAATAGCAACCGGCATAATTGTTCTAGTGCTCGCATTGCTACTTAAAGAGACTAAAGGAAGAGTTTATGAGGGAGAGGAGATACTAAAACAAGAATATTAAATCAAGTCAAATATATTTTTTATTATATTAACATGGAAGTTATAAACTTGGTTAATTATATTTTAAGATATAATAAAGTATAATAACCTACTCTTTTAAAGAAAGCTAGGTCGAAGCATAGTCTTATGAAGAAATCTCATATGCCGAAATATTACGATTCTTTAAAACGCTACTTTTTAAAGCCGATGTTACTTAGTTATTCTATGATTAAGGTAATTGAGATTGACGGTTTTCCAATAATGATCTATGAAAAAGACGGAAAGGAATACGCATATCTAGCTGGTTGTCCCCACAAACAAAGACCAATAACTGCAAACGGTTATAAAATTGAAGGAGACAAAATTATTTGTCCTTTTCACAATGCAGTATTCTCCCTAATTACTGCAGAACTAATAGAACCACCCAAATCTAAAACACCATGTCCTCCAAATTGTAAATTAATAAAGGCTAAAATAATAGATGGAAAAGCACTTTTTGAAGGTGAACCATTTATTCCAAGGCTAAAGAGTTGAGAGAAATGCAGTGCAAAATTGCAATTGATATAGGTGGAACTTTTACAGATTTCATAATCCTATCAAGTGAGGGAGAAATAAGCACAATAAAAGTACTAACCAATCCCAAAGATCCAGGAAAAGTAATCAAAGAAGCAATAATCAGTCTAAATTGTAATATTAGTGAAATAGTCCATGCGACAACATTGGCAACTAACACTTTATTAGGACAAGAAAATCTAGAAATCCCAAAAACTGCCTTATTAACAACTAATGGATTTCGAGATGTAATAGAAATAGGTAGGCAAAACAGACCTAGATTATATGATTTATACTTTGAAAAACCTAGACAGTTAGTACCTAGGAGTCTAAGATTTGAGGTTCATGAAAGGGTTAACGCTAATGGTGACATTATAAAGGAAGTTGAGGAGGATGAAATCGAAAACGTTGCCAAGAAACTATTAGATGAAGGAGTTGTATCAGTTGCAGTAAGCTACTTACACTCATACCTAAATCCACAAAATGAGTTGATTACGGAAAGCATTCTAAATAAGTATTTTAAGTATATTTCGATATCCTCTAGGATCGCATCAGAGCCTAGGGAATACGAGAGGACATCAACTACAGTTGTTAACGCAGTATTAATGCCAATTGTCTCCTCATACCTAGAAAACTTACGCTCGTCTCTACCGACTAGCAATTTTTACATAATGTCTAGCTCTGGAGGACTAATAGATGTAAGCGAAGCTTCAGAAAAACCAGTCCAATTAATTGAATCTGGCCCGGCAGCGGGCGTTATAGCCTCAGCGAGTTTCTTACCTAATGAAAATTTAATAAGCTTTGATATGGGTGGTACAACCGCCAAAGCTGGAGTTATTATTAATGGTAATTTCGAAATAACTACCGAGTATGAAGTTGGTGGGGAAGCGCATCACGGTAGGATTGTCAAAGGAAGTGGTTATCCAATAAGGTTTCCGTTTGTCGATTTGGCTGAGGTTTCAGCAGGCGGAGGAACAATAATTTGGAGGGATGAGGCAAACGCGTTAAGGGTAGGTCCAATAAGTGCCGGTGCTGACCCTGGACCAATTTGTTATGGAAGAGGTGGAAATAAGCCTACAATAGCTGATGCTAATCTAATCTTAGGAAAGCTTGGAACTGAGTTGATAGGAGGTAATTTAAAGTTAGATAAGGAGAGCGCGATAAAGGGAATGTCGAAATTGGGTGATCCTTATGAGGTTAGTAAAGATGCGTTGGATTTGATAAACTTGGAAATGGCTAGAGCAATAAGGTTAGTAACAGTAGAAAGGGGATTAGATCCCTCTAGTTTCTCCTTAATAACATTTGGTGGGGCAGGTCCACAGCATGCAGTGTATTTGGCTGAGGAAATAGGGATAAGAAGAGTCATAATACCACCGCACCCTGGACTTTTCAGCGCTTTAGGATTATTACTGGCAGATTGGCGATTTGAGGCTAGGAAATCCTATCCTAAAGATTTAGAAAACGAGTTCAAGGAATTAGAAAGAAGGCTACACGAGAGACTAAAGAGTAGTGTTGACTATTATATAAGGCTTGCAGATGTGAGATATGAGGGGCAAGGATGGGAATTAACAATCCCAGTAAACGATGTACGCGAGATTAGGAAAGTGTTTGAGGAAAAGCACTTGGCAACCTATGGTTTTACCATGAGAGATAGGGAAATAGAAGTTGTTACAATAAGGGTTTTCGCAGTAAAGAAGAGACCAATGCCTAAGATTAAAGTCACATATGGAAATTATGATAAACCTAAAGAGGTTAGAAAGGTTATGATTGATGATGATTGGGTAGACGTAAACGTTTACGTTAGGGAGAAATTGCCTAAAGGTTTCAAAATAAAAGGCCCTGCAATAATTGAGGAGTACAGTTCAACTACAGTTGTGAAGGATGGTTGGAATGGGATAGTAGAGGATTCAATTACGTTGGTGAGAGAATGACCAGTTGGGAAATAATTCACAAAGCCTTTGAGTTCATTACTGAAGAAATGGGCGTAATGCTAAAGAGATCTGCGATGTCACCAAACATTAGGGAGAGGATGGATCACAGTTGTGCAATAACAGACGTTAATGGAAATATTATAGCACAAGCTGAACATATTCCAGTTCATTTGGGCTCATTCAGCATTGGTGTTAAGAGCACTCTAAACGTAATAGGCGAACTTGAAGAGGGCGATATGGTCGTTTTGAACGATCCTTACATATCTGGTACACACTTAAATGACGTCATGTTGCTAGCACCAATTTATTATAACACTAAGTTGGTAGGATTCGTTGTAAATAAAGCGCATCACGTAGATGTTGGAGGTCCATTACCCGGTAGTTTAAACCCATATGCTACTACAATCTACGAAGAGGGCTTTGTGATTCCTCCAGTAAAGGTAATGAAAAAGGGGAAAATCAATGAGGAGGTAATTAGTATTATTAAGGAGAATTTCAAGGTTCCAGAGGTATCAATAGGTGATTTGAATGCGCAGATTTCTGCCAACCTAAATGGGATAAATAGGATTAAACAGATGTTCGATAAATACGGCCACGAAAATGTGTTAAAGACATGGGATATTTCCATAAAATATAGTAAAGAATTGGCACTTTCTGAAATATCTAAGTGGGGTAATGGCGTAGGTGAGGATGAGGATTATTTGGAAATAAGTGACGAGTTAAAGACCATAAGGCTTAAGGTTAAAGTCGACGAGGATGGTATTTACGCTGATTTTTACGGTACTGACAATCAAATTGAGGGTCCCCTAAACGCTGTATATGGAGTCACCTTTTCAGCCGTTAGTTTCGTTATAAGGTCGTTATTAGGTAAGGATATTCCAACTAATGAGGGGTTTTATAGTGTGATTAAGGTTAATGCACCTAAAGGTACTATAGTTAATCCCAATAAGCCAGCTGCAGTTGGTGGCGGTAACGTTGAGACTTCTCAGAGGATTGCTGATGTCACCTTTAAGGCTTTATCCCATATTATTGCCGTTCCCGCTGCCGGTTCTGGTACAATGATGAACGTAATGATGGGTGGTATTTATAGGAGTAAGTATTGGGCTTATTATGAGACAATAGGTGGTGGTACTGGGGCGAGGCCAAATAAGGATGGAGTTTCTGCTGTGCAAGTTAATATGACTAATACTTTGAACACTCCAATTGAGATAGCTGAAAGGTATTATCCAATAATGTTTACTACCTATAAGATAAGGGAGGGTAGTGGTGGCGTTGGTAAATACAAGGGAGGTGATGGTATAATTAGGGCATTTAAGGTTCTTGAAAAGACTAGGTTATCAATAATGGCTGAAAGGTTTAAGGTTGCACCTTGGGGTTTGAAGGGTGGTGGCAATGGTAAGCCCGCGAGGGTTACAATAATAAGGATTGATGGAAGAAAGGAGGAGATGCCTAGTAAGTTCTCAACAATTTTGAATAAGGGTGATGAGGTGATAATTGAGACTCCAGGCGGTGGAGGATATTACAGTGATTAAATTTTTTAGTTTATGACGTAAATTTAATAAGTTATCAAGTATAATTATTACGACTCTGGAAAGTATGCGTAATTTTCTTGTCTTAACAATAACAATGATATTTAGTGAATTTGGTTACAGCTATATAACTTAAAAATTTACCAGTCTTCAACGTATTATAGTTGGAATTGATGTGAAAAGTGTTTTTCGTTATTTACAAATGGTAAGAATAGTAAGGTTAAAATTTGTGTAATTCATTACATTTTTTTGATGAATAGGTGGTTAAAATTTTATTTTAAGAATAACTTTTTGCTTAGCATAATTGTTACAACCATCGTTATTTTAACTATTGGTATTAATTTAACCTATCTAACACAGCCAATATTTATAGGAATGTATGTAACGCAAAACGGTGTTGTTGAGTATTTTAGAAGCATTGATCCAGCATTTGTAATAAAACCGTATCTTAACGGTTCTCAACAGCCCGCGTTGATTTCAGTATTTGTGAACTTGCCTAATAAGGTCTTGTTACTAGAGAGTGGTTTTGTACAAAGTCTGAAGATACCGTTTTCTACTATTAGATCATTTATCACGCCTTGGATGAGGTGGAAGGATATGAATACATCGCTCTTAGTAATTGTAACTTACTTTAACGGTAATCAATCATATTCATCTGCTGAGGAGATAGAGTATAATCCACAATGGGTGTTTAGTAATGCAAATATTCAAATAGTAGGATTGGTGAACGTTATAGGTAAAACAATACCAATAAACTACACACATTTAATGCAAGAATATGAGAAATTATCGAATCAATTCAGAAGAAGTTCTGTCAATATTATACCTCATAGTGGTCCTTCAAACATTTACACAATCAATTTAACAACAAATGGATATGCGGATGTATGTCTATATAATACTACATATTTTCCGTATGAATATGCTTGGGAATGGTGGGAACAAGGATATTTCTTTAACAACATTTCAATTCCGCTATTTTGGATTTCGTTAAGTAATAACGTCCTAAAATATGACCAATTCAATAATATTGGTTTATATATTGAGTATAAAGGCAATGTTTCTTGGGTAGCAATTAGTAATACCACAAATTATGGCGGACCATATATAGGAGTATCGTTTTCTGCAACTGTAGATTGGAGTACTAGCGAATCATTTAGTCAAAATCTTTTAGAAAAACTGGATAATCCTATAATTTACATATATTATAATGCTACAGTTGCAGTTGTACATTATTGGGTAAAGGCTACTATTCCACGTGTAAATATTACAGTACTTGAAGTTACTTGGGCCAATCCAAATAAGATAGGATATGCTGTTGAAACCTCTAATGGTTATACTCAAATTGAGTTTACGAATTCAAGTAGTGGTACAACAATCATTTCTTCTCCCATTCAAGATGGCAATGGTACGGTATGGCTATTCTTTAATTTAACAAAGAGCTTTGAAGCACTATCTACTAGTCCTTTAGGCCAAGTATATTGGCAAAATGGAGAGTTCTCACATAATGAGACAACAACAGGATATATACAACCACCGAGCGATGATACATGGAATTTGAATATGTCTATACTATATATAAATATTACTAATAACAATAATAACGATGAGTTAATAACATTGATAGGAGATATGGCTATAGATGTCTTATTGTTCCTAGCAACTGAAGGACTTAACGGTGCTGCCCAAGTTGCTGTAGGATTATCATCAACCGTTTTGGAAGATGCACCATTTATCATATTTCAATCAACCCCATTATTTGAGTATTTTCTACAAAATACACTTACATTAATAACCTTATCAAATGGTCAGAATGGCCATCTATATGTAACGTTTTCTAAATATTCTACAGAATTATCACTTCCAGTAACTGGCTACATATTAAATTATACAACGTATTATAATAAAAGTTACTAATTAGGGGTGGCTAATTATGGAAGAGCATAAAGCTATCAAATACTTCTTGCTTGCATATATTTTATTCTTCTTTATAAGAGGGTTATACGATTTCTTAGCATATACTCTAACGTTTAATCCACTACCAACGCCTTCGTTCCTACTCGTTACTCCAACCTTTGTAGGACTAAACGAAATAATATTCTCCATAGGATTAGGAGCGTTCTTCATAGCATTGTACGTTATAACTAGGAAACCTAGAATAGGTGCAGAGGTAATATTTTACCTTCTATTTTACATACTATTCATAATATTTACACCAATAATAGGGTTTGATTACACTTTCTGGTTCTTGGTACTCTACGCGATCTCTGGCTTCGTAATGGTATTAACAGTAATACCAATATTTCAACTCAAGATAAGTAAAATCCTTTGGGGAATATCATCAACGTTTTACATATCGTTAATATTCCCACAATTATGGGGATTAATCCTATTCAGCGTTACAGCGGCAGGTGTAGAATTGTTATTTAGAAAGGAGAAACCACTGGAAACTGGAAAAAATACTAATGTTACTCCACCACCCCCTCATTAATATTTATTAATTTCTTTTTCTGTATAAATCTATGTCATCCCCTTTTCGCTATCCACAATTCACCAAGTTTACTATCTTTAGCGTATTCGCAGGGTTCTCTTTTATACAAAACGAGTTAACCACCTATTGGCTCTTCCTTTTACTATTCCGTCAAGAGATAACGTTGTTTGGATTAGGAGTGATAGCTAGACCTTTAGTGAGAGTTTTCGTCTCTTACTTCATGGGTTACATTTCCGATAAATACGATAGGGCTAAACTATTTTACATAACTAGGGGTATATCTTCAGTATTACTCTTCCCCTTAACCTTAGCCTTCATTTACCATTCTATACCTTTAATTTTCGGAATTTACTACATTAGGACAATAATTGTTGAGTTATCCAATAACGTTGGTTACGTTGCCTATTACGCTGTAGTTCCAGAACAAGTTAGGGCAAAGGCAATATTCTATATAAGGATAATATCGATGGCCTCCAGAGTAGCTTCTGGTGCTGTTTGGTTTTTAATATACCAAGCAATTGATGCTTATGACTTATTCCTAACTGCAATATTGGGCCTCATTGGATTAGCTATGTTGAAGGGGTTTAACATAGGAGGTGGGAGTGAGAGAGTTAAACTAAGTACAGCAATAAATTTCTTCAGAAAGGATGAGAGAGTTAGGGGTATAATACTCTTATATTCAGTAACCGACGGACTAACTTACTCTATAAATTACCTCTTACCCTTGTTAATTCTAGTATATCACGGTTCTGAGGAAATATATAGTCTCTCACAAACAGCCCTATATGGTGTATTAGTTATCGCTAGCTTTATAATGACTAAGATGAAGGATCCCGTCAAGATAGCATCTACCTATATTCTGAGCGGTTTCTTGTTTTACCTAGTTTTACTCTACCCTTCACCATACGTTTTGCTAGTATCAGTATTACTCGATGGGTTTGGGAGTGGAATTATTGAGAATTACGTAATGGCTACGATAAAGCAGAGCGTTGGTGATGAGTTCTTGGGAAGTGTGTTGGGATTAGACGTTTTAGTTACAAGCTCAGTTGAGATACTCGTTATACTCTTAGCCCAATACTTGATAACCATTAACGTATTGTACTACATCATTTTAGGCATTGCGGGAATGGCATTTGTCTTAATCTTATGGTTATTACATCCTAAGCTTAGGGAGGTAAAGTTATAAAAATAAGGGGTTCAAAGGGGACGGAAAACCTCACCTTTTACGGTAGACCCAAAATCACCTCCTTAAAAATAAATCTATAGTATTAATAAGTGTTTTTAACAAATTAACTAGAGAATTTTCCAAATTTAGTAAATCTTCAGGGAACAAGAGGACAAGTAGTGATCTGAACTCTTCCCTTCCCACCACACTCTTAAATACGGTGTACAAGGAGTAAAAAACCATCAATACGAAGATCAACATGCGGAAGACGAACTTAGTGGAACTGGTGAAGGGAAGGAAAGCCTTGATGTTCCTGTAAGAGGTCTCTATGGGACTCCTTACCTTATTATACAACTTCAACACCTCCTTCTTCGGTAGGTTAAGATTAGTCGCCCTAGCGAAGTAAACAACCTTCTCCTTTTTCCTCTTCATTTTCTCCCTACTATAGACCAGAAGCCTGAACTTAACCTGCTCGTCCTTCTTATGCCTCTTACTATTTGTCATGTACTCCCCATCAAACTCCTCATAGACCTTCACGTCCCCAACGGGGACACCAATTATATAATTGAACTGCGAAATGAAGTTGAGCACATCAACTGTGTAGAAACCCGCATCAAGAACTATTAACCTTATCTTGAATCCCATTGCAACAACTTGCTCCACGAGGACCTTCACGATATCATCCTTAGTCATCCCGTTCACTTGTGTGACGAAAGCCAGTAGGAGTACTTTCCCATCATGTTTAGTCGTCACAGTGTAGTTCCATGAGTTTCCCTTTTCCGAGCTTCCGAGTCCTTCCACCGGTTTCCCATACCAGGTTTTGGTGGTCCAGTCTATTGAAATGTCTATTTCCTTTTCTCCCTTTAGCGTCTCCAAGGATATTTTCCTCACTTGTTCCAAGAGTTTCTCAACTACTTCTACACCTTGCTCCTCCGCGTAGTTCCTCACGGTTTGTGGTGATACGTTGTATGCGCTTGACTTGTTTTCTATGGAGTCGTTCCATAAACACGCGGAGACTAGCGTTTTTTCTACGTTCTCTGCCTTTTTCCCTTGGAAGTCTAACATGGAAAGTAATTTATATCCTATTTGTTGAATGTTATTTTGGTGGGGAAGACAAGGTGTTATCACCTTGGTTCACCTCGTGATAATACCGTCTTCCTCACCTTAAGCTTTTCTTCAATTTGTTGAACTCCTAATATAGTTATAAATTCCATTTATTTTCTATAAAATTAATAGTACCTTACCGGAATTATTTTTGTAAAATGATTTTGGGTCTACCGTGAAGGAGGAAGCTTCCTGCTTCATAACTCCACCTTGCCAGTACATCAGTGCTGGTAGAGGGTGAAGCTCCACAGGCACTAAGGGCAGCTCCCACCCCGACCTACGTAAGATATTTAGAGAAGCATTATAGTCACGGTCAGCTATCCAACCGCACTTAGGACAAGTAAAGATACGGTCAGCTAAAGTTAGATCTTCCTTCACATATCCACATCTAGCACACGTCCTTGACGTGTTTGACGGATTAACTAACAAAAATTTCTTTCCATACTTCCCTATCTGATATTTGATTATATCCCTTAGCTCACCAAACGATACGTCATGTAACCTCATCCTAAGCTTTCTGAGAGACTTACCAACCAGTTGTTTAACATTAATATCCTCCATTACCACAACATCGTAATTCATCGATAGATACTTCCCTATCTTCATGTACATATCCCTCTTCAAATTAGCAAGATGTTCATATGCCTTAGCTAACTTAACCTCGGCTTTAAACCAATTCTTGGAAAGGAACTCCTTCCTAGACAATTCCTTATGCAAATGCTTAATCTTACGGAGTGCCTTCTCGTAAAACTTGAAGTTGGGTAAATACTCACCATCTGAAGTTGTTAGAAGCTTCTCTACACCAACATCTATTGCCACTACCTTGCTTGTTTTCGGAGCTTGCTGGAACACATAGTCTTCCACCACAAAGGATATGTATACTCTTTCAGACTTCGTTAGCTTAACTACCACCCTCTTCACCTTGTCCAAGGGAAAGTCTCTATGGACAATGACCTTGAAGGTGCCTAAGTGAGACAAGCTTAGCACAAGCAGTTTCTTTTTATTCTTTCTACTTCCAGTCCTTATTTCTCTGGCGGATAGTATTTTCCAACCACTTTGAGGATAGACAAGAGAATACCACTTGTGGATTTTCTTTTCCTTAGGAAAACGTGCTAATTCTTGGAAGAACCTCTGTCTTGCTTCATAAAAACGATTTGCTATTTCTTGTACCACTTGTGAATATAGTTGTTTGTACTCCTCGTCTTGTTTTCTCAAGTCTAGGGCTAATTGTCTTAACTCCGTTTGTGTTAGACCTTTTCCATCTTTTTGGTAGAAATAGATGTCTGCCCATCGTAACGTGTTGTATATCTCACATGCTAACTTCAACTGGGTTTTTAACGCCCTCAAGGTTTGCTCGTCTGTAAAGGCACGAAAACGAAACGTTACGATGGACATTGAAAAAAGTTAACATTTTATATTTAAAAACTTAACTACAAAGGGGACTATCCATCTCCACCTTAAACGGTAGACCCAAAATCATTTTACAAAAATAATTCCGGTAAGGTACTATTAATTTTATAGAAAATAAATGGAATTTATAACTATATTAAGAGTTCAACAAATTGAAGAAAAGCTTAAGGTGAGGAAGACGGTATTATCACGAGGTGAACCAAGGTGATAACACCTTGTCTTCCCCACCAAAATAACATTCAACAAATAGGATATAAATTACTTTCCATGTTAGACTTCCAAGGGAAAAAGGCAGAGAACGTAGAAAAAACGCTAGTCTCCGCGTGTTTATGGAACGACTCCATAGAAAACAAGTCAAGCGCATACAACGTATCACCACAAACCGTGAGGAACTACGCGGAGGAGCAAGGTGTAGAAGTAGTTGAGAAACTCTTGGAACAAGTGAGGAAAATATCCTTGGAGACGCTAAAGGGAGAAAAGGAAATAGACATTTCAATAGACTGGACCACCAAAACCTGGTATGGGAAACCGGTGGAAGGACTCGGAAGCTCGGAAAAGGGAAACTCATGGAACTACACTGTGACGACTAAACATGATGGGAAAGTACTCCTACTGGCTTTCGTCACACAAGTGAACGGGATGACTAAGGATGATATCGTGAAGGTCCTCGTGGAGCAAGTTGTTGCAATGGGATTCAAGATAAGGTTAATAGTTCTTGATGCGGGTTTCTACACAGTTGATGTGCTCAACTTCATTTCGCAGTTCAATTATATAATTGGTGTCCCCGTTGGGGACGTGAAGGTCTATGAGGAGTTTGATGGGGAGTACATGACAAATAGTAAGAGGCATAAGAAGGACGAGCAGGTTAAGTTCAGGCTTCTGGTCTATAGTAGGGAGAAAATGAAGAGGAAAAAGGAGAAGGTTGTTTACTTCGCTAGGGCGACTAATCTTAACCTACCGAAGAAGGAGGTGTTGAAGTTGTATAATAAGGTAAGGAGTCCCATAGAGACCTCTTACAGGAACATCAAGGCTTTCCTTCCCTTCACCAGTTCCACTAAGTTCGTCTTCCGCATGTTGATCTTCGTATTGATGGTTTTTTACTCCTTGTACACCGTATTTAAGAGTGTGGTGGGAAGGGAAGAGTTCAGATCACTACTTGTCCTCTTGTTCCCTGAAGATTTACTAAATTTGGAAAATTCTCTAGTTAATTTGTTAAAAACACTTATTAATACTATAGATTTATTTTTAAGGAGGTGATTTTGGGTCTACCGTTCAGGAGGGAGTAGCTCACAATAAGCAGAATCCCTTTTTAGCTTTTCACGCGAATTAATTCCTTGATGATACTCTCTCACCAGTCAATTAAAAAGCTGTTAGGCAAAGTGATAATGAATTACGTTGAAGAGAATGTAAGGGAGAACGGTTATGATTTAAGAATATGCGGTGAAAAGTATTATGTAGTTGAGGAAGGTGCCCAATTGCCTAGTAAAAAGGCTAAAATTAGGGAGATTGAATTTAGAGAATCTGCTAAATTAGACCCCTTTAAGACTTATTTGTTTGAATCGTGTGAGGAATTTAGCGTTCCTGATGATTTGGCAATACTGATAACGTTAAAGAGCACTCTAGCTAGGAATGGTTTCCTAGCACCTCCAACTGTAATTGATGCAGGTTACAAGGGTAAGGTTGCATTAGCGATTACCCCAGTTTATAACTCATCTATGGCTAAAGGAATTGCAACGCATCACTTAATACTTATGAAACTGGACGAGAAAACTGAAAAACCCTATAACGGCAAGTATCAAGGTGGGGTGGTGATCTGAACATTAGAGTACAATAAACGTCTTTGTTGATATATTGGTGAGAACTTTTGTGGAATCTCAAGCGGAGTCGCTGAGAATACGCAAAACTCACTCAATGGACCCATGGCTAACTGTCTCCTCCATAAATTTCGTGAGAAAGGTTCAATCTCTATATAGAAATCCTCATACTTCATACCACTGGGCTTAGATATCCAATAGGCGTGGCTATAGGAGGGGGAAAGTATATCTCCTTTGATTATTCCATATAGACCTCCTTTTCCGTTTTTAGCCATCCTTGCAATCTTGTCATGAACAGCTTTTATATCTCCTTTTTCCAGTATAGTGTTATTGATTAGATCTAATGTTTTAGAACTCTGCATGAAGTACCAATCTTCATAAACGCCACTTTCAGCCCAAGGGACGTGGTTTACCCTAACTATCAATGAGCCTAAATAACCTTCAACTTTAGCGTTTTTATTGAAGTATTCATGAAACTCAACTAAGTTCCTTTCATATTCCTCTTCATTTGAGGTACCAATTTGATGCCAGAATACATAGGCTAGCATATATATTATATGTAGTCAAAAATTACCTAAAATAATTATCGGGCAAAACAATAGAATTTTGTTTAACCCATAATATCCCAGGGGTAAATTGGTGTCTTCTCGAACTTCATTTTTGTAACCTTTTCTAGAGCAATGAAGACAGCAGGTAGACCACCAGTAGTTCCAGCTTCACCGACTCCCCTACTCTTAGCTGGTAAGGCTGATGGAAATTCAACCTCATCAACTTTAACGTTATAGTTGGCCTCAACTGCAGTTGGAACTCCAGCATCAGCTATTGAAGAGAATAGTGGATTACCGTTATCATCATAAGGTGCATGCTCCAATAATACTTGCGACACTCCTTGCAATACTCCACCAATTATTTGACCCTCTACTTCTTCCTTTAGTAGAGCCCTACCGACATCGTCGACCGCGTAATAATCTAAGATCTTAACGAAACCAGTCTCCTTATCCACATCAACTACTGCCACATGTGCCCCTGGTGAAAATATATCGTCTGATCTGTAGAATACCTCTACCTCAACTCCATTTAACTCTTTTAATGCCTTATCAATTGGCATATTAATCTTATTCAACAACTGTCTACACGCTTCAATCACTGCAGAACCTCCAATAGTACCGCCCCTAGAACCAAAGCTACCAACTCCCTCCTTTAGGCCTTCAGTTGTATTTGTGATGACCTCAATTACATCTTGTGATATTCCCAAAACTTCAGACGCTAATTTAGAGAACGTATCAGAATAGGCTTGACCGTGAGGACCTGTTCCCACAATTATCTTTACCTTACCTTTCTCTATCCTAACCCTAGCACCCTCCCCCGGTGATAATCTCACAATGTCGGTAAACACTACTATTGAAATCCCTTTGTCCTTGTAAATCTCCTTAGCCTTCCTATAGTACTTCTCGGCAGTATCCAAAACCTCATTATAACCGGCAGGATCAATTCTAACGCCGAGAGGTGTAATATAACCATTATCACCGATCAGATTTTTCCTCCTAATCTCAACTGGATCCATTCCCAATTCCTCAGCCAAATCCTCAACAAGGGTCTCATGGATTAGTGCCGCCTCTGGTCTACCAGCACCCCTATAAGGTCCAGTTGGTGGTTGGTTTGTGAAAACTCCTAAAGCTCTAATGGAGGCGAACTTCATCTTATAAGGACCGGTTAATAAACTAGCTATAAAGCTTGGTGTTGTGGGGTTAATTGTGTAATTGTAAGCACCTAAATCTACTGCAACATAACCTTCTATTCCTAATATTTCACCTTGCCTTGTTGCGTATAACTTAATATCTGATAATACTCCCCTACCAATGGTTGGGTTTTTTAAATGCTCATACCTTGTTTCAATCCACTTCACTGGTCTGTTTAACTTCATAGACGCTATTGCGGCTAAGATGTATTCTGGATATGATGGTACCTTATTTCCAAACCCACCTCCAACATTAGGGGCAGAGATAACCTTTATCTTTTCTGGGGAGATATTCAAAGCTTCTCTAAGGTCATTCCTTATTCTAAAGGCAGATTGAAAGGAACCATAAACGTTCAGATATTCACCATCCCAGTGTGCAATAACTCCTTTAGGTTCCATGGGATTTGACACAATCCTATTCTGCTTGATCTTCCTACTTACAACGACATCAGCCCTACTCTTAGCTGATAACTCCCCACCTTCTAACAATAAATCCACTGAAATGTTCTTCTTTACACCGGGATGTATCTCTTCGTTACTGTTCATAGCCTTTTCCACGTCAACTACTGGTTCCAATTCCTCATAATCAATTGAGACCTCTTCAACAACGTCTTCAATCTCATACCTACCATTAACTACAAATGCTAGGACTGGTTGCCCTACAAAGTTAACCCTACCATCAGCTAAGACTGGCATTCTGATAATCTTGGATGATTTAGCGATGTTAGGTGGAACTGGAACCGGCATGTATGTTTTTACATCCTCCCACGTTAAGGATAAGAGGGCACTTTCCGGTCTTGACACGCTCTTTATTATTCCCCTTGCCACCTGTGATCTAACTACGCCAAGGTAAACTAAATTTTTCGGATTTATATCATCAATATAAGTACCTTTGCCCGTTATTTTAGGAAGATCCTCCTTTATCATCGTTATAAATTTTGGTTATCGACTTAATAGTTTTTCTTAAAACTTGTGCGATGAAACATGTTTGATGAAGTATATATTTAGCTTTATTGTGAGTGAAAAGTATGGCGAAATATGTTTCGTTTTATGTGGGAAACGTTAGAAAGCTTGGAGTAGTTGAGGGAGATCACGTATACGAGATAAGGGATTTCGGAAAGGAGGAGCCAAAGGGAAGTGCATATAAGTTAGGTGAGATAGTTTTTGATATACCTATACAGCCTTCAGCAATAATATGCACATTAGTTAACACTCCAAGAGTGGTCGGAGTTAGTACTAAGGAAGAGGCTAGGGAGATGATTAAGAGCCCAAAGTTCTTCTTGAAACTACCCACTGTTGCTATCGCTCATAAACAACCAATACTATCACCAGAGGATGCCATACGTCCAGAGGTCGAAATAGGAATAATAATAAAAACCAAGATGAAAGATGTGCCGAGGAGAAATATAAAGGATTACATTTTGGGTTATACAGTGTTTAACGACATTACTTACCCGCCCGGTACAAAAGAGGATTTCTTCTACGCAATGAGGAGAGATCCAGCTGATGGTGTAATAAAGAAGACGTTGTATAGGGGTACGCACTTTAGGAATAAGGTTAGGGACACTTTCGCACCAATGGGGCCATACATCGTTACAGAGGAAGAAATTGGTGATGTTAATTCCTTGAGGATGAGGAGTTACTATAACAACGAACTAATTCAAGATGGTTATTCTAGCGAATTCATATTCTCTATCGAGGAAATTTTAGAGGAGTTATCAAAAATAGTAACGATTCCACCTTTAAGCGTAGTTTCCACGGGAAGTGTTGGATACACTAAAGCTCAAGATGCATCTGAATTTCACTTAAAGCCAATAGAGAATGCCTTAATGGTTGCTGAAGTTGAGAAGATAGGTAGGTTGGAAAATCCAATAAAAATTTATAAATTTAGTTTGAAATGATTTCTATGCTCCTTTTTTAAAAACCATTATTAGGGGCTAATTCCTATGATTATCTTTAAATCAAAGTCAAGTTTTATCGCAGAAGTGTTCTCACCTCTTACATTCCGCGAGATCTAGACGGAAGCTTTCGTGAGCATTTATTTCTTTCAATTCATATCTTTATTGTTGCATCCTTATTTTATTAGTCCAATATATATATTAACGTTCTTCTTTATTCTTAAAACACATTTTAAAGAGCAGATACGATATTAACTCCTAATGTGTTCTTTTGAAGGAGATTCAGGTTTTCATTGCGAATTCAATTTGTTTCTATAGGATTAGATAAGAATAATTGATTCTACATTTTCGGTAACACTAATAAGAGACGAGCGTGAGGTAATATCATGGAACTCATAACTATCGACGAGAAAGCCCTCTACGGCACTCCACTAAGTGAGGCCGTGAAGGAGCTTGGATCGAACCTCACACTCGTCCCCAATATACTTCCGGAAAACGCATTATTAAACAAATCGGTCAAGGAGATCGAGAAAATGGCCATGGAGAAGGCTGAGAGGACTAGCCCAAAGCACCAAAGAGGTAATGAGATAAGGAGGAAGGGTTACGCGAGATACAAGTTCCTCAAGGGCTTTCATATAGTGATGGTTGGGAGGGAGGTTAAGTACAAGTTGGAGTGGATCTCGGTGAAGCTACTTGTACTTTACGGGGATAAGGGAAGGGTGAAGACTCAGGTGGAGGAAAGGCTGCTTAAGGAGGAGAGTAAGGTCTTCGCGGCTCTGATGTTAGTCTATTCCGTGCTGGGAGGTAAGTTGAACACCAAGCTCT
This sequence comes from Saccharolobus shibatae B12, assembly GCF_019175345.1. Classification (NCBI taxonomy): domain Archaea; kingdom Thermoproteati; phylum Thermoproteota; class Thermoprotei; order Sulfolobales; family Sulfolobaceae; genus Saccharolobus; species Saccharolobus shibatae. Next base: position 512,266 of record NZ_CP077717.1, on the reverse strand, counting down.
GGATGCCCGAGATCCAACCGAGCGATGATTTCAAGTATGTAATAGTTGACGGGAAGTACGTGAAGCTCAAGGGAGGAAAGGGGAGTCCTTCTCTCGGCGATTGGCGTGACAGAGGAAGGCAAGAGGGCCGTTCTGGACATAATCTTAAGCGTAGAGGAGGACGCCATGGCTTATTGGAGGCTCTTGGTTGAGGTCTGGAAGAAGTCGAGCTTCATTCTTATAGTAGCTGATGGGATCAAGGCCTTGGATAGGGCGATCTCCCTTGCTGAGCTTCATGTGGCGAGGCAGGGCTGTCTGGTCCACCTCAAACGACGCAAGACCAAGGAGGAAAGGGAGGCCTTGAACGCGATCATCTCCTCAGCTGAAAACGGAGAGATCAAACCCGAGTCCTGCCCAACGCTTCTGAGCTACCTCAAAGCCAGCAAGAAGCTCTGGAAGTGGCTCAAGTCTAACAACTTAATCAAGTCCTTCAACTCCCTCTTGGAGAGGAGGCGATTTGGTGCGTTTCATTCTCCTTGGAGGGTGCTCCAGATCACCCGAGCCATAGTGATCTACTATAACCTATTGGCTTGTTTTCTCAATATTGTAATAATATTAAATAGTATCTTAGCTTTTCTCACTTTATCAGAAATATATCCAATAATTTTTTCATTGGATTATTATAATTCATACCAGGATATTTCAATTCGCAATGGAAACCTGAATTGCCCGAATTTCAACATTATCCTTGTTAATCCTAAAGGTACTACTAAATCTGAAGAACATGAGGGGATAATGAAGGAGAAAGGATTTGATAGACACACTGCATCAGCCTATTTAATAGCGTTAAAGAGACTTGGAATGATAAATGATATTAAATAACGTAAACTTTACAACTTATCAAAAACTGTTGGCAAAGGCGGTGAGGATTCAGTTAAAAGCCTCTTAAGTTAGATTTAAATTATTATAAGAGTAATTTAATATGTGAGTTTGGAAGAAGAAATTAAAAAAGTACTGCTTAATAATCCATCGATATTAGTGGACGTTCTAACTGCTAAACCAGAAATAGTTTATCAAGTTTTAGCTAGGATAACTCCGTGGCAAAACTTAGCTACTAAGCAAGATATTGAAAGACTAGATAGGACCATCAATGAAATTAAGAACACAATGGCTACTAAGCAAGATATTGAAAGACTAGATAAGGAGATTGAGGAAACCAAGAAAATAATGGCTACTAAGCAAGAGTTAGAGGAAATTAAGAATGTGATGGCTACAAAAGAAGACTTGAAGGGAATGGCTACTAAGGAGGATCTAAAGACGATGGCTACAAAAGAAGACTTGAAGAGATTAGAAACTATTATTACTGGTCTTGGGGCTAGATGGGGAATTATGAATGAGGATTCCTTTAGGCAAGGGGTTGGTGAGCTTTTGAGTAATAGTGGTTGGAAGGTTTCTAGGGAAGTCCTTTATGATAGGGATGGATATGTTTATGATGAGCCTTCTGATGTTGAATATGATATTGTAATTAAAGACGGTAGTGTTATATTGGTTGAAATCACTTCCTCTTTAAAAAGAGGGGACTTACCAACAATAAAGAGGAAGAAGGAGTTCTATGAAAAAGTTAAGAATATTAAGGTTAATTTAGTTTATGTTATAACACCATTTATTCATGATAGGTATCCTGAAAGAGTTAAGGCAATGGCTAAGGATATGGGGATAGAAATAATATACCCCTCAAGCTGATCAAGTAGTGTAGAGTACGCTCGATTTTCTATAGAAGGGTTTTTCATATCGGATGTTTTGTGGGGGTTTGAGCTTCATAGGATTTCATAATATTTCATATCAATCCTCAGCCCTTGGACTTCACCAAAGTCACGAGGCATTGCCCCGTTCATTCTTCTCTGTCCCTTTAGCGGGATAACCCCAAACCCACACCCATTCAATTTCATGGATGTGGGGAAACCTATATAGGTTTTATTAGCCAAGGAGAGTAATACTCTCCATGGCTGGGGAAACATGGTCGAGAGGGGAACTGAAGCAAAGTCTTCGAGTGCGGGCGTGACGCACCCCTACCGTCGGACTGAACATTGTGATAAAATTCACGCATATAGGTGTGATAAAGAGGTAGGGGTACTAGGAATAGAAATATCAAAAGATCATTTAATCACAAGTAGGGGGAGGGTGAGAAGATACGAGAACAACTTGAAGGGTTACGAAGAAATACTCGAGATGAGGCCTTGCCTAATAGTCCTAGAACCAACCGGGGTATACGCTAGTATTTCCGGAAAGTTCTTAGACCTCAATTTTATCTAACTCTAAGTATATTATTGCATTAAGATCAAATCTATACTTATTTTCTTCAAAGAACTGTTTAATACAGTTTTTAATGTCTTCTATCGTATAAAATATTTTATTGCTCATGTAGTTCTTGAGGGACTTGAAGACCGCCTCAGCCATATTAAGCTCAGGCGAGTAGGGAGGAGTAAACACGGGATGAATACCCTTCCTGCTACAAACCTCAAGCGTACCCTTAGTCTTGTGAGGAGAGTAATTATCCATGACCATGTAAACCCTACCACTACCCACACGCCTCCTAAAGTACCTCAAGAAATACTTAACAGATTCAGAGTTAGGCCTTTTAGCAGGAGAAACTATTACTTCACCGGTCCAAGCGTTTATAGAATAACATAGATTGAGGAAAAACCTATATTGACGCGCATTACGGGCTTACTGCCAACCTTGGCTAAAACCTTCTTAATTGACGTGCTAATTACTGCCCTACACTCGTCTAGAAAGAACAGTGCCTTTCCTTCCAATTTCTTTATTTTTTTAAAGACCTCCCACTTTTCCTTTTCTGCTTGGATGTTGGTAGGTCTGGGTTTTACTAGGTTGTATCCTAGTTCGTGGACTAGTTCGTATAGTCTGGATTTCTTGTAGTCTATTCCTTGTTCTTGTAGTGCTATCTTGAGTGTTTTCATTGTCCAATATTCTTGTTGTATTCCGTATTTTTGGGGCTTATCTTCAAGTATTTGTTTTATCTTTTCTTCTTCTACTTTTCTGGGTCTTCCCGATCTGGGCTTGTCCCTTAGTCCATCAAGACCTTCCTTCTTGTACTTACCAATCCACAATTTTATCGTGGAATAACTCTTGTTAAGCATTTTCGAAACTTCTTTCTCTGATTTACCATCAACTACGTGTAACTTCACTGCAAGAATCCTCTCCTTAATTCTCGCGTTCTTCTCTTCCTTATAAGCTTAAACCAAATCTTGCATAGTTCAATCTGGTAATATTAATCTATAAACTTTTCGGAAACACTAACGCTCTACTTGCCCCCTAGCTAACTTGAGAAAAGACACCACAAAAACTATTACTAGGTATCATATGCTCCGCCTCTCTACACTCTAAATAATTATCCTAACCGTTTAAACCATACTGTTATGTCTCTTAAGGTATCTATTCATCTCTACTATCGAGGCTTTGTCCTTTTATTACTTCTATTGTATGAAAAGGGTTAAACTTATTAGTTTAACTTATGAGTTAGAACTATGGAAGTTAGGGTAAAGGTTAATAAGAAGGGTATTATAATAATTCCTAAAGCCATAAGAGAAGAGGTCAGAATTAATGAGGGTGATATTGTAGAGATGAGAACAGAGGGGGGTAAGATAATTATTGAGAAAATAGATTTATGGAATAAGGTGTGGAAATGTTGTAAGGGGTCTGCTGAAGATGCTGAAAGGGAATTAGATGAGGAGGAAGAGGAATTTTGGAAAAGAGCGTAATAGTTGATACGTATACTATATTGGCAATGGCATATGGTGAGTTAACAAAGAGAGGAGAAGAGGTTATGTCTGGTATAAGGAGTGGTATATATGAGGGAGTAATCCCTTCTACTGTAGTTTTTGAATTTATTGTGCATTGGCTTAGGAGTAAAATTCCCTCCCTTAAGTCCATAGATGAAGCCAGAACATTTCTTTTCACTTATTTTAAGGTTAATGAGTTGACTTCTGACGATTTTATCGAAAGTGCTAAAATTAAGAAGGAGGGTGACGAAATCTTAGCAAAGGAAATGAATGGAAGAAGGTTAAGTATAGTTGACTCCACAATAATTCATTTGGCCAAGAAATTAGGCGTAGGAATAATAACTGGAGATAAAGATCTCACTCTAGTTGCGAGGAAGTTAGGGGTAGAAATTATTTGGTAATTTTTTAAAAGGTCAAGTGATTCTAGTATTCTATATAGGAATTAGACCGAAAGATCTATTACTGAACGCTATTGCTAATCGCATTTGTGAATAGTATAAATATAAAAAGGTGAACAAAACTATTGATAGTGGTTGCATATAGGTATAAATTATTAATTAATGAGTTCTCTATGTAGATTAAAACCTAATTTGGTTTTTCAAATGCCTTATTAAATTCAAGACCAATTTATAACTATAATCCCTTTTTTTCTTCCCACGATTTCACACTTAGGTTTGCTATAGGCGAAGCGTGTAGTGCCTAGTAGGAGCAAAAAGAGTATAACTTTTATACAAAATACATCCAATTGATTTCCTTTAAGCTCATCATCCGCAATATCGCTTAGATTAAACTTAGCCTTTTTTTCCCAACTATTATGAAAAATATTATAATCTAGGAACCTTAGCTCTCATTCTTTTCCATAAATAATGGTTTCAAAAAAATTATAATTGTTTAAGTATAACTTTTTAATTCGTGTTAGTACTTTGTTGAAAGTTTAAGGACTTAATAGTATATCTAAAGATTAGGACTAGGATTTAAAATATTCATTCCTAATATCATTATCTATTATAAATAACCAGAAATAATGCAAAAATTTTCCGACAATCATCTATGAGAAAGTTTATACATCGTAGATTTTAAAGGACAAGATTTATATTTTATAGGTAATACTAACTTATGCTAAAATCCAGCATACTAGAATTTTACGCAAAATACTATCCTATAATTGCACTCATTAACGCTTTCATTGCTTCATAGATTGCTTAAATTTTCATCAATTCTAATGTTGAATTTGCTTTCAATTAATGCTTGAATTTAAGGAAAATTTATTGGCCTAATATTTAAGAAAATTAAAGGATTCAACAAGGTATATAGGGGGCTATTCCTCATGGGAGAAGAGACTTTAGTTCTCTTAATCCTCATTAAGATAAAATTTTCCATATCCTAGAATTTTCCGTTAGGTGCTAATCATAAATTATAATTTGCGATGAAAGCTTGAATCATCTTAAGATTATATGAGCTTTAATTTATAACCTCGTCTCACTTCAATTCACTTATGGAAGAGTTAATAAAAAAGGCTAGAGAGAAAGGCATTGACGTAGAAGATCTACTGATTAGAGAAATATCTAAGGATGACCCACAAGAAGGAATTAGATTGAGGTTAGAAATTGCCGAAAAATATATGGCAGAAGCGTACGACTACCTAAAGAAAGGTGATCCCATTCAAGCTTCAGAAAAAGCTTACAAGGTCGCAGAAGAAATCGTGAAAGCTTTGGCTGAGAAATTTAAAACAGAAGAATATAGACAAGCTATTGTTGAAGGCAGATGGTATACGTATCTGCTTGCAAGCACCACTAATGACTTGTCAAAGAGAGTAGGTGATTGGATTTCCGATGGATGGAATGCAGGTTATGTCTTACATGTTTGGGGATTCCATGAAGGTAAATTGAGCGTTGATAAGATTATTGTAAACATCGAGAAAATTAAAAAAATGTTAGAAAATGCAAAGAATATATTAATGTCTTGATCTTTACGGAGGTTAGATCAATCTTTTAATAATAATATATATAGGTAGTTGCATACATCGCGCGGCTTCAAGTATAAAAACCTTTTTCATAAAAAAGGCTTTACTGAATCCTTCGATTTTCTTAGATGTTAAACTATACTAGAATTAATTTTCTCCAGATTCAATACTGATTTCATAATATCCTTAACGTTGTGCAGTGTATTTTTGTCCTAAATATTAATTCTATCTCTGCAGTCGCAACGCTGAATAGGATTAATCCCCATAATTGTGGGAACAGCAATCATAGATATACTCTTTTTCTTTAGTAAGTGCAATGTTACAATTTGATTAAACCAATGTTAAGATCTTTAGCAAACCTTATGTGATAGGATGTATCGCAACTCCTACGGTTGCAAACCCAAGTCTGTCAGAGGCGGAGCATGTGTTGCAACTATTATGAAAAGGACTCTAGGACATTATTCTTCTTTTAAGGAACTATTAACTTTATCACTACATTTTTCCTAAAGACATAGTTTTGATGGTATGCCATACTCATAGATATCGAATAAGGTGACTGCAAGAGAACACCCCTAGTAATAATATCAGAGATTGTTAAGTCAAGTGTATAAATGACAAGCTACCATGTGGTCGTTATCAATAGTTCTTAACTGTGGCTCTTTTACTTTACATATGTCTTTCGCAAATGGACATCTGGAAAAGTAAATACAACCTTTTGATTGGTTCTTCGAATCATCTGCCTCTGAAATTTCGAATTCCCTTATTTTAGCTTTATATCCGTTTGATGGTACTGCTTCAATAAGCTTTGTGGTGTATGGGTGGAGCGATTTCATAATCACACTTTTGCTTTTCCCTATTTCAACTAGTTTTCCGTGATATAGTATTGCTATTCTATCAGCCATATATTTAGCTACGGATATGTTGTGTGTGATAAATAGATAAGTTAGATTTTTCTGTATTTGCAAATCTAGTAATAGGTTTAAGATTTGTGCTTGTATTGATACATCTAAGTTGGACGTTGGCTCATCTAATACTATAAATTCTGGGTTGCTAATTAACGCCCTAGCTATTAGTACTCTTTGTCTTTGTCCTCCAGATAACTCATGTGGATATCTCTCCGTAATTGATGGATCTAATCCTACTTGTTCTAGGCTATTGCGGATTTTATTTATTACATTATCCGGATTAGTCAGTAAGGGTTCCCCAACTATATCCTTTATTCTCAATTTTGGGTTCATGCTAGAGTAAGGATCTTGGGGTACCAATTGCATTAGCTTCCTTATTTCCCTCATTTCCTTTTCCTTTAAGCTGGTTATGTCATTTCCCTTAAAGTAAATCTTCCCCTTATCAACTTTAACTAATTTAAGTATGGCTAATCCTAGTGTGGTTTTTCCACTTCCAGACTCACCTAATACTGCCAGAGTCTCTCCTTTACTAATACTCAATGTTACGTTATCTATTGCAATCTTCTTCCCTTCTTTTACCTTATAACTGACTCTTAGGTTTTCTATTTCAACTATAGAGGTGGCATGCGACACTGTGAGACTCACCTATGCTTTTCAATTTAGGTAATTGAGATTTACAAACTGACATTGCCAAATTACACCTCGGGTTAAATGGACAACCTTGAGGTAGTTCAAATATATTTGGAGGAAAGCCTGGTATTGAAGATATTTTACCCTCCCCTTTGAAGTAATTGGGTATTGATGCAACTAGTCCCTTAGTATATGGATTAAGGGGATTCTTAAGTATTTCCTCGGAACTAGCTTCCTCCATGACAATTCCTCCATACATAACAATTACCTTATCACTGATTTGGCTCACTAATGTAATGTCATGGCTTATAAAGATAATCGCCGTTTTATATTCTTCCTTTAGTTCTAATAGCATTTTCAATACTTGTGCTTGAGTTATTACATCTAAGGCTGTAGTAGGCTCATCAGCTATGAGTAGTTTAGGTTTTAATAGATAAGCCATCGCTATCATTATTCTCTGTCTTTCCCCTCCAGAAAGCTGGTACGGATACTTATCTAGAATCTCATTAGGGTTCCTAAAACCAACTTTCTTTAGGGATTCTATTAGTTGCTTCTCATCTCTAACTATCTCGCTTTTATTTACTTTACCGATAAACCAGTGGCTTAAGGTATCTACACTATTTTCATTGGACCTGTTCTTTATTATTTCTACCAATTGCTCCTTAACTTTTATTGTAGGATTTAAGCTTGTCATGGGGTCTTGAAATATCATAAAGATCCCCCTTTTGCCTCTGAATTTATAGAAATCACTTTTGTTTATCCTAGCTAGATCCATCTCTTCGAAAATGATTTTACCTTTTTCAACCCTCGCATTATTAGGCAGCAAACCTATTATGGAGTGGCCTAAGGTTGATTTTCCAGAACCGCTTTCACCAACAATGCCTACGACTTGATTGTAATTGACCTCTAAACTCACTCCTCTCACTGCATATGCAGATTTATTCCCCTTGTAGTAAGTTATCCACAAATTCTCCAATGATAGTAGTTTATTAGACATTTGTCCTCTCACCTAATCTTGGATCCAATATATCTCTTAACCCATCTCCTGCTAATGAGTAGCCTAAGGCCATTAGCGTTATGATTATTGCGGGAAATATTGATGACCACCAGTTTTGTGGAAGTGCTGAGAGGCCATCATAGACCATTCTGCCTAGTTCCGGAGTGGGCGGTGGAGCTCCTAATCCGAAGAACGCTAAAATGGAGTAATTTAATATTATTGTACCCACATCCAACGTAGTATAGACTAATAATAGAGAGACTAGGTGTGGAATTATATGCTTTTTTATTATCTGAAAATTATTTAGCCCGGCTACCTTAGCTAAGGTTATATACGGCATGTTCTTTACTTGCAAGATTTGTGCTCTTACTAACCTAGCGTAAATCGGCCAATTTACAATAGCCAAGGCCAACGCACTTAAATAAAGTCTTAGTGATAGATGGGTACTCCCTAGGATCTCACTTATTGCCAAGGCCAATAATATCCCTGGGAACGCTAAGAATATATCTGTAATTCTCATTAGAGCCTCATCCAATAGTCCACCGAAGAACCCGCTTAAAATCCCTATTATAGTACCTATGACCATGGAGATACCTACGATTAGGAAAGGTATTGAGAAGTCTATACGTAAAGCCGCCAAAGATCTAGTAAAAACATCTCTACCTTCTTGGTCCGTACCGAAGATGTGATTGGAAGAGGGAGGTAAGTTGGCTTGACTGAAATTGAGTTGATTCGGATTATATGGTGTTAGTATGTGCAAATCAGCTGTAGAAATTATTGTTAGGACTAAGAAGGAGAGAATTATAATCAGTCCTACGGTTAAGTTCATATTTTTGGTTATATCCTTTAGGTTCACAGCGCTTCCCTTATCCTAGGATCTAATAATGCATAGGAAATGTCTGCGACGAGATTCGATATTACAACTACAATTGTTATCACAACTGTAGCTGCTATTAACGTTGGTGTATCTAAGTTTAGTAAGCTTTCAGCTACTAAATAACCAATTCCGTAGTAGTTGAAGATGGTCTCCACTACTAGGCTTCCCTGCATTAGACCAGCAAAAATTACACTTATAAGTGTTATAGAGGGTAATAACGCATTCCTTAACGCATGTTTCGTTATTACTATTCTCTCTTTTAGACCTTTAGCTCTAGCAGTCTTTATATAGTCCGTATTTAAGACTTCAAGCATTGAGTTTCTGGTGAGCCTAACTATCCCTCCAAAGCCGAATAGTGTGAGGGCTAAGGCTGGTAATATGGAATGATCTAACGCAGATACGAAAGCTGGAATATCACCTACAAGTAATGAATTCAAAATTGGCATGTTATCTATGAACCAGAAATAATATTTATGCCCTCCTATTTGGATGTAAAACTTACTCTCATGTAAGGCTAGGATCGGATTCAAGTAATATGAAGATGGGAATACGTGAAAGTAATAGGAAAGGGTAAGGAGTAGTAATAATGCTACTATAAATGGGGGTGCACTTCTTGTTATAGTATATACTACTCTTATAGAATTATCTAATAGACCATTAGGACTCAAAGCAGATAAGATTCCTAGTAATATTTCAAGAATTATCTTTAGGATTAAGGCGATAATTGCTAGTTCTATTGTAACCGGTAAGTACTCCTCTATCAATGATATAACTGGGGTTTGATATAATGGTGATATTCCCCAATTTCCAGTAAAGAAATTGCCTAAATAATAGTAAAGCTGGATATACCAGGGTTGATTTAAATGATAAAGCTCAGTTACAATTTGGATTTGTTCTGGTGAGGCTTCCGGGCCCGCCCAAACTGATGCTGGATTAGGAGCTGCGATATTTGCTAAATAAAAAACTATAATAAGTTCAGCCATTATTACTAAGAAAGCCTCAATAACTCTCTTGATTAAGAATTTATAAAAAATCATGTTAAAATTTACACCCCACTATCCTTTCAGTATAAGTCAGCATAGAATAAACCATCTAATCCGGGGCTATACCAGAATCCATGAATACTTGACGATGCTACCGTATAGGCTAAAAAGTCATCTAACCATACGTACTGCGCTTGTGCTAAGGTTAGTAAAGTTATTTCATTATATATATGCTGTAATTGCTGGGGGTTACTGGTTCTTACAGCCTCTACGATTAATTGATTAATTGTACTATTATCTACGAAAGCCGGATTTCCGTGGTGTAATCTAGCTTGAGAGAGTAAGTATATTACTGGGTCTATTGGGCTGAGCACTGGAGGGAAGTTACCGGCTAATTGGAAGGCAGGATATGCTGATGAATTGGGCGGATTTAGATACGATTCTACTATTGTTACTGCGGATTCGGGATTTAGCTGAACTGTTATTCCTATTTGAGCTAGCTGTTGTTGAATCAGTAATGCTTCATCTTGTAGGGCTGTACTACCAGTTTGATAGGTTAAGGTAATTGTTGGGAAAGGTTTTCCATTTGGATTTACTATAGTCCCATTGGGTAGTGTCAATTTGAATCCTGCCTCTTCTAGTAGTTGTATTGAAAGGGAGGGATTGTACGTGTAGCCTATTATTGATGAGTTATAGTATGGTAATGACGGGTCTAAAGGTCCCACATAGTTTATTGCAAAGCCCTTATAGACCTGTTGTTGAATTTGTACAGGATTTATTGCATGTGCTATGGCTAATCTTACTGCTGTTATGTTAAATGGGTATTGATATGCATCTATTGCCAAGAAGTCTATTTGTGCAGAAGGCCCCCAAATATAAATTGTCACATTACCACTGGTATAGGTTGATGGAAACGTCTTTCCATTAATTAGATTCTGAAGTTGTTGCGCAGCAGAGCTACCTATTAGCTCTTGTAAGTTTATCACGTCAATCTGAGAAATTTGCGCTTTCCCTTGCTGTAAGTCTAATATTCTTACTGCCTCGTTAGTTTGATAATCTATAATTATCGTCTTAATCTTAGGTGTCTCCAACATCGGATTTAGATCTTTTGTAGGGACTTTACTTGCCCAATAGTTAGGACTAGCATTTAGCACTACGTAAGATCCTCCTATTGGAGTTTCCAGAACATATGGTCCAGAGCCTAAAGCATGAGTGGAAAGATAAGTGTTAGAAGTGTCAATTTGAACTCCGCCATTTTCGTCAACAAAAACTGGATCTACTATAGCCCCAGTACTTGTGGAAAGTGCAGCTAGAAATGCTGAATATGGGTAATCTAAATTAAACTCTACGGTATATGGATCGATAACTACTACTGCCTGATGAGGATATGACATTACCTTTTGAATTGTGGCATTGCTTACATTAAAATGGGATAAAATATATGCCAAATCATATGCAGCCTGTTCCATAGCGATAGTTTTATTCGATGAAAAATTATATCCAGCGTACTCTAATGCCTGTAGTACACCGTTAGGTAGCATTATTGTACCGTATTTCCCGTTAGGTAGTTTTCCTACAAAACCGAGACCATTATTAACAGCTAAAGCTTGACTAGTATAAATTGATATACCTAAATTAATAAGCATCGTCCTATATATTGAAAACCATACGTCTGTAGCGTTAAGAGGATTACCATTACTGAAAGTAATAAAGGGCCATAGATGGAAGATGTAAGTAGTACCATTGTTCTCTACAGTCCAATTTTCTGCCAAAACCCCAATAAAGGAAGATGTATTAGTCCCATTATAAAATACTAAAGTTTGATAAACATTCTGAATAATTTCCCCACCCGCTATATCATAACTACTTGCCGGATCCACACTTACTGGTGCTGCAGCTTCTTCCACGGTAATACCAGAAGGTGTTGAAACGCTAGTGAGAGGAGATGTTGAGGAAGATGTTGATGATGAGGTGGTTGTAGAGAGAATACTAGAAGAAGTTGTAGTAGTGCTTATGTTATTACTAGATGGGTGATTAGCTAATAATATTCCAACAGCTATTCCAATTACAACAATTACAACAACTATTATTGCAATTAAGGTTCTACTTAAGCCTGTGAATATCTTATGAGACCTCATAAGAGGTGTATCCCCAAAAGTAATAAAAAAACCTTATTTAGATCTTCTTAAAAAACTTTTTAATTATAAAGGACATTAATTAAATTATTTAAAATACTATTGTCGGAAACTTTCTATGTTCTTTCATAAATGTTCATCATGAATTTATATAGAGAAGAGTAAAACTCCTATAATAACAAACATAAGAAAGCCCAATTAGAGATGAAAACTCTTTAATTACTTTTAAGGTAGTACCAAAAGCTAAACAAACTTCTTAACACAATATTCAATGAAGTTAAATGGATAGAATTGCCGAGTAGATTGATAATAAAGGATTAAATTTAAAATATTTTACCGTTATGCTATCTTGTTTGAGGGAAAAAACAGCAGTACTAAATTAGGTATTATAAGGATATCCATTTCTAATATAACTACTCCTATTATTGACGAGTGTCATCACAATATTTAGTTCGATGGTAGTGGCTTACCACACCTTTATCAGAAGAATTCAAACCTAGTCGTCATTTGCTCCAAACAAAGAACGAAAATCCGTTCTCCTCTCCATACCAATCTAATTTGAACTTATGTTCCAAATCCTTCTTTATTTTGCCTTTAAATACTAAAGTATCGATAACTACAAACTTTCCTTTCTCTTTTAACACTCTATAAACCTCATCACTTATCTTAACTCTACCGTCTTTACCAATATTTGATAGAAACATTACACTATATACAGAGTCAAAATAAGTATCTTGATATGATAAAGTGAGTTGATCTTTAAACTCTCCTAACGTTATCCTAGCTTTATCAATCTCAATATTTCTAATTAAATCATTTCTAGAGACCTTTTTCCAATCATCGACTGCGTGAAATTCTGCATCACTCATCAACCTTGATAAGATCACTGTAATTAGACCATTTCCACAGGCTAAATCTAAAATCCTTTTTCCATCTCTTATTAATGGATACAATCTCCTTGCAAGGTAAATCATCTCGTCAATGGATATCCCCATTCTCATTAATGGCTTATATCTAGTGTCAACATTTTCTATTGTAATTCCAATTCTCATGAATTCTGGATGGGTATTGTTAAACATGCTCATTGGATAACTTCTTTCCGGGTATAAAATAAAGATGACTACTAATGATTTAGGAAAAAATTTTTTAGACATGCGTTAGTATTATCATTAATGAATAGAAGAAACTTAATTACAGCAATAATAGGAATTATTGTAATAATAACTGGGGTTATTGTATATGCTACTCATTTTGTAGTGTCTGCTCAACCAATTCCTGCTGGGAAGTTCATTAAGATAAGTAATGTTGACTTAGCCCCAAAGGGTAAGGTGATAATAGTGGAGCAATCTTGGTATGGCTGTCCGGTAGGTGCTGCGGCATCTTGGGCAATATATGATGTTTTGCAACATTATGGTAATTTAAGCTATAAACTATGGTACTCTGACCCATACCGTACCCCAGCTAATATTCCAGGGTTGTTATTCACTAATTTTACGAGTAATTCTATAGTAGATTTTTATATAGCATATGTTTATAATGAATATTTAAATGCCTCATATAATGGAACGCCAATACCTCAAAACGAATTAGTTCCGGTTGGTGAACAGATAATTAAAGAGGAATATACGCAAATGGGTCTACCATCTCAAGTAGCTCAGTACATTATCCAGTACGAAACGCAAGTACCAATACAGCAGTATGGAGAGCCTTCAGCGTTTTATGGTAAACCATCACACTTGAATTTTGCAATATTAATCTCTGGTCCAAATGGTACTTACATTGTGACTACACCAATAGTTAACCCCACAGTTCTTGAAGGATATACGCCGAGTTACGTTCTCAATAATTTAGATCAGTTTCCACAAATCATTCAAGCATCTCAAATGATACAAAATACCATACTAGAAGCTGCGGGACCATTGGCTGGAGAATGCCCAACAATTTAAAAAAGAACTTTTTATATTTAATTAGAAAAATTATTTTTAGTTGATTACCAGTTTTTCCCTTAAATTTCTTTTCTAAGTGCAAGTATACTATTTAATATTCTTCTGGTCTCTGTTTGCTCTTCGATTGACATTTTATCTATGTTTTCAACTACGTAATCTATTAATTCCTCCACTCTATCACAAGCTTCACAGTCTATACATCTTTTACATTCCTCTGAAAGAGATAAAATTTGAGAATATATTTTCTTCAAGTCAACAAGATTCATCAAATATATAATATTCTCTCGGTAGTAAATAAACTTTTAATTTCTCCTAAGGAGTTTGTTGTTTGATGGATTATGGATTATTGAGCTTAATGTTACTTTTTACCTTACTATTTGCATTCATCTTAACTAGGTTAAAGGTCTCACCAGTTATTGCTTACCTTTTAGGTGGGCTAATTGCTTTCAATTATTTTCATTTTGATTTTAACTCCTCGTATTTTGAAATACTGAACTTTCTAGCCTTAAACTTATTGGCATTTGAGATCGGTACGTCCTTCGATATTTCAAGAGCTAAGGAGCTATTTAGAAGGGCTATAGGAATTGCATTAACCGAGTTAATACTCATCTTGCTAATCTCTTATTTCATTGGCCTTTATTTACTCCATCTAGATCCCTTTGGTTCACTATTTCTCGTAATGGCCTCAATAGATACTAGTACTTCCATTCTATACAAGATAGCTGGAAATAAACTTGCCAAGAATGATAGGGATTTGTTAATAGCAGTTGCCTCAGTAGAGGATGTTGAAGTTTTCTTCTTATATTCTATTGCAATAGCCATTAACGGTTCCTTTAACTTTTTCAGAACATTTTTTGTAGTCCTAGAAGTTTTCATAGCTTCCCTAATTATTTACGCGTTTGCGAAGTATTTTCTAACCGGATTATCGATATTTAAACTCACTAGTTTGGAAGATGAGAGCATTTTGATATTATTGCCAATCGTTCTAGTATTTGTATTCGAGTACATTTCACAAGTTACTCAAGTTCCAACTACCTTAACCATGATCCTAGCTGGTATAGCTTTTTCATCAGTTAGTGGTAGTGAGAAGATAATAAAATATACTGCACCCATAAGGGAATTTGCTTTGATTTTCTTTTTCCTTTCAGTGGGGAGTTATTTGAAAATTACTACGGCCATAACTACGTTTATTCTAATATCCTTCATAATTCTTGTAATAAAGTATTTTTCATTCAGTACGGCATCTTGGGTTACAGGGACTACTTTCGTTAAGGCGTTTACTAATGGTCTATACATGTTGCCATTAAGCGAATTCGGAATAATAGTATCGTTACAAGCTATACAACAAGGTGTGGATATTGCCATAGTCTACTACATCTCGGTAGTAGTAGTATTAGTGTCCTCAATCATTGCATCAATTTTAGCTGTAAGAGTAAACGTTCTTCAAAGAGTTGTTGGTCTAGTTTATTCCCGTTCATACTTTTTAAGACAGCTTGATTCCACAATAGTATGGCTTAACAAGACGCTTAACTCAAGTCTCTCACCAATATTGAGATCAGTGGTGTTTAGGGGATTTGTGAAGATGTTTCTATATTTAATTCTACCTTATGTACTATTTCCTATCATAAACAGTCTAGTAACGAGTATAATAGATCCCATAAATAATTTAATTCTACAATATGTGCTTTACGCAGGAGAAATAGCCATTGCTCTTTTCCTTCTATATTTGTTTCTATCAGAGGGCTCACGATTATATTCTACAATCAATAATCAAATTTTAGTTAAAATAGCCAAGATAAGGAGCAGACTATTTAGGGAGTTCTGGTTTGGACTAACTTCATTCTCTTCAACCTTCTATAGTGTAATACTTACCATTGTCTATATTACTTTCGAAATAATTCCTCTACTATACAACTTCCCCATAAGACTTATGTTCATCCCTCTCCTAGTAAGCTTATACTTCATATATAGATATAGGGTTCCTCCCATAACCTTTACGCGTATAAGTAATAAAAATGGAGAGAAATTAGTAAAGCTTAGTGTGAAAGTTATCAAAAGAATGAGAAAAAAGAGGAGGCCCAAGGAAATATCAAGAATAATACATAGTTAATCTGACATAGGAAATTTTCATGATATTAGTGCAATCATAATAGATTAATGATTAATTACTATCAAGTAATCTCACACTATAACTTTCTTATTATTTAGTTATTCTCCCTGAAATATTAAATTGCTTTAAACCGCCATTGAGTTTATGGAGTGAGCTTGATAGATGTTTTAGGAATATTACTGTTATAATTGGAAGGGATACGTAAGCTATAAACACCGCTTGCCATGCCGATGTTGTTAAGAATACCAGATTGCTTACTTCTATAGACTCAGCTAGCAAGACTGGTATTGACACACAACAAGATGCTCCAGCTATAATACCAATTAGTGGAATGAAGGCAAGGTACCCTAATTTTTTATTTAAAGAGATAAGTGTAACTAAACTAGATGTTACTAAAATAGCTATATAGAGACCCATTGATATACTATATAGAGAAAGGTCAATAACTATGTTAGGCGGTATGAAGGCGGTTATGGTTGGGTTAAAAATCAATGATAAACCTAAGTTGGTTAAACTAGGTGAACTGCCAAAGGGAGTACTAAATAGGGAGACAAAGGCTGTTTGAGGATAGGACAGTGTGGGTTTGTAAATATAAGTTAGCAACTCGACTATAGCTATACTATAAACTATGTAATGAGTTATTAGATAAGAGAAGAAAATCCCCCATTTTGTACCTTTCCTTTTATATAATCTCATAACTTGAAGTTCTCCTCTTAATATTGTATTAAAGAGTAGATATGTTAAAAATGTCCAGAAAGTAACTATTGGGATTAGTTCATTAAATGGGAACATATAAGTTAATACTAGGCTCATGACTATTGGGATTATTGAAAGAAAATATAACTTCATAAATAAAAATAAGTGAGAAGGGATTAAAATTATTTTATCAAACTCAACAATTGACTTATGGATGGCATTGAAGTAGAGGCAGTTGCTACATAGCTGATATAATATACCTTACCTCCATTAAGGATATAAAGAGATTCCGAAAGTCCGTGAGAGTAATATGATATTATATTGCTCCCATATTGTTCAATATTTCCTAGAGAGTTAGCGTAAAAGAAGTTCTGTGCTAGAGAAGATGATGGGAAGGAGTATTGGGTGATAACCAATACATCTCCTTGAGAATCTATTAAAATTTCGGTCATTGTATTATTCCCAGTGTAATAATTCTGGACGCTCCAACTTCCACCTAGAGCCTTACTTACTGCACTAGTTGATATGAAGGGATTCCGTCCAGTGAGAACACCAGATGAGAACACTAATAACACTATCACTGCTATTATTGTTATTGGTACTATAATTTTACCTTTTTTCATTACTCTCTCCTAATACTATACTATCTAAAAGCTATTTAATAAACTTTTCTCCTTAATCATAAAAATTAGTATAACTTCCTTAATTATTAATGTTTATCGATTTTGAGAGAACATAAATGGAGTGGATCTAACTTGATAATTCATATTTATTAAAATAATTATATTAAATAGAAATAAAAAAGTGATTAACTTTAGTTTATTCTTGATAATACAATTTATAAACAAGGTAGATAATTGACGCGAAAAGTAACAAATCAGCTGAAGCTAGTACACCAGTTATAAATTGATAGGTTGACATGATAAACATTTCATATGTTACTATAATTGCAAATAATAAATCCAAAATTAATGCAACGTAGTAATAGTTTATTGTGTTTACTGCCCTTCTAGTAGTTTGAACTCCCGATGTAGCTCTAAATTTAACTGATAAGAACACTATACTCCCCATGAAAACTGCAAAAACACCACCGGCCGCTATATAAGTTACACTCCATAATGTTTGCACATATGTTGTTATTGGACTTTGTGTAAGATACGATAAATTTCCGAAATCTCCTATCCATAAAAAGAAAAAGAAGAATGCCAATATCGTAACAATCCACAGCGCATAATCTTTAGGAGTAAGTGTCTTATTAGAACTCATATTAGCCCACCACTATCAAGGTTCCTTTCATTAAGTAATGCCCGGGACCGCAAAATTCCGCACACCATATATCATACACTCCAGGCTTATTGACTACTATATAGAAATCATATACATATCCCGGTATTGCTTCAAACTTAAACCCTAATTGTGGTATATAAAATGCGTGAATTACATCCTTAGAAGTGATTTCGAGTAAGTAGGTCTGATTAGCCTTTAATACCAATTCATCGGTTGTAGTAGTACCATTAGGATATACGAACTCCCAGGCATATTGCATACCTATTACTTTAATTGGAATAGCATCTTGTCTTTGAGTAGTTGATAGATAAGCTCCAGTATTAATTGAATTTAGATAGATATCTGAAAAAACACCTAGGACTGTTAAAATTACAATTGCAAACACTATGGTTGATAATTCAAATATTCTGGCTTTTTCCAATCCCCATCACCATATTTATGAAAATCGAGATTGAAAACAAAACTAAAGAAACACCTAAAAATTGACCTATTAAAAATTGGTTAATTATTGGATTATTTGAGAGTACTGACACCTCATATAGAGAGTATATTAGCCCACCTAGTATCGAGGTATTTATTAACAGTACTGCTAGCCCACTTAATATCCTCCTCTCCTTATACTCAATTACTATACCTCCATCAGTTAATGGAGAACTCTGCCACCTAGCCAACACTCTAGGTTGAGCAACATATCTTAATAATGGCCAAATCACTGCAAAACAAACTAGGAAAATAATACCGTCAACCTCAGCTCCTATCGGTCCAATATCTCTTCCAGGTGTTAAAGCCGCCCAAACACTATTAACTATAAAGCTCACAATAAAACCACTACCTATTGCAATAGACGCTGGCCTTAATGCTGGGTGTGGAGCCTTATGCCTAAATATGTATTCCTCAATAAATGGAAATAGCACAGTAACTATAACCCAGCCTAGGAATATTAGAGAGGCATTAGTTGGACTTACTGCCTTGTAGAAGAAGTAAATGAATAGGAAGTACCAATCAGGGACTGGTGGAGTTTGCGCAGCTTCCACTGGGTTAAATGCAGGCATTATATATTTAGGAGTACCACCGGTAATAGCAATGTTAAATGGTATCGCTCCGGCTATCAGAAATATCGCACCAAAGGTTAGTAGGAATATCATTATCACCATCCCTATAGACCTCATTAATGGTTGAAGTTCCCATTTGGGATCAGACCTTATCTTATCCTGGTATTCGTCTATCAGCTCGGGGTAGCCGGGCTTAACTTGAGATACTGGTGGAGTTATGCCATGTTTTTCAAATATGTAAAGATGTAGTCCTATAAGCGCTAGTATTAATCCACCTACTATCCAGTGAAACACGAAGAATCTTTGCACTAGAGGATCCACACCAGACATTATACCGGGTTGATCGGGATTTACTACAGTAAATAGCGAAATTAGATAACCTAAGTTAAGTGGCATGTATGAGAATAAGTTCAGCCCAGTAGTTGTTGCAACCCATGAAATCAAGTTGTAAGGTAGTGAATATCCTAAATAAGCCTCAGTTAATGTTAAGCCAGCTAATCCAGCTCCAACCACCCACATTATTTCTCTTGGTTGTCTATAAGCTCCTACAAAGAAGTTTCTGGTCATGTGAACTAACAATAAGAAGACCATGGCGTAAGCTCCCCAGCTATGAAGACTAAATAATAAGGCACCGTAAGGTACTTTACTTATTAAATAAGTGGTTGACGTGTATGGATCGCTTGGCGTATAGTAAAGTGCAACTAAAGCACCAGTTATTACTTCGAGTATGAACGCTGATAATACCAGCCCTCCCAGCCAATAATCTATCGAGTAAGCATATCTAGGCGCAGGTCTTAAAGTATGCCCATAAATTCCTAACCTATCATCTAACCATTTCATAAATCTATCGAATAAACCAGCCTTTTGCTCATCTACCATGCTAACCACCCTTGCTGCAAGACGGATTAGAGGGTACGCTATAGTCATATCTAGGATCGTAAAGCAAGTTATCAGATGGGGTAGTTCTGGGTATTGATGCACTAAAATAAGGAGCATTAGTGCCTACTGCGTATATGTCACCAGAACTCTGATCATATTCTAATAGTATTATAGGGAGAGGCCTTGGAGCTGGTCCCCCAATAACTACACCACCCTTGGCTAGCAAGTACAAGGAACCGTGGCATGGGCAATGAAGGACTGAATTTTGAATATCCAAACCTGGATTATTTTCAGAAGTTACTAGAACTTGTGCAGGGAGTTGGCAACCCAGATGCACACAAACATCAGAGAACGCGTAAATGGAGTTATTTGGACCTACACCATTTATGGTCTTTATTTGCCCTAGTGGACCCGCATATTGCCCATAGTATGGATTTGGTATTTCTGGAACTGATTGACCTAAAAGCACTTGCAAGTCAACTAGGAAACAAGGTTCATTGGTTAATGGATAAGCGAAGAAGTAGACTGGACATCCAGAACTTAACTGTTGCTGTATATCTTTAATATTAGCTATCTTATATTTTGGAAATCCAGCTAATCCATCAGTATTATTTGCCACTAAGTATTGCTTTGACATGGTACCTAATTCATTGTAGAAGTATCCTACGTAATCCGCTAATGGCTTTATTAAAGGGGCTATTGCAACTGCAGCTCCTACTATTAAATATAGTCTCAAGAATGTCCTTCTGTTCATCACTCTAATATACCTTAATAAGGTATTTAAGTTTTATCATATAACATTATTAACTTATGTTTACATTCTTTAATATAGAATATGATTATGATACTCTACATAAGGTAATAAATTTATAAATCTTAGTTACAAGAATTTAGCATATGAAAGCACAGTCCTCTATTCTGCCCGTAATCGTTGGAATCCTAGTTGCAATAATAGCAGTAGGAGTTTCAGTGTATGCCTATTATGAATATCAAATACTCTCAGCGCCTACTCCTACAGCTACTAGTACCTCCACTTCAACTTCAAGCCAAATTCCACTAAAATATGACTCTACAAATAAAACAGTATTTTTAACAATTGCCGTTTTAACGAGTGGACCAACTTTCAATTTTAATGGTACTAGCAATGGACAACTGAAAATTTATATCCCTGCAGGATGGTCAGTTTACGTGAATTATATAAACGAACAATCTCTACCTCATAACCTGGCACTTTTACAAAACACTACCGCAACACCTAACAACGCGGATGTTGAGCAGTTCGGCAAAATATTATATATCGTTGGCGCCACTATCAGCAATTACGAAACTGCCGGAATTTCAAGTGGGCAAAAGGTTAGTGGATTGTGGGGACCATTAAATGCCGGCATGTACATGTTGGTTTGTGGTATCTTAGGACACGCTGAAAGTGGAATGTGGGCGGTAGTTATTGTTTCATCAAACGTGACTACTCCTTATGCTACAACAAGTTAGGTAGATAAGAAACATATGTTTTTTATTTAATAATCTAAGTAACTCTATATTGATTAGGTTAGTTGGCTTTTAATAGAAAGATTTAAAAAATAAAATTTTAACACTTATTATGATGAACATAAAAAGAGTTTTAAAAGTAGCATTATACACAACAAGTGCAAGTGATATTGGACAAATGTATATAACACTGGGTATAATTGCACTATTAGCAGGTGCGGTAAACGCAGCACTTATCAGATATCAACTAACTTATCAAACCTTAAGTGCTGTAGATTATTATAACGCTGTATCACTACATGGTATCTTCATGATATTCTTCATGGTAATGCCCATTTCAGTGGGATTCGCAAATTACCTAATACCTAGGATGATTGGCGCTCATGATTTATACTGGCCTAGAATTAATGCGCTATCCTTTTGGATTTTAGTTCCCGCAGTTTTCTTAGCGCTCATAGCCCCTTGGTTCGGGCCTGTCAATACAGGTTGGTATATGTACGCTCCTCTTTCTGTTGAGACATCAGTGAATTATGGGTTAGGTGTAACGTTAGTCGAGATTGCCCTTATATTATCAGGTATTTCATCAACGCTAACAGGAGTTAATTTCCTTATGACTATTATAAAACTGAAGAAAATACCGTACTTTAAGATGTCCTTATTTACGTGGTCATTCTTCGCCACTGCGATATTATTAGTGGTCGCAATGCCTCCATTAACTGCAGGATTAGTTTTCGCCTATCTGGAAAGATTGTGGAATTTACCGTTCTTTGATCAGGCTTTAGGTGGAAGTCCAGTATTATGGCAAAACTTGTTCTGGTTCTTTGGACATCCCGAGGTGTACATATTAATGTTACCTGCAATGGGGCTAGTTGGTGAGATCTTGCCTAGAATGGTCGGTAGGCAAATTTACGGTTACAAAGCATTGGCACTATCGTCAATGGCCATAGCATTTCTAAGCGTACTAGGAGTATGGATGCACCACATGTTCACAGCTATTGATAATACAGTAGCACAAATAGTGTCATCTGCAACAACAATGGCAATTGCAGTGCCTTCTGGAGTAAAGGTATTCAACTGGACTGCGACTTTATATGGTGGAGAGATAAAATATAAGGCACCCGCAATTTTAGTAATATCATTTATAGCCATATTTTTGGTTGGAGGAATCACTGGAGTGTTCTTTCCATTAGTACCACTAGATTATGCATTTAATGGTACCTATTTAGTAGTAGGACATTTCCATTATATGGTATTTGCAATACTATTTGCGTTATTAGCTGGTTTGATTTATTATTTCCCTTACTTTACTGGTAAGTGGTACCACGAGGATATAGTGAAAAGCGGAACTATAATGATAGTAGCTGGTGCATTCCTAATAGCTACTGGCATGGTTATTGATGGGGTCCTAGGAATGCCTAGAAGATACGCTGCAGTTCCATCACCAATATACATTCCATTTCAGCAAATGATTGATGTTGGAGGAGTGTTAATGGGGATAGGGTTAATAATGGCATTTGGGGATTTGTTATACTCATGGATAAAGGGTAAGGTTGTAGAGACAATAGATCCTTGGAACGCCGTACAGATAGGTTTACCAGATTTCTACATTAAACCAGTAAAATTACCATTAAGTTTTGGTAAGTCATTAGATGGTAGTTTTGATGAGGAATATCACGGGATTAGTTTCCCCTACTATAGTATTCTGGGAATTATGCTATCGTTTATACCTTTGGGTTTCATGTTTATGTTCATCAACTTAATACCAATTGGTATACTATTAGTACTAATATTTATGAGCACTGGAATATATTGGGCATATGATCAATGGTTTAAACAAATACCTCCATCAATGCAACTTGACGGAGGTTCACCAGTATCCGCTGGTAGTGTAAATAATGGAATCGCTTTAACACCATCATTAGGAACTATCATAATGAGGGATGCTAGGTCTGCAGTATTATGGTTTATATTAGCTGAGATATGCCTATTCGGATCCTTTATAGGAGGATATATGTTTGTGGCGAGTCCAATTACTAATCCGATAGCATACGCAAATGTACCGCCATTAAGAGTTGAGTACTTCCCGTTGCCAGTAATAATGACAGTTATACTGCTTTCAAGTTCCATACCAGCACATTTAGCATATGAAGAATTTAAGAAAGGAAATATGAAGATGTTTAAGGCTCTAGGGATACTAACTGCGGTAATGGGATTCACGTTCTTAATGGGACAAGTTTACGAGTTTACGCATGTAATACACTTTACCCCACAACAATCAGCGTTTACAGCGTTTTTCTTTAGCACAGTAAGTTTACACGGATTCCACGTAATCATGGGATTGGTAGTATGGGCATTTGTGCTATTAAGGGCTTATAAGGGAGTGACACCCTATGGTGGTTCAGTCGCGGCAACGTACTATTGGCACTTTGTAGATGCCATATGGGTCGTAGTATTCAGTACGTTCTACCTTCATCTCTTCGTATAAGGTGAAAAAGTGAATAATTATTTTTTTATAGCAGTTCTTATTTTCTGTACCTTTCTTATCGTGGTTTCTGTTAATCCATTTACAGAGGAGTACATGTTTGTTAATCCGATACCCTATATGTTAGCTCATTATTCACTTTTTGGGGCTGGTATTCTTCTTTCATATTTTATCATAAGGAGGAAAATTGTGGATAAAAGTATAGCTGTTACAGTTGGGGCTTCGACAGCTTTCCTATGGCATTATCCATATTTCTTTAATTTAGGAACTGAAATCTTATCCATACGAGTGATTGAGGAGATATCCTTATTAATTGGAGGTCTAATGATAGGTTCTTCTCTAAAGGAACTTAGCAGAAACTTTAAGGTTCTTCTTTTAGCCCTATGGATGATAGGAGATAGTATACTTTCATTAATATTAATGATAAGTCCATCGCTTTATACTGCTGTATATACTCCTCAAGAACTAGAGTATGTAGGTATAATAATGTTCCTAATGATGAACCTAATTGCAGTGTATATATTGTTAACCTACATAAATAATTTATTAAGAGATGAGAAGGATGTTGTTAATGAAGACTATCAGAGAAATACCTATCCCAAGAATGAGCACTAAATCGAGTTTAGCATATTTATAAAGAACGTATATTAAACCTAAAACACTAACCTTTATTAGAAGGAATACCACAATGAAAATCGGAAATGGTAGTGATGAATATAACGCGTTTATTATTGGATTACTTTCCATAAGTCCCCTAGATAATCCCAGTGCTGTAGTTATAACGTCAAGCATCATAAAAGTTGTTAGCGGTACTAAAAGGGTTTTCATAAGATAATATTTTAATTTTTACTTAAAAAGACTATATGTATTTTTATGTACTGTTATGTGCAACTGTGTGCAATTGTATTTTGAGAAATTATTTTTAATAAGGGGGAGTATGATATTATAGTATGAGCTTAGAAGATCAAGTACTAAAATTCCTTACTGATATTTCAAGAAAGGAGGAGGAGATTGAATATTTAATAGTTAATATGTTTAAACCGCAATTGGAGAGGAATGGCGTTAAATTAGCTAAAATAAAGAGAGAGTTTTTGATAGACGATGAGGGCATTTTAAGAATAGGATTCTCGTTACCAATCATGTATTATGAGGAGGGAGATGAGATTTACTTATTTTTAGCCAAAAACTATGCAGACTACTCCACTATAGAGCAGTTGTTAATTAGAGAAAAAATCCTAAAAAATAAATTTTCTAAAAAAGTGAGAAGTTTCTTGATAGCGTTTGCTATCCCTAAAAAATACTATGATCTAGCCTTAAAGTTGGGAATAGAGGTGATAAGTGAAAAAATTATTAGTTAGATAGAATTCAAATACCTTGTCAACTGAGATAAATACTCCTTAAATATTTGGAAATCATTTAGCCTATTTTCAATCCTAATTTTGAATGCTTCGTTATAGATATCGTACAGTTGAGGATTTCCAACCTTGTACGCAACTGATTTTATCACATTATCTTGATCCTCCTTTGTCAACGTAGGCATTCCCAATTTGTTCCCAACTGCAGTAATTAAGTAGAAAATAGCCTCCCAATAATATCTCATAGCCTCAGCTAAGTTACCTTGAGTTTCGTAATAGCTTGCAGTGTTCCAACTCTGGTTGTATCTAGTTATATAATCGGCGTATGTTGGTTGCTGAATTTGAATTACATTCTGTTGTTGAGTTACTGGTGTCTTCACTTTAATGTATCTATCAGCTCTTTTTTGTAAGAATTCATAAAGGAAGTACAAGAATACAAAGGCTGGTATTGAGTAAAGCCATAATATATACGGATTGCTTACGTAAAACTCACCTGATTCAACCAACGCAGCTAAGAATAACTCTATTGGGACAATTATAAGGGTTAGTAGTCCTCTCACCCACTCCCTTGGTCTAATTACAATGTATAACCCACTGGATGCAGCTACGGCATAAGAGGGCAGTTCAAGCCATGAGTGTGGTAATGTCATTAAGCCTAAGGCAGATAAAATTCCAGGGACATTGAGACTAGATGAAAACGCACTTAAAACTGCCCCAGTTGAGTATATACTTACGGCCAATATGACCATTCCAACAGCAGGTATGAAATCCAAGAACGCGACCCTCACGTTGTTACCAAAGATCATTAATACCTTACCGAAATAAGATTGGTTTAATACTTGATTTTCCGTACTGTTAAACGCTGATACTAATGAGGGGTTATTCTGAGGTATGCCTGAGGCTATTAAGAATAACACTACCTCAAATACGAAAACTATCAAGATAATCTTTGTTAAAACTCTCATTAAGGTAAATTCTGACTTGATATTTAAATTACTTTTCCTAAGAGTTACCTTTCAACGATTTTTCTAATATTCTCATGGAATGGAGGATATATTATTCCCTTTTCAGTTATAATACCAGTAATATATTTAGGCGGAGTAACATCAAATACTGGATTATACACATTTACGTTCTCTGGAGCTATTGGTATCCCCCTAATTGTCCTTACTTCATTGGGATCCCTCTCCTCAATCTTAATGTCGTTAACGTTACTCTTTAAGTCGAAACTGGAAGTTGGCGCTAGTGCGTAAAATGGTATACCCAATTCATGGGCTATAACCGCTTCCTTAAATGTCCCTATTTTATTGAAGACGTGCCCATCTCTCAATATCCTGTCAGCACCAACCATTACGTTATTCACCATGCCTCGATACATTACTAAACCAACTGCAGTATCTGTTATTAACGTGACCTTTATTCCTTCCTCCATTAATTCGTAAACGGTTAACCTACTTCCTTGTAACCAAGGCCTTGTCTCTGGAGCAATTACTGAAACGTTCATCCCTAAGGCCTTAGCCAATTTCACTGGAGCCAATGCAGTTCCTAACCCAGTACCAGTAGCCAAACCACCAGCATTGCACTGCGTTAGTACTGTATCACCATCGTTTAATTTCTCTAAACCGTAAAGCCCCATTTGTATTTCAGCATCATACTCCTCATCGAAAATCTTCTTAGCCTCAACTTTCATTAGTTCTATTAGTTCATTTACAGCCTTGGCGTTACCACTTTCCACTGCATTTTTAGCTAAAGTTAGCATTCTTGAGGTCGCCCAAACTAAATTAACAGCTGTAGGTCTAGCTGACTCTAATAGGGTCTTAGCCCTAGTTAATTCCCTAATAGCATCATCTAATGTCTTTACATTCTTGTTGTTGATCAACGCTAGTACCATTCCGTATCCGGCAGTGATTCCTATTGCTGGAGCACCTCTAACTTGCATATTCTTTATGGCTAACGCTGTGTTTTCAACATCCTTTAAATCCACGTAAACTTTTTGAAAAGGCAATAAGGATTGATCTAGGATTGTCAAGGTATTACTTTCATCTTTCCAAATTATTGGTAATAATTTTGGTTTAAAAAGCTCCTTAACTTCCTTTACTGTAAGCTTCATATGATATAATGGATAAAGGAAGATTTAAAGCTTAGGGAAGGAAAATGGATACGTGAACTTAACTATTATTGAATTTGAAAGTAATGTCTTGAGAGATAATCCCTTGAAAGACCCAAATAAGAGAAGAGTGGGATTAATTTACCCTGAAGAATATGAGGGAAGACCAATATTGATCTACCTTAGTGGCTACCTCTCTTCTTCTCTAACCCAAATCAATTACAATCCATTGGGAGAGGATATGAAGAGCAAGGTTGAGAGATTGAGTAATGAGGGGAAAATGAAAGGTTCAGTAATAGTCCTTCCAGATATGTTCACTAAGGTTGGTGGAAATCAGTATATAAATTCTTCAGCGGTGGGAATGTATGAGGACTTTCTCATAAAGGAATTAATACCTTTCTTAAAGGACAAGTTCAAGAGCGATAAGATAGGAATATTTGGACACTCGTCTGGAGGATATGGTGCACTTGTATTGGGAATGAAATATTCTAATGTTATCAAAGCCATAGCTGACCACGCTGGCGATGCCTATTTCGAATACGTCTACTTACCTACATTTCCTAAAGCAATTGAGCAGTTAAGGAGATTTAAGACTCCCGAGGAATGGTTAGAAAACTATTGGAAGAAGGAGAATAAACAACATAAGGAAGATTTGAATACGTTAAACGTAATTGGTATGGCAGCATTTTATTCTCCTAAGGATGAAAAAATAGAGTTACCATTCGATTTGGAGACTGGTGAAATACTGGAGGAGGTTTGGAGAAAATGGCTAGAGAAAGACCCGGTCAGGATGGTTGATAAATATGCTGATAGTTTGAAAATGCTTAAGTTCATATTTATAGATGTGGGTAAAAAGGACGAGTTCAACATACAGTATGGAAGTAGGACTTTACATAAGAAGTTGCAAAAATATGGGATAAATCACTATTACGAGGAGTTTAATGATGGCCATCTTCACACAACTTATAGATATGATATATCACTAAGCCTTCTTGAAAAGGCACTAATGTCCGAATAATCTTTCCTTAATTGCTAAGAAGCTAGAGTAGGTAACTTCCCACTTACTTACTGCGCGAAGGTTTTCTGTGTACATACTATCTCCAATATTTCCTACCAACATTTTGATATTAGCTTTATTTAAAATTGAATAGGATGGATAGCAAAGAGAACCATGCGCAGCAATTACCATTTCTGCCCTTAACCTTACACACTCCTTAGCAACTAATGGCCTTTTCGTTGAGGAGTTTAGGGCTGGATTCTCCTCTTTAAATAGAATCTCCCTATTTTTATTGTCAAATAATACTACGAATTTCCCTCTGGAGAATAAGTCCAATCTATTTGAATCATCTACAACAGTGCATATTATCATAAGAATTTTAATAACTTGCATAATAAAAAGGTTAATCCTAAACGCTCATATAATCTTATAGTATCTTGCCATTTCCTTAAACGTCTCAACCCTTACGTCCTCTGGGATGTAATCCAATTCCCTTTCGGCCTTCTTATAGGAATACACTAACTCCCTAGAAAGAACATCATAGGCCATTTTCAACATCTCATGTGAAGACTTGAAAGGCTCTATGAGTTTTACGCTAAATGGGAACCAAGACTTTATTTCTCCATTTATGGCCTTTGCTGCATCAGAGAAAAGACTTGTTAAGTTAGCTGGTTCCTTATCAGTTATGTAAAAATAATCGTTCTTCTTATATTTACAAGCTAATTCTATTGCCTTAGACGTATTTCTAGTTGAAACTACGCTAAATATACTATCGTTTTTTATACCAATACCATGAGAAGTTAACCACATGAAAATCCTCCACATGAGGATTCTGCTATAGGGGCCGTAAATTATTGGAAACCGAAGTATTACGTAATTGGGGAATTTCGATATACTCTTTTCCCCTTCAAGTTTTGTAATTCCGTGAAGTGTATTTGGCTTTAAGCCTTCTCCATGTGGACTTTCCTCAAGGATAGGTCTTTCTTTACTTTCGATATTTTCAGACACTCCTATACTGCTTATATATACGAACTTACCTGAGTTAACTTGAAAGAACTTGCTTCCTATTTCAGTAGGGAATTTTACTTGTAAGTATTCAAATTCTTTAGGATCTTTAGTCCACATCGCGCCTATAAAATAGACTAAACAATCAACGTCTTTCAAATGATCGTCATAAGAGAAAATTATATTTGCACCAACGTTTTGTAAGGTTTTTGCGTACTCGTTCATACTCCTTGCGTAAACTAGAACCTCGTGTCCCTTACTCAATGCGTATCTTACGAAATTGGTACCTACGAATCCAGTACCGCCAAATGTTAAAATTTTCATATTAACATTTTTGCAAAAAAGCATAAAAAGATGTCATTCGGCACTTTTGCTTAAAAAGTATCCTAATAAACTAACATGTTGTGAACTATTCAAAATTTTGGACAAGGTTTAAGGAATGGGCTTTAACAACAAATGATGAAGATATCTTACCTTATAAGTTAAGAAAAATAATTGAAATAATCAGACAAAATCCAGATATAACCTTGGTCAGACTAGCTGGTTATTTAGATACTGACGCCCTATACTTGGCTAGGTATTTGCGTAATAGTTATAAGAGTCTAGTTGAAACCTAATCTATAAGCTTTAGGTTTTTTAATTCAGTACTCGATTTTAGCTATATGAAGAAGAGTGAAATTAAGGAGATTGAACCATGGGGTGTTAACATTCCTTTTATATTCTTGGCAATAGCATATTGGGCTTTGGGTTCGTTATCACTTCCCCTCAATTGGTCATATCATCCCTATTTCATGATGTTGGGAGCTTACGCGTTATACTTTGGTATGATACAGCGACTATTCTTTCCAGCCAAAAATTACCTAGCATTACATATAGCCTCTCTAATCTTTTTGGTAATTCCAATACATTATTTTCAAATCATTGCATCAGTTGCACTAGCAATTACTGAAGTCAAGGCTTTAGTGGATCTGAGAAGTTATGGTTATAATGCTAGAAAATTACCAATTAACGCTTTGGTGCTTTCATCTCCATTTGCATCTATAATTGCATGGCTACTCTATCCAAATTATTGGCTTCTCATCACTCCTTTACTCTTATATATATTGGGAGTTAACATGGGAGTGTTCTCCGTTAATTTAAGAACGAGGCCAGTATTCGGATTATATCAGCTACCAATATTTCTAATTATAATATTGTCATACTTCTTCCCCATTCTATTTCCATTTATCGGAGTGGCGTATTTTCTAACAATATATAGAAAAACATTTACGTTTAAGAACACTAGTGCATTCTCATCTTTACTATCTCTCATAGTGATCCCCCTTTTATCACTCTATTTTGGAGATTTCGTCCACGCATTCACCTTAGGTATTATGTCGACCTTATTCTTCTCCTGCATTACGTACTCAACTAGTAGATATAATTATGACAAGATCGTAATCTCAGTAATTCTCTCAGATTTGGCTTATATATTGCGATTCTTTTACTTCGAAATCTCTGGGATTTTCTGGGTCATTGCAGTACTCTATTTCCTCTATTTAATTAGAGATAATTTCTATTTAACTTCCATAAAATTAGGATTATCAATGAGGTTTATAAGAATGCAGAAAGAAAATCGTGAGTCTCCTTAGCTACGTTTGCCCATGATGAGTGTAATTCTAAAAACTTCTTCACGTTCTCATCTTCATGCTCGCCTTCATATTCCTCATCTTTCATACTCAATATATTGTTTGCAATTCTTGCCATTTCCTTCACATCATACTCTCCCACTGTTCTAACTGGTTTTAAATTGGAAAACACGAACCTAATTGCTGGTATGTCATATGCTACAACAGAAGTACCTAAAGCTAAGGTATCTAAAACAACTAGGGAAAAACCATCTTGATGGGAAGGATATATTAAAACTTTGGCCTTAGCCACTGTACTATACACCTCTTCTATTGGCCTATAACCCATATATTCAATTTTAGGATGCGACATTAGAATCGCCCTATCGCTCTCGTTGAAAATTTTTCCAAATACAACTATTTTACTATTTAGCAAATCAGCAATTCTAGGCAATTCCCTAATACCCTTCTGTGGGACTAATCTAGCAAAGAACACCGCATAGTCTTCCTTATCCTTAGTCTTCCTATACTTATAAATAATATCCCTATTGAAAGCGTTGCCGACCTCATAAACCTTTAATCTCACGTCACGTGCAATCTCTTCAATCCCAGATAGGTAAAATGGTGCCTTTGACACACCAGCTATTCCCCTTAATACTCCATCATTTATTGAACGTAAAAACGCTCTCTTGTCAAATTTGTAGAACATCCACATTAAGATATCATAGGCTAAACCCTTGATTCCTAGAAATTTCCTGTATCCCCTTCCGAAAGAATTTCTAAATGGCTCATCATGTAGAAGTTTAACTAATGGCTTATGCAATTTTTTTGCAATATGATAAGATAATCGCAACGTTATTGAGTCCTCGTGCATATCATATATCACGTCAGGTTTAATTTCCTTTAGTTCATCAATGTATTTTCTATCCTCTCCCAAATCATTCCATCTCAAATAGACGGTATGAGATTTTATGAAATAGGGTAATGTGCCCACTTCTTCAGCTTCTTTAACTTCATACACGGAATGATGAACGTTAACATGTGCACTCTCTAAATCCTTTAGCACCTCATAGTTTCTTCTAACTAGAAATGATGGAACGTATAACGTCACTTCGTCTCCCATCTTTACTAGTTCTTTTAAGACGTTTTTTATGTGAACTGATACTCCAGACGGGTTAAACACGTTACCAATTGCTAGCACTCTCATTTCTCTCACTTTAGTTTAACACTATGAGTATGATAGTTTAAAGAAAGAAATTAATGGTTTTTCCTATCTGGAAGTTATAAAAGGTGATATAATCTCTACCTTAACAGTTTTCTGCTTTTAGTCTTACCTTAAAAATTCTAGATATAGTCTTGAATATGTAAGTAATTTATAATCCTCTTCATTAATTATCTTGCAAGGAATTACTACTATTTTTTGTCGCGAGTAGCAATTAGTTATATTACTGTAGTTATTTAAGGTGTAAACGTGGATCCTATAATCCTATCATTATTACTAGGTCTTTCCCATGGAATTGAGCCCGATCACGTAGCTACCGCCAGACTCTTAAGGAGTAGATGGAAAATTATCCAATTCGCTTTATCTCATTCAGTAGGGTTCATTATAATAGCAATACCACTTGTAATTCTTATAGGTGATAATAAATTTCTGGAAATAATCGCAGATATAGTAGGTATTATATTTTCAATTCTACTGTTGGTCCAAGCAATATTCGATAAGGAAATAGATATAGGGGCGAATAAGGCAGGATTACTACAAGGAGCTTTCGTTATAACTCCAACTAAAGTATTAGTTATAGTTATTGCTTCAACTGGTTATACTATTCTCTATTCCATAGAGATAGTTTCGTCGTTTATAATAGCCTCTGCAGCTTCAATAATATCCCTTTCGCTGTTCAATCTTATACCTAAGAGGATATATAAAATAGTAGATATGGGAATAGGTCTTCTAACTATGGCTTACTTGATCTTCCTTCTTGTTAGCTGATAGTTCTTTTCTTACCTCATATATTATAGTAGTTAGTTCTAACTCAATCTTTCTCATTTTTCTAAAATGTTCTAGAACCCTTCTCCCTTTTTCAGTTAATTTGTATTCACCATCAACCTCTTGAATAAGCCCGTTATCAGTTAGCATTGACAGATATTTTTTTGCTAGTGATGCGCTAAGATTAACATTTTTCATAATACTAGATATCCTATTAATGTTACTATCAATCGCCTCTAAGATATCACCTATTATATCATCTCTACTCCTTCTCATACATTTACTACTACTCTTTAATCATTTATATTTTTTATCGTGAAGTTCCTCAGTAGCGAATGGGACGGAAAGCCTTAAAAGTGAGAACGACAAATTTGAAACTAAATACAAGTTAAAATTATTTTCTTACATCTTCTCGAATATCAGATGTAGTTCTAAGTTTATGAGAAAGCTTCAAGATGGAAAAACTCTAACGTTGATTCTCAGTTCCTCCCTTTATTTTCTGTAATGTATTTTTAATTTCCTCAGCGTCTTTTTCTCCCCTATATTTACTTACCAAAGAGATAAACGTATTTATTTCATCCTCAGTCATGGATTCTTGTATCAGTGGAGATAGTTTTGACAAAAACTCCTTGTATAGATTTTCCAGAACCTCCATGTATTCTGGCAATGTTAGAGCTGGTAACTCATCTAGCAATGATACTATTGAAGATGAAATGGAGGAAAGTAGATCTTTTAGTATACCCTTGAAAGCTATAGCTTGTTGTTGTTTCTCCATTTTGCTAATATCCTCTACTTTTTTCTTCAATTCGGTTAGATTTTTAGCTAGTCTATACTTATGAAATTCCAAATTAATAATGGCATTTCTCACATTTTTTGACGCAATGTATCTTATCTCGTCTCCATCTTTCAGAACGTTAATATAACCTTGCAAGTAAAGGTTCTCAATGGTTTCTTGTATCGTGTTTTTTGACAAGATGTAACCTAATGCTGAAAGTTGAGAATAAGTGGTCCCACCTGGTCCCGATTGGGCTATCGCAACTAATACTAGCCTTTCCCTTTTACTTAGGAATTCCATTTGCCAAAGAATTGTAGTTAAAGATTAAAAAGCTAATAAGGAATATGGAATGTGATAAGGGTTAGCGCTCCTGGAAAAATACTTTGGATAGGAAGTTATAGCGTAGTATTTGGAGGTATATCACACGTAATTGCAGTTAATAAGAGAGTGAGTTGTAGGTTAAGAGAAATTCAAGAGAGGAGTTTGATTTTCCACACTAGTTATGGCGATTTTAAAAATTCAGGTAATGAGTTAATTAATTCAGTCCTAGATACTTTTAGAGAAAGATTTACCCAACTTCCTCAAGGCTATGAAATTGAACTTTATAACGATAAGGAATTCATATTAGATGGTAAAAAAACGGGATTAGGCAGTTCTTCAGCTGCTACAGTTTCCCTTACCGCCTGCCTATATTACGCTATCAATGGTAAATTGGATTTATTTGAAATACATAAATTGGCGCAAATTGCCAATTTCAAGAGACAAAAGGGAATTGGCAGTGGGTTTGATATAGCTTCAGGTGTTTTTGGAAGTATAGTTTACAAGAGATTTACTGATTTGGAGAAAATGGACTTCTATTACGAGAAGTTAAACTTGGGTAATTATGATATGGTACTTGGCTTTACGGGAAAGAGTTCTGAAACTGTGGGTTTAGTCAAGAAATTTGTAGAGAAGAGCAATTTGGAGGATTTTCGGGAAATTATGAGGCTTATAGATGAGGAGAATAATATGGCAATTAAACTCGTAAAATTAAATAAAATCGACGAAGCTGCAGAGCATGTAAGGTTAGGGAGGAAGTATCTAAACTATATAGCTGAACGTATAGTCGGTGTTAAACTAGTAAGTAAAGAAGAGGAGGAGTTGATAAAGATAGCTGAGGAAGAGGGTGCACTAATAGCCTTGTCTCCTGGAGCTGGTGGTGGGGATTCAATTTTCGCCTTGGGCAATGATTTGAGTAAGGTAAGGGAGATGTGGAAAAGAAGAGGTATTAAAACTATTGACGTGAAGGAGGACGAGGGCTTAAAGCTAGATTCTAATTAAAAGAATTTTGTTATTCTCTATTCAATATCTTAGGTCCATCTCCAACTTTAGACATTATTATTCTCTTTATTTCTAGAGATTTTAAGAATTCTAAGATGTCTTGTACATATCTTTCTGTAGTGAAAATGTGAGGATTTGGTCCAGCATCGAATGTGTAACCGGCCTTACCATACTCTTGTATCCATTCCATTATCCTTATTGAAGTATCGTTTAAGTAGAAGAATGACGGCCAACTATCCAATATTATTGCATGCATACTGTTGCTATGTCTCATGACGAGATAGTAGAATTTCCTCTCATCCCTATTCCTTATAGCCTCAACGACTTCATTAAAGGTCTTCTCAATGAATTTGAGCCTACACTCCATTAATTCTGAAGTCTCAGCTGATCTTATCATACCCTTTCTAGAAGATATTTTCTTTTCTTTCTCGCTTAATATCGGAATTATATCGACTAGTTCACTCCAATGTCCACGTTGGAAGATTTGATAGCAATAGGAATCCTCACCATCTTCTCTTCGACCCTTATTCCATACAACAAATCCTCCAAACATACTCCTACAAGCGCTCCCAGATCCTAGTCTGGCTATTTTGGAAAGCTCTTCAAGTTTA
Organism: Saccharolobus shibatae B12; assembly: GCF_019175345.1. Lineage (NCBI taxonomy): Archaea > Thermoproteati > Thermoproteota > Thermoprotei > Sulfolobales > Sulfolobaceae > Saccharolobus > Saccharolobus shibatae. The sequence goes on along the minus strand of NZ_CP077717.1, from coordinate 476,293 downwards.
AGTTCTAATTCTAATAGTTCATTCAAGCCAAAGGTTAATGCAGCAATTCCTGCCGCAGATGACGCTAATCCCGCGTTAACGGGGAATTTTGCCTTTGACTCGACCTTAACGTGAAACTCCTTGCCAACGATTTTCTTAAAGGCTTCCAAGACTCTTCCAGCATATTCTTTCATTTCATCCTCTGGTAAGATCCTATCGTTAACTATTACAATGTTCTTATCGCTCAAGGTAACTTTGGTAATTACCGATAACTGGTCATCTAAGGTAATCGACAATGAGTTATTAAGTGGTAAATTTAATCTTTCATCTCCTCTTTTTCCCCAATACTTCACTACGGCTATATTTGAAGGTGCTGAAACTGTTACAGACTTTAGCACGATTCTAAGAATATGTTATTACTTATTAACTTTAACTAACTCATATAATTCCTTTTTAGATACTTCCTTGTCCTTTTTTAATATCCCATTCTCTCCAATTAAAATATCTCCAATTATAATCTCATTATCCTCAATTCTCAAATCTAAATCAATTAATTTCTCAATCAATTCTAAATCCCTTACTCCATAGTATTTAAGGAGAAGCAAGGCTCTCATATCCTTAACCTTTTTAATTCTACCCGCATTGAAGGGTTTTAAATTAACCTTATCGAAAATTAGGCTTAAATAGTATGTTGCCTCTAAATTCGTTTCATCAATGAATGTGAACCCATTTACTGTCCTTATCTTAACCTTATCCTTAAATACGTCAACCTTAGAGTAAGGAAGCTCAGTGGATTCTAGCTTATCTAGAATCTCCCTCTTAGAGGGTATATTATGGAATTCTATGTCAAATCTGGTAGTGTATAATTCCTCTGATTCTTTTAGAATATCTTCCAATTCCTTTATATATAGATTTGACAAGTTTAAAACAGCATTTCCTCTTATTATTCTAACACTAACCTTGTCACGTAGAAATTCAACCTTGTAATTATACGCTCTTACGTTGTATTTTCTTAGTGTCTGTACTAGATCATTTAGGATATTATCATCATTACAATCAGTACGAATGACGTATTTGTCAATGATAACCTTATTCATAATTGTTCTTAGACGATATTAATATATATTATTATAAGGCCACTTAATAGATATAATTACCTAGAACATAATATTTATTTACTCTATAGCATATTATAGTACAAGAATAATGAAAGAATAGGTGAAAATTTATGATTCCTAACATATTGTTTTTAGAGATTATATTAACGTCAGCATTCTTATTGATTATTTCGACTGGATTGCAGTTTTACCTCGAATCTAGATTACCGAGTTTATCTAAAGACTTGGATAAAATAACATTTTTAGCTAAACTGGAGGCATTACTATCCCTTGTTCAGCTTCTATCATCGGACAAGGTTTCAGATATGCTCGAAGGTACGATAATTGCTAGTCCACTTAACGTCAAAATTGAAGAATTAGAAAAATATGTCTCAGCCAACTGGGATAACCTTAAAGGTTTTATTGATATAGTGAACGAGAAGATTAAGAACGTAGATAGAATAATTTTTTTATCCGAGGAATTAAATGCAACAATATCACACATAATTAATGAGAACAAAATTTCACTGGTTCTCCTTATTTTGTCGTCGTTATTCTTATTGTTAAATTTTATGAGTGTTGCCTTTGTATTTTCTGGTTTAGCCTTTGGGATCTTAGTCATAGCAATTACATCTAGTTTAAATTGTGTAAAATACGCTAACGAGTTGAAGTCCTTTCACTCTAAATACACATTGCATCTTTGATAAAACGAACGACAAACCTCGTCTTTTTAAGGCGGAGTAAAGCTTTTTAACCAACTTAACAAACGCTCCCCTATGGCACCTCCTTCCGGTCAACTTACTGAGGATGAGGAGCGGGAGCCGACCATTACTCCCGCAATACCAGAAGGAGGTGTCTACGAAGTTAAGTTCGAGAATAGGAGGACAAACATAGTTCGTCTCCTACCAAACACTCACCAACACAAAAAACTACTAAAGTTAGCAAATGTTTCTGCCAAGTTGTTCAACGAGATAAACTACGAGAGGAGGCAACAATTCTTCAATGAAGGAAAAGTAGACTTCAAAGGAACTTGGGGCAAGTACTATGAGAACTATAAGAATACACTGGGTGTTAACACTCAAGCAGTAATGCAGAAGAACAACGAGGCGTGGTCCTCCTTCTTCTCCCTATTGAAGCTGAAGAAGGATGGAAAACTACCACCCCACATGGATCATGTCTCTCCTCCACGTTATTGGAAGGACAGGAAAAACAAGAAGAGAAAAAGGATTCTCATGGTTAGACAAGACCGTTATGAAGTAGATGAAGAAAGGAAGAAACTCATCCTCAAGGATTTTGACATGGAGATAGATTTTGAAGGTAGGCTTAAGTGGCACGGTAAGCAAGGTAGACTTGAAATCATTTACGATGAGGATATGAACAAGTGGTACGCTCACATACCAGTTGATGTTGGTGTTGAGACTACTAAGAGAGGTAAGCAATCTAAACACATAGTTCGTGGTGAAAGAAAATCAATTCAAGCAGCTTTACCACAGGGTAACAAGGTAGCTTCTATTGACCTAGGTATTAACGTTTTGGCAAGTGTTGTAGTTAGTGATGGCACCTGGTTACTGTACAAGGGAGTTAGGGCAAAGGAGGACTATTTTTACTTTGAGAAGAGGATTGCTAAAGTTCAATCACTTGCAGATAAATCGAAGAATATAGATGAGTACGAGGCTTATAAGGAGTTAACGAGAGAGAAGAGGAGGCTATTCGGGAAGTTACAAAGGAGGTTTCTTCACTTATACAGAACTCTAGCAAGTGGTCTTATTGAGGAACTTCATAAGCTGGGCGTATCCACAATCTACATCGGTTATACTTATAACATCTCTCAAAATAGGGGTAACAAATATACGGTGAACGGTTGGTCATACCGCAAGTTAATTTATGCTATTGAACTTAAAGCACAAGAATACGGTATGAAAGTGTATGAGGTAGTTGAGTATAACACGTCTAGGTTCTGTGCTTATCATAATGTGGAAGTTAAGAGAAAACCGAGGGGGGTAGTTTATTATCCTCTAGGTCATAAGCTGCATAGTGACTTGAACGGTGCATTGAACATTCTGAGGAAGGCTATTGGAAAGGTCGTCAATAGGGTGAAGAAACCTCTTTCCTTTATTGTGGGGCATAATCGAATAGCTCCCGTAAAGGGGAGTAACCCTTGAGACCTCGGGAACCATCGCCCTTTAGGGCTGTGAGTAGGTCAGAATTAGTATTTTAATATTTGATTATACTTTACTTTAAATGTGGTATATAGACAGTGTATAAGATGGAAAAAAGGGATAGTGAATACACAGTGTGAGATAGAGGCTCAAATTAGCGATGATGATGAAGTTTACATTATAAGAAACGGCATAGTTAAAAGAGTTAAGGGTGAAAACGATATCATACCATATATAAACGCAATATCTCCCGCATTTAGAGCATTAGTACTAAGTAAATTGCCCAATACGATGTCAGATAACCTTTACAGGTTAGTATACAAGACACAGCCATTTAACGAAATAAGGAAAGTCTCGGAGAGAACATTCTCCATATGGAGTGGATCTTATCCCAGCTTTATCACTTTCCTCAATTTACCCTCAGAAGTTATAAAATATTTACCGCCTTCTAGAATGATTGAGATAGATCCACAATATTATGTCCACATAGAACCTCTGTATAAATCTATTGAAAAACACTCTGAGTGGGCAAACGATACAGTATACTTCTATGGTCAACAGGTCTGTATGGCGTTGAGAGGTTGCACTTACTTCGGAGACGAAGCTTATAGCGTAAAGGACATAGATCAAAGTTTAAACGTTATAAAATTATGGTTATTTCACATTATATTAGGTTCTGGTACTGTTGTGGTTGATGGTAACGTAAAAAATCTAGAAAAGTTCTTAATGCTAAGATATGACAAAGGCTTTGAATTCTTGGAGAGTAAGGAGGAAGCTGGAAAATTGGAAATAGAGGTTAATGATAGGAAAATAAGGATGACATTGAACGATAATGAATTATTAAGTCTAGATTACACTTCCGCTCGCTATATTAAGTTTAGTTATCCATTAAGCTGGAAGAGTAGATATTCAATTTCAGATTTCGTATCCTCCTTAAAAATGTGGAAAGGAACCTAAATTATTGCAAGTATCCCACCAGTGAGTATCGTTGCAACGGTAATCCAATAAATGATTATCCTAGTTCTTCCATATGTGTAATTCATCATTAAGTTCTTATCGTTTATTAAAACTCCAATCAATGCCGCGGGGATTACAACTATAAATGGTGCTATTGACATTAAAGTTAGGGCGAAGTTCACCACATTATCGTAATTGTTGGTGAAAAGTAATGCGATCACGAGTGCAGGGATAGACTCGGAAATATATAATAGTAGAAAGTTGGTAAAAGTATTTTTGCCTAAAGCCTCTAGAGTTCCCCACGCACTACCTAAAGACTCCACAATCAATGCAAGAAAAGCTGCACTAATTAAGCCAATTCCAAATATATATGGTGAAATAGGACTTGAAAGTAAGGATAGTGAATACGACATTTCCTTATAATTTAAAGGATCTACTGATGGTGAAATTCCAGTAGTTGCCATTTCTATAGCCACCATTATAAGTTCTGACACTATTGCCCCAATAAACGTCTCTATGGACGACCACTTAACCTTAGTTTCAATTGTCGAATCCACATCTTGGTATTTATACGCAGTTGCCGAGGTTTGGTAAAATATCATAAATGGCATGACTACTGCGCCTATGTTAGCAGCAACTAGGAATGTAAAGGATTTGGAAAACGAGAAGTAAAATATGCTTTCTCCAGGTACTATACCCCTTAACATGGCTTGAAGAACAAATGCAATGACCAAGAGTAAAGATATTGGCATTAGAAATTTCTCTATCTTATCGTATTTTCTAGTTGATATTATAGTTAAATGGAATATGAAGAAAATTGGGAGGGTTATAAAAGGTGGAATTCCTAATACTAGTCCCCCGACCGCTATTCCAACGTATTCAACTACGTACGTGAACACGTCAACCATGAACATAGAAAGAGAGGCTAGTAGCGATATTTTAACTGAGTATCTCTCCCTAATAATCTCCCCAAGACCTTTACCATTATTTACTGCACCTAATCTTCCGGCAGCTTCTTGGATAACATATAAGGGAAAGGCTAAGAGTAGCAACAGCCAGATCAGTCTATATCCGTACTCTTGCCCATTGGCTACGCCAGTTAATACGCTTGCTGCGTCAACATCCGCCATCATTACTATCCATGCTGGACCGAAAAGTCTTACTATCTCTCTAATGCTCACATTATGATACACAATGTTCAGTATATATATGCTTTACGCCTAATCGTAAATGTATATATTTATTAATTATGGAATAAAGCTTCACTTTAAATTCTTAAAATTATTATATATCACTCATGACTATAAAAAAGATAGGTGTGGTTGGAGCGGGTACCATGGGTCATGGAATTGCTGAGGTTTCTGCACTTGCCAACTACAAGGTCAGCGTAGTGGATATATCTTGGGATTTCCTAAATAGGGCCAAGGAGAGAATAATCGAGTCATTAAACAGATTTTACGAAAAAGGGCAAATAAAGGAAAGACCAGAGGACGTAATGAAAAGAATAGAATTCTCGACGTCTTATGATGTAATGCGAGATGCTGATTTCGTTATAGAGGCAGTGCCAGAGATTATAGAGCTTAAAAGAAAGGTGTTTGAGACTTTAGATAATATAACTCCTTCCCACGCGTTTCTAGCCTCAAATACTTCATCAATCCCGATATCTACTATAGCTGAAGTCACTAAGAGGAAGGAGAAGGTTATCGGAATGCATTTCTTTAATCCCCCACCAATTATGAAGCTAGTAGAGGTAGTTCCTAGTAAGTACACCTCAGATGAGACCATTAACGTTACAATAGATTTGGCGAAGAAAATGAACAAAATCCCAGTTAGACTTAAGGTTGAAGTTCCCGGTTTTGTTAGCAATAGGATATTTTTGAGGCTAATGCAAGAGGCTTGTAGGGAAGTTGAGAGTGGTGAAGCGAGTATTGAGGAAGTTGACAGCACTGCTAGGAATAAGCTTAAATTACCAATGGGCATTTTCGAGCTATCGGATTATGTGGGATTGGATGTTGCAGTTGATTTATGGAATGTGATAGTAAATAGCGGAACTGCTGAAGATGTTAAGTGTGAGATGTATAAGAGGAAGTTCGAGGCTAAAGAATTGGGCGTTAAGACTGGAAAAGGATTCTATAATTATCCTACAGCTGGTAAGTATAAAAAAGTTGATTTACCAATTACTAGTAAGGTTGATCCGGCTAGATTAATATCTTTAGCAGTAAATGAGGGTGCATGGCTCATACAAAATGGTATAGTAAGTGCTAAGGATATTGATAGTGTAATGATTTATGGCTTTAATTTCCCCAAGGGTTTAATGCAAATGGCTGATGAACTAGGTATAAAAAACATTTACAACCATCTAGTCGATATCTACTCGAAAGGATATAGGGCGTACAGGCCAAATAGTTTAATAGAGGAATTAGCTAAAAGTAATAGAGGTTTCTACGACTAAAGAAACCCTTTATTCTTTCTTTATATAGAACTTTATCAGTAATTTATAATTACATTTTCAAAAAATAACTTGAAGTTATATCTAGGTTTATGAGTTAGGAAGTTCATACATATTTTATAAATTATAATCAGGCCAGTATTTCCTCATAACCTCATCATCTAAATTAACACCCAATCCTGGATCCTCGGTAAGCTTAATTACACCATCCTCTATAATCCTTCTCTTAGGTTTAACTATCTCATTCCAGAAAGGCACATCATGACCGTGAAATTCCACGAAACCGAAAGTGTTTGCAATCGACCCTACATGAGCGTGAGCCATAGTACCTATTGGTGACGCAATATTATGAGGAGAATATTCTATATCGTACATTGCAGCTAATTCAGCTATTCTTCTTCCCTCAGTTATCCCGCCAGCCTTAACTATATCTGGAGCCCATACTCTTATTCCAGTATTTAGTAAGTCCTTGAACTGATATACTGTATAGAGATTCTCGCCAGTTTCTATTGGAACTGAGCACTGGGATGTCAACAACTTCAATTCGTCGTAATTGGAAACAGCCATTATTGCAGGTGTTGGATCCTCTAGCCATCTTAGCCTATATGGTTCTAATGCCTTGCAAATCCTTATAGCAGTGTTTAAATTATATCTCCAATGCAAATCGAACATTATTTCGACTTCATTGCCAACTGATTCCCTAACAGCCTTAACTATTTCTGCCATGTAGTCGATGTCTTTAAGGGATAAATCCCCATTTCTCACTCTTCTTAAATCTATATAAGGCGTAGGGACGTCTAGGTCAAATTTCATGGCTTTATAACCCTCGTTCTTCATCTTCAAAGCTCTCTTAGCGTAAGCCTCAGGGGAGTAGTCCTCATTCCACTTTTCCATTGACAACCTACCATGAACTGGATTATTGGTTGTGATCAACCTACTTGTCTCCACTTCAGCTTCCTTTATCCAAGGTAAGTTAACTGGTAAGTGCAAAGCGTTAATTGCCTCTAATCCTTTCCCTCCATGAGCGTCAACATATACTGGTATTTCCGTCTTATCCCCTCCTAGTAATTTGTATATTGGTACATTTAGGAATTTTCCAATAAGATCGTATAATGCTATATTAATGGCTGAGATCAGATGATACACAGTAGTCCCGGAGTATAGTGCGGCATATCTCAGTTTCTCAGCTATCCTATTAATTTTAAACGCATCTTCACCAATTAGTAATTGTCTAAACTCGCTTTCCATTCCTTTTAAACCAGGTGCTGGACCAGCCTCACCAGTACCATACAAGTCCCTGGAGTAGATTCTCACGAAAGCCCATTCGAAATTGGCCTGAGCTACGAAAACTTTGAAATCAGTGATTTTTAGTTCCATAAAGTAATAAAGAAAACCTAAATAAAATAATCATATCTTAACCTTTTAACCTAAGTATGGATTTGGCTGTTGTGGTTGAGGTTGTTGCTTTGCAGGAGCTGCTGCTATCATGTCGTCGATCTTTAAAATCGCAGTAGCGGCTTCTGTGGCGCTCTTTAAAACTTGTTCCTTAACCTTTAGAGAATCGATTACTTTAAGCTCAAGCATGTTATCGTAAATTCTAGCCTTAACTATGTCAATCCCAGCATTCTTTAACCCGTTTGCATGTTTATGTCTTATTTCGGTTAACGCACTTATGGGATCCATGCCAGCAGTTTCTGATAGTATTGAAACGTACTCCTCCAAAGCATCCGCAAATGCATTAAATGCCAATTGCTCCTTTCCGGGAACTTTTCCAGCGTTCTCCCTTAACCTCTTAGCCAACTCCTCCTCTACAGCACCACCACCAGCCACAATATAGGGTTCTAGTAACAAGTTTCTTATGGAGTTAAAGGCGTCATTTAAACTCCTTTCTGCTTCATCAGTTACCATGTTATTCGAGCCCTTTATGATTACAGTCACCGCTTTAGCTTTATCAGATTGAATGAAGAGGTATTTGTTCTTTCCTAAATTTCTAACCTCCACTAATTTAGCTTCCCCTAAATCACTCTCATTAGCGTCTTTCATGCTACTTGCAATTTTCGCACCAGTAGCTCTACTCAGTAACTCTATGTCACTCCTCTTTACGTTCTTTAACGCTATTATCCCACTTTTTCCCATTAAATATGAAGCGACTTCATCAATGTCCTTTTGTGTAATAAACAATTTAACGCCCATAGCCTTTATCTTATCCACCATTTGCTTAACATATGCCGTTTGTTCATCCAAGTATCCCTTTATCTGAGTGGGGTCACTTATTCCCAGCTTCATGCTAATTTCCGTTTTTTCAAGTTTTAATGGGAAGTCAGCTAACATTACCTTAACGTTTTCCGCCCTTTTCGGCATATTCTCATTGGTGGGCTCCTTATCTACAACGATCCCATTTACAAGCTCACTATCATCAAATTCCCCACCATTGACTTTTACAATCTTTATATTCTTAATATCCAGATCATAGGTTCCATCTCTTTTATCCAATACCGCCAATGAAGCTTCAATAACTAGATTTATTATCTTCTCTAGAGTATGCTCTGTTGAGAAGAACTTACTCGATAGAGTAGTATATACTAGATCGTGAACTATCTTCCTATCTTCTGGACTAATCTTATCTGCAATACTTTTTAACAATTCTAATGATGAACTTAGAGCCTTCCTATAACCTTCTATTATGACAGTTGGATGGATCTTCTGATTCAGCAAATCCTCAGCTTTTTCTAATAGTAACCCGGCAAGAACGACTACTGAAGTTGTCCCATCTCCTACCTCGGTATCAACAGTTTTAGCGGTTTCAATGAGTAATTTTGCAGTAGGATGCTGCACTTCCATGTTTTTAACTATTGTCGCACCGTCATTAGTTATTGTAATGTCTTGCCCCTCAACTAACATCTTGTCTAAACCCTTAGGACCTAGGCTTGACTTTAGCATTTCCAGTAATATTTTGGCTACAGCTATGTTGTTTAGTATTACCTCGTTTCCAGTAGATCTCTGTGTTCCTTCTCTTAATAAATAGGCCATGTTTTCTTTCACTCCGACTCTACTATGTTTAGAAAAGTATAAAGTTTGTGTTTTATCTAGGATCTAAACAGTAGAATAAAAATAGTGTAGAGTTAAAATCTCAGCTACGACCAGACCACTTCTTTTGTCTCCATATTGTCATGAGGGCAAATATATCAGCGAAGAACATTAATGGAAATGCCAATAAACCTAAAGCAAATCCCCTTATTCTTCTTGTGTATAGCAGGATAGAAACAATCATTACAATGCTAACTATTGTTGACACTTCACCCACAAATGTGTGAAAAACATAGAAGTAGTGAAATAGAACCATTTCTGTACTCAGTTTATTACCGTAAATTAACATAATCCCACTTGGATTGAGGTGATGCGGGAGAAAATGGTTAAATTTATGGAAAATTGGAGTGGGATCTATATCAAACAAATTATCAATTCTGTATACTATTACATTCTTTATGAACCTAGCAGGGTTTGTTGTTATTGCCCTCGCAATGAAGTCCCAATGCTTAGCTACACGTGATAAAATTATTTCAGTATATAGACTATAACTTAGTAACGTAAGTAAAGGTAATGCGTACCAGTATAATACCGTAAACATGTAAAAGAACCCCTTTTTAAAGATAGTACCATCACCTATTTCCCTAATCAAGAAGAAATTATTTGATCTATACCATCTAACCATTTGCTTTAGTAAACCGCTAATCGTATCTGGAGCTTTAGTCTTGACTACTATATCCTTAGTTACAGTTGCTTTATATCCATTTGAATAGATGTAATTGGTTATCTGCCTATCATCACCCAAAATTGTGGAGAACTTCCATAATTTAACACTATTAAATTCCTCGGATTCAATTAGAGGCCTTATTACGTCAGTTCTTACTAGTACACATTGGCCGTTGAGTGATACTATACTGCCGAATCTACCTAACGCCCTATAACTTATTTCCCTCAACCTTTGCATCATCTCGGAGACATGATAAGCGATTATATTTTTACCTGGCAATACCGAAATCTCTGGGCTAACAGCAACTATATCCCCAGTTAATTTAGAGGATAAGATATCAACTGAATTATCTGGAAGTATCGTATCACTATCTAAAAGTAAGACATATGGGGTTTTAACGTATTTGAATCCTTCTCTTATTGCTCTCCTCTTACCCATATTCTTATCTAGTTTAATGAACAAACCTCCCTTTGTCCTTACTATACTTTTATATGGTTCATCACAGCCATCCCCTACAACAATAAATTTCAAATCTTGCTTTTTAACAGAATCTATAACTTCTTTAAACACATCCACGTCTTCCTTATAAACGGGAATCAATACGGTAATTTCACTTCTTTTTATACTGGCTTGAGATGACTTAGGCCTATACGTAAATGCCAGAGGTAAGGTAAAGGAAATGTACAAAATAGTAAGAATCGATATCAAGGTAGAGACTAAAAGATAAAATGTAATGTCAAGTCTCATATAAGTCCGAGTATAAACTATTAACCCATTAATATAAAAGATTTTCACTAATTTTTCGTTTCTACTCACTATAACTCTCTCTTATGTTATATCTTGCTTGAATATAAATACTGAATTTATATCGAACCAAGAACACCATAAAACTCCAAGATCTGATTCGAGTACTGCCATATTAAATATACCATAAGTGGAACCGATCCATACTTCAAAGTTGTGATATAAAAAACTTAGACTTTTATTGTATTATTCCCATAATATTCTTATCTTAATTTCTCCACGTTCCTTTTCCTTTAGCACCTTAAGTAATTCGTTTTCATCATTTATACTCACAGTCTTAGTGATTAACATTTTAGAAGTCTTAGGATACAAAGTCTTCCAAGATGCTAAATGAACTACAGCTTGCTGAAAATGGGGCTTCTGACCGTTTACCAAACCTATTATCGTCTTATTTGCATGTACTATTTCCTGTAATGTCTTATAGTCAAGTGGAACCGAACCGGAAGTTGAGAATCCAAAGAGACCTAAAACTCCATTCCTTCCTAACAATGGAATAACATTACTTAATATATTTACATCGGCCCCAGTAGCGTCTATAATTACATCGAACTTACCTATAGATTCTTTCAATTTATCGTATCCATTGGCTGAGTTATAGAAGTTAGTCTTGGTTTCCTCTATGACAGTTTGCTCAACTTCAGTTGGTTCTCTTCTATTTGATACCCAGACTTCTAATCCATAAGTTCTGAAAAGCAGTGTAAATAATATGCCAATTGGTCCCGTACCTACAACTAAAACCTTTCTACAATTCAAAGTCCCATCATCACACGTCCATACTGGAACCCTCTTCTGAACTTCCAATATTTCCTCAATGGATTTCTCGATGTCAGCTAATGGTTGAGCTAAAATTCCAATATCTTCTATTGACTTGGGAATTCTAACCAAATACTTAGGATCATCGTACCACCATTCCCTCATAAACCCATCCATTTTGTGTATTCCAGCCTCTCCAAATTCACCTGTTTCGCAAAAGTCTGGTCTTCCTACCAAACAATTTCTACAAATACCGCACCCTCTCCTATTAACTGGCATTACCAGATCTCCTTGAGAAAAGCCATAATAAGACTCTTCTACAACGCCTATTGCCTCATGACCCAACACTAGGAAATCCTTTCCCTTAGGTAGAGTTGATAATGTTAACTTGCCATTAACTATCTCTCTATCAGTACCGCAAATACCGTTATAGATAGTTCTTATCCTTAGTTTCCCGTAACTATCCAATTTCTTTTCATCGACGTCCTTGATCTGCACTCCTGCATTTGGGGGTTTCACTATTATAGCTTTCATTAAAAGCTATGTTAGGGTGGGAAAGATATAAACTTTATGCCCAATATAACTTAAAAATTTTAAACCTACGTAAATTTCTAAGACAGTATATCCCAAAATCATTACCTTTTTCCAGCTAGATAAGGACTCTCTTATTTATCGGAATTGGATTCATAAGAAGTAGAGAGGATTAGAGAACCTATCACGTATGAAGTATTTTTAATGGTCAAGAGAATTTATTTAGCTGTAAGGCATTTAGCCCCATTGTATGTTAAACATAGTTCACAATAGCTTTAAGAGCTCATCTAATTTACTTTTTATATTTTCCTTATTATCTGCTTTTTTAATTTTTTCAATTAATTTTCTAATCTGATATGAGAACTCTACGTCATTAAATAGCATAGTTAAGGAGTCTTGAATAACGTTCTCATCAATATATATCATTTTAACTGTCATCCCTCCATCTATTGTGAAATTCACACCGCTAATCCATGAAGCATCGTTAGACACTAAAAATGCAACTAATGAGGCTACATCTTCAGGCTTTCCAACTCTTTTACTCAGATGTTGTCCATGATCCAAACTAGATAGATATGACTCTCTAGGAGGGACTTGCCAACTACTAGTATCAATCCACCCCGGACTTATGGAAACCACCCTTATATTATACTTGCTTAAACTAACAGCCAAGGAGTGGGTTAATGCAATTATACCACCCTTAGAGGCAGAATAAGGCTCAGTGTTCGGTTCCGATTGGAAAGCCCTAGTTGATGCTACGTTTACGATAACCCCACCAGTATTCTTCATATATTTCACTACGTACTTGGAACAAAGCCAGACTCCGGTTAAATTTGTCTCAATCACTCTCCTCCATTCCTCCAAAGTTTGTTCTTCTATACTCTTTCCACTAAATCCTATACCAGCGTTATTAACAAGGACATCAATCCTCCCATATCTATCATAGACTCTTTCAACCATATTTAAGACGTCCATCTCCGACGAAACATCAGTCTTAATGAAAAAGGAATCTATTCCCTCACTCCTAAAATGGTTCTCCCTATACTTGCCAGCGTTTTCGTCTATGTCAGCAATAGCTACTGCATACCCTTGCTTCCCCAACCTATAACCTATTGCTGCACCTATTCCCTTAGCTCCTCCAGTAACTATACTAACCTTCTTCATTTAACCCCTCACACTTATTGTGAGGATATCCCTATTCTTATATTTTACCTTAATCCTATTACCCTCTGTTCTAATGTCCCTCGAAATCTCATTCAGCTCTAGCAAGTCAAGACTCCTAGCTTCAGTCACATTAAAAGGTAGTTCAACAACAGCTTCTCCTCTGGTATTCTCGTATTCATAAAACCTTAATATAATGCTATTGCTATCGTCCTCAGCAACCTTCACAGCCTCTAAAATCAACTTATCACTAACCCTAATGAAGCTCTCACTTTTAACCTCACTAATTCCCCTAACTACTCTCAATGGTACGTTTAGCTCATAAGCCCTCTTAACCACCTCAGCCCTCTTCCAATCACCAACGTGGGGATATAGCGAATAAACGAAAGTGATTTCCTCTAGATCAGTAGAGGGATCTGGATATATTGGAGTTTTAGTCAAACTCAAACCGACTGAAGAACCTCTTAACGTTGCCCCATACTTTCCGTTATTAAGCAATGCAACGCCATAATCGCTCTCAGAGAAGTCAACAAATTTTTGGATTGGAACTTCAAACCTAGCCTTATCCCAACTAGTATTAGTCCAAGTGAACCTCTCAACAACTCCAAAGGGAATATCGGAAACTGCCCTCTCCACGTTTAGGTCAAAGTTAAACCAACTTTTTATTAATAATTCCCTATCCTTCATCTTCAATGTAGTTATGAAGTCAATCCTTCTACTCTCAGCGTAAACACGGATGATTTGAATAATTTCTGATCTCCTAAATTTATAGGAAAATCTAATTGAAGCTACAATACCATCATTATTGACTATCTCTGATGAAGAGGCCTTAATTTCAAAATGAGTCTCCTCAAATCCCTTCTCAATATCCCACGCGTCTGCCCACCCTGGGATATTCTCATACGCGACTAGTAGGTTACCCCTATCCTTTAAAACCTCCCTATTAGCTTCCCTATCGAATATTGACAGAAGCTGTCCAATTTTACTTATCCTTATCCTATAGTATTTATTCTCAATAAGATAATCGTCTTTGTTTTCACTAACGGTGACTTTATCCCTAACTTCAAGAGGTTCCAACAAAGAGAAGCCTACTGATGGAACCTTAACCTTAACTAATTTGCCATTAACCTCCACGAACTCCTCCCTATCCCATGATAGTGAATTAAACACAAATGTCTTATCTCCATTACCGCCAACTAGCTTCTGCATTGCCTCATATGCAATATTATTAGCCCTATTTATCACATCTTCTAATTCTTGATAAGCTACCTTGTAAACGTCTTTTATAGCTGATCCCGGCAAAACATCATGAAATTGATCCTTTAATACTACCTTCCATAATTTGGTAAATACTTCTTTATCATAAGTCCTAGCCAAAGTGCTCCATAGCTCTGCTTCCCTTAACGCGATTTCTGCCATCCTATTAAGCAATTTCATTTTTGAATGTGATGTTAATACACCCCTGTGGGTTTCTAAATATAATTCCCCTCTCCATTCTTCTACTGGAACTATCCTTTGTATATAATTATTTACACCACTTAGTTCAACCTTAGGTAATATGGGTAAAAGGTTAATTGCCTCGGCTCTAATTAACATATCCTCGTTTGGTCCTCCTCCGCCATCACCGTATCCATAAGAATATAGTATTGGTTGATCCTTTTGAGCCCAGTTATTGTACTGTTCTAGTACGCTTGAAGCTGAAAAGTCCGAATTATATCCTCCCTTTCCATGACCAAAGGTAACTGCAGGTAATCGATCGCCATTTGGTCCTACCCATTGGAAAACATTGAATGGAAATGCGTTAGTATCGTTCCAAAAGACTTTATGAGTTGCGAAAGCCTTTACTCCACCCAATTTAGCTATCTGAGGCAATGATGCTGAAAATCCAAAGGTATCTGGCAACCACAAAATATTGGCAATTCTTCCGAAGTTCTCTAGATAGAACCTCTGAGAGTACAAGAACTGCCTAGCCAACGACTCACTTGAGACCATATTTGCATCCGATTCAACGTATAGTGCTGCTAACTCCCACTTCCCTTCCTTAACCTTTTCCTTTATCCTTTCAAATAGTTCTGGAGAATCTACCTTTATCCACTCATAATATATTGCAGCGCTTTGAATGAAGTGAAAGTCGTACTTGTCTAAGAGTGTTAAAATAGTTGAAAACGTTCTTAAAACTTTCCTTCTAGTCTCATCAAATGGCCACAGCCATGCAGTGTCGATATGGGCATGACCAGTACCCACTAGCTCCCCTCTTTTACCGTACTTATTAACTAATCTCGATAATTCACTCTTCAAAACGTTCAAAGCCCTTTCGTATTTACCCCTATTCTCATCTTCCTTGTATACGTCAAGGGGATCCTCAATCTCTTGAATCATTCTACTTACATCCAATGTCGTTCTTATCAGCTTTGATAGAACGAATAGTTGCTCTTTTGAGATTGACTCAAAATATGCCTCACCCAAAGCCTTACTTAAGGAATTACTCAAATCGTCCTTAACTTCATTGTCATTTATACTTCTTATCAAGTCTAGAATCTGAGATCCGTATATGTAAAGCCTATAGGCGTTAGAGTCTATCTCAGTATAAAACGGAATTCCAGGTGAAATATCTACTTTTTCACCAAAGTCCATGTAGTTGGAAAGTTCTAAACTAATCTTATGACTACCAAAGGGAATAGGTATCAACGTGTGATATCTATCTAACTCGAAATACGGTTTTCCATTTAGTCTAATAAGTCCACTTCCTTTGTGGTCAACTATTACCAAATAGGAATTTCCCTTACCCTCAACCTCTAGGTAAGCCTTATTGTGATTTTCGAGATTCCATCTTAATTGCCTTAAATTTCTAAAGGAGTTACCAAGTATTAAGATCAGTCTCGCTTCAAGCTCGTTAACGCTTCTCATAAATATACTTCTTGCATAGAAGTATATAAATATGAAATTATGATTCTTAAATATGAAAAAGTTCATCTTAGGCTTCAACTATTGGCCTAGAATATCAAATATAAAGATGTGGAGTAGGTTTGAAATTGAAGAAATTAAAAGAGATTTCGAATTAATGAGTGAACTGGGGATAAACACTATTAGGGCATTCGTATTGAATGAGGATTGCGCAGATCAACTAGGTAATCTAAAACATGATTGTAAAGATAAAATTGGGAGATTTCTTGAAGAGGCGGAAAGGCATTCCATAAAGGTTCTATTAACCTTAATTGTAGGTCATATGAGTGGAAAGAACTGGAATATACCATGGGATAGTGATAATACAATTTACGACAAGGTTGAACAAACGAAGAGGTTTGTAGGAGATATTGCGAATAGTTTTAAGCAAAGTAATGCAATAATGGGATGGATACTAACAAACGAGATATCATTAGTGAGAGTGCCACAAAATGACGATGTGTTCTTGGGATGGCTAAAGGAATTGTACAGTTACATTAAGGGAATTGATGATCAACACGTAGTCTCGGTTGGAGATAACGTTTCTCCATTTTCCCACAATTTCTTAAGACCAGAAAACGTTAAGGGAATTGTCGATTATGCCTCTCCACATATTTATTTGTACGATCAAGATCCAGTTAGACATTCATTTCAATACTTCATGACCTTGGAATACGATAAAAGTTCCGGATTGCCGGTAATTCTAGAGGAGTTCGGATTTCCCACTTCATTGTACTCTGAGGAAAGCCACGCTAAGTTTATAGGATTAATACTGAGGGGAGCGTTAGTTTACGGTGCAGATGGTGCATTGATATGGTGTTTTTCTGACTTCCCGAGGGAGGGTGATGAACCATATCTATGGGAACCTCACGAATTAACCTTTGGAGTGATAAGACAAGATGGAAGTGAGAAGATTGCTGCCAAAGTGGTAAACGATTTCAGTAGCAAAATAAAGGATATTGAGCTATCATCTTATAAAGTGCCTAAAAGGGATTCAGCAATACTAGTACCCTCGTGGTTTTATAGGAACTTCCAATTCGTTTACGAGCAAAACAAGAGATGGGATTTCGCTAGGGTGTTGAATCAAGCGTTTACGTTCGCTAGACTATCCAACATTCAAGTTACATTTGCAAGAGAGGAGGATGAAAATTTATCAAGTTATAAATTATTAATAATACCCTCCGTTACTAGACTACTTACAACGACGTGGAGGAAATTATTAAAGGTAGTTGAAAATGGTAGTACTATCTACTTCTCAACCTATACTCTAACGCATCTGTCTGCAACACACTTATGGGAGGAACTTTTTGGAGTAATCCCCAATAATTACGCAGGAAGTAAGGGAGTTAAGGTACCAGAAAGAATAAGATTAGATAATAATATACTCGAATTGGGACAATCTAATTTATACACCTATTCATTTAAAGAAAAGGATGCTAAAGTAATAGGAGTAGATGATAACAACAATGGTGTAATTTTCATCGCTAAAAGAGGAAAGGGCAACGCTATCCTCTCCACAATACCTCTAGAGTTAATATCCTCAAACAACGAGACAATGGATAAACGCCACTTCTTCCTTTATGATCATATTGGAAGAGTAGCCAATATAGAACAGAGCTTTCCAAAACAAGACTTTGGTGTTGAAATACAGTACCTCGAAGGAAAAGGAGAGAGCTTGATAGCGGTTTTAAATCACACATGGGAGGATAAGGAATATGAACTTAACGTGAAAGTTAAAGAGGATATGGACTCATGCCAAGGAGTAGTTAGGGCTAAGTCGGGCTGTCTAATGAGAGTTTAACCTATATATTTTTTAATTATTGTTACAAACTTATTTTATGGCTTTAGGTATCGCGTTTGTAGGAAGTGGGTTTTCAGCTAGGTTTCATCTAAGGGGATTAGTGGGAGTTAGGAATGTAGAAGTTAAGGGAGTTTATTCTAGAAATCTAAACTCTTCTAAAGAATTTGCTGGATTATCTGAACAACTGGGATTAGGGAAACCTAAAGTGTATGACGATATTAGTAAAATGCTATCAGATAAGGAGATTAATGCAGTATGGCTAACTGTCCCCAATGATGCACATTTAGAATACACGAAATTGATTAGCGAAGAGGTCTCGCAAGGGAGATCCAACGTATATGGAATAGCCGTAGAAAAACCCTTGGCTAGAAATGTGAAGGAAGCTAAGGAGATGATTAGATTAGTGGAGAAGGCTGGTCTACTGCACGGATACTTGGAGAATCAGATCTTCATGCCTTCTGTGGTAAGGGCTAAAGAGGCTATCTGGGAGATGGGGGCGAGGAATTCCGGAAGACCATACTTGGCAAGAGCAGCTGAAGAGCACTCTGGCCCTCATAATAGCTGGTTTTGGAAACCAACTATTTCTGGTGGAGGGGCACTAATAGATATGACTTGTCACAGTTTGGAGGCAACTAGATTTTTACTAACTGACCCTTCAAAGGATAAATCCTCACTTAAGCCGAAACACGTGTACGCTGAGATAAAAACGTTGAAGTGGAATAAGGAAGAGTATGCTAGGCATTTAAAAGAAAGGTATAACGTGGACTTCATGAAGGAACCAGCGGAGGATTACGCATTAACTGTTATAACTTATGAGGACGATATAGGAAATTTAATAATTGCTGAGACCAGGACTTCGTGGAACTTCGTTGGAGCTGGGCTTAGATTATCGGTTGAGGTTTTAGGGCCGGAATACAGTGTTAACATTAATACTCTACAATCGGAACTATCAACGTTCTTCAGTAGAAACGTTAAACTTCCACCATCTGAAACTTTTGTCGAAAAGCAAAATGCAGACCAAGGATTAATGCCAATTATACCCGATGAGGCAGTAACTTACGGGTATCAAGGGGAGGATAGACATATGATTGAGTCTTTCCTATCCCGTAAAATGCCTATCGAGAATTGGTATGACGGATTATTAATAGTCCAACTTATGATGCACGCCTACCTTTCAGCTGAGAATGGGAGGAAGATTAGTTTCAATCCACATCAAGTAGAGGATTTCATACCAAAGGTAGCTAGAGGATCATATTCCACCATTTAAAATAATACATTTAATAGTATAACTGATAAGTTTAGAGTTTCTATACTATAATTATAGAATATGTACGTTTTACTTAGCATGATGAAAGTAAAGTTTTTAAGCAGAGATTTTCAATATATAGTCATGGGATAGGGCCAGGGCAAATGGGGTAATAAAGGGGGTTATGGGGATTTAATGGGGAGTTGCCCTGGCCTCCCTTTCAAGAGATAAGGTTTAAACTCTTTTGAATAGGTTAATATAGTTATCCTTTACTTGTTAAGTTTACCAAGCCATGTATTACGAAAAGACTGTTGTAATAAAGTTTTTATTAACAAAGAACATATCTTAAACCATGCCAAGAGAAATAGGAAGACCCGTTAGGAGGATAATAGAAGATCCCTCCTTAATTGCTGGGAAAGGCAGATTTGTATACGACATTGACTTTAAGGGTACACTTTACGCGATATTTATAAGAAGCCAGTATGCACATGCAAAGATAAAGAGTATAAGATGCCCAGAAGGTGCATTATGTTACACTGCTAAAGATTTACCAGATCTCATCGGATTAGCTAAAGAAGAGGCAATTTATCAAGGACAACCATTAGCAGTTGTTTTAGCTGAAGATGAATACAAGGCTAGGGATTTGGCTGAACAAGTAGAAGTGGAATACGAACCATTACCTGCAGTTATTGACGTTGAGGAAGCGTTGAAAAACGTTAAGAAAGCTAAAAGTGATTTGGACTCAAATATTGTGTTAGAGGATAATGTGGAGATAGGAGATGTAAACTTAGCGTTTAAAAACGCTTATAAGGTTGTTGAAGCTGAGGTTGTGAACCAAAGAGTAATCCCATCAGCAATGGAACCTAGAGGTGCTGTAGCTTACTTTGATGGAAGAAGGCTAACGGTATGGAGTAGTACACAGAACGTATTTGGATTAAAGGACACTCTTTTACAATTATTACCAAAGTATGGAGTAAATGATGTTAGGGTAGTCCAGCCCTTTGTTGGAGGAGCATTTGGTAGTAAAATCTACATTTATCCGGAAGAAGTTCTAATATCCTATTTAGCTGTCCTTACTGGGAAGCCTATAAAGTGGTTTAATACTAGGACTGAGGAGTTCATGTCCACAAATCATGGAAGGGACATGAGGTTAAAGTTTAAGGCTGCCTTTGATAAGGAGGGAAAATTGTTGGGAATAGAAGGAACTCTGATCATGGATTTAGGTGCTCCAATAAGGGAGATTTATGAAGATTCCTTTGGAATGGCCACTACGGCAGCTAGATTATTGGTGGGTAGATATAAGGTTAATGCCCTAAAGGTTAAGGTACTAGGCGTTGCTACTAACAAGACGTTTATAGGTCCATATAGGGGTGCTGGTAGACCTGAGGCTACATACTTTATAGAGAGGATCCTCAACCTCGGAGCTAGGGCTTTAGGTATTGATCAATTTGAAATTAGGGAGGTTAATATAATCGATGAGGTAAGTCACTATAACACTCCGACTGGAATGTATTATGACAGTGGGAAATACAGGGAGACGTTAAAAATTGCTAAACCGGCTTATCATGAGCTTTTAAGAAAACGTGACGAGTTAAGGGCTAAGGGCAAGTTGACTGGAGTAGGAGTAGCTATAGTATCAGAGATAGCATCCTTCGGGACTGGTACTGCTAGAGTACAACTTACACCTAATGGTAGGATTCAAGTAGTGAGTGGATTTACTCCGCATGGGCAAGGGGATGCTACTGCATTTGCGCAAATAGCAGCTGAGATATTTGAGATTGATGTAAGTCAAGTTGATGTGCTATGGGGAGATACTGACTTAATATCTCATGGTGGTTTAACGGGTGGCAGTACAACTTTAACAGTTGGAGGTTCCGCAGTATATGAAGCCTCAATAAGATTAAAAGAGAAGTTGCTTAGAGTTGTAGGTGAAAAGTTAGGTGTAAGGCCAGAGGAAATAGAGTATAAGAATGGGAAGTTCCACCATAAAAAGGGCGAAATGAGCTTAGCCGATGCTGCTAGAGAAGCACTGCGTATGGGAGTATACCCAGAGGAGGAATACTCTTACACGATTAGACCCTATACCTCACCCTATGGAATACATATGGCGTTAGTAGAGGTAGATAAAGAGACTGGATCTGTAAAAGTATTAGATTACAAGGCATTTGACGATGTAGGAGTTGTGGTAAATCCGCTCTTAGCTGAGGGACAAGTTCATGGGGGTGCTCTTCAAGGTATATCTCAAGCACTATATGAGGAAACAGTTTACTCACCAGAGGGCTCATTAATAACTTCCAATTTCTCAGATTACGTTATTCCCACTGCTATGGAAGCTGTTAAGATTGAGTGGAAGTCTCTAGCGTTAGCTAAATCGGATACACCATTAGGATCTAAGGGAATAGGAGAACTACCAACCATTGCAGCAACTCCAACAATTCTTCACGCCGTGGAAGACGCTATTGGTAAAAACATTTATACAATGCCAACTAAATCAGAATTAATTTTGAAACTTTTAAATAGCTAATCACTATATGTTTTTTCCAAAAATTTTAAAGGGAATAACTTTAAAAGATTAAACCATTAATCTCCATTATGACCCCTATTGAAGCCATTGAGACTCTACTCACTTCTTAACAATTTGGCTATTAGTCTCGTAAATCCCTTCGTATCGTTCTTTACTGCATCCAATGGAATAACGGGTGCTTTATTGGCAATAGTATCCTCTGCTAATACTGCGTTCCCTGGAATAATCCAATATGTATTAGCAAATTTGTACATAAAAGCCAAAAAGCTAATCGCTATTGGCAGCTTGGTGGGAGGTTTACTGTGGATATTAGTAGGAGTTTACGCAATATACAATGAGTATTTCGTATTGGTTTACTCGATTATAACTGCTTGTCTGGGTGCAGCGAATTTTGGTTGGTTACTCATTTTGGATAAAATTAGTACAAGCCACAGGGGAAGGACGCTAGCGTATTATAATTTTTACGCTTCAATAGGTGGTCTAATAGCTACGTTAATAACTGGATTCATCGTAGGTAATAATTTAGACTTAATGCGGTACTTCTTCATCATCGCTGGGTTAATATACGCTTTTAACGCTTACGTAATCTACCACTCCGATGTTGATGCTGAGTTTGCAAAAGGTAATGGTATAAGACTGTTTTCATCGAATTCTGAGGTTAGAAAATTCATCATGACTAACTTCATCTTCACGTTTGTATGGTCAATGGCGTGGCCAATTTTCCCGTTGGCCCAAGTATATAAGTTCCATATGGACGAATTTCAAGTGGCTGTAATTAACTTTACGGGAGGAGCTTCCACACTAGCATTACAGAGGCTCGTGGGTAGATTAGTTGATAGGCATAGAAAATTCGTTATGTTCTTTGGAAGATTTGCCTTAGCAACTTTCCCACTAGCGTATGCATTTTCCACCGCACCCTATGAGATATACATTGCTAATCTAGTTTCTGGATTTACTAACTCCGCCTCAATCTCTTATACTGCGTTCCTATTTGACCACTCTGACTATTACGAAAAGAGGATTAATATAGCTCTATACAACATGTTTAACGGAATTGCCGCACTTTTAGGTTCAACAATTTCAAGTTTAATGTTCAATGTTATTTCAGATTGGTTCAGTTTAGGAGTTGCCATCAATATCATGCTAATTGGGATAGGAGTAATGAGAATACTAATGTCACTGTTGTATTTAAAAATAAAAGAGGTTTCCTAATCATAACTGGTCTTTGATTATAGAAAATACCGAATTCTCTTTATTCTATTTAGCAGTTGTTGTTCTACTTTAACGTAGCTTAAAGATTTTCAGCAAATTTAGTGCATCAACTAAACACATCTCAACTAACCTGAGGAGTTTATCCTCATATTTTTAATTAACTAAACAGTAAACTAAAAATTTTATCGGTAGTACCGGGAATTTTGTATTAACGAGGAAAATTAGAACAACTGCTATCTATTTATCAAATAACGGGTTTATTTAAGTACTGACTCTCATTAGCTCTGAGGGATAAAGTTCGTCTTAATCTTTCATCATACTAATAATACTAATAATAAGGGTTTTAGCTTTCACGCAACTAGCGTGGCTTTAATTTTGAGGTGAGATGAGATAGCAAGATATGAAAGCAGTCCTTTTTATTTTACATAACGCTTATCAAATAAAGTTTTTAAATCTAATAATTAAATGTTAGATATGAAATTAGGAATTATAGGATTAGGAGGATGGGTAACTACTGGCCATCTTCCAGCACTAACTGACCTAGGAATAAAAGTAGATTACTGTGCGGATATAGATGAAAAAAGGGTAAAAGATCTCTCTCAAAAAACAGGGTGTAAAGGTTATTTAGATTATAAGGAAATGTTAAGGAATGAAAATCCCGACCTCGTTTTAGTAGCAGTACCCCACAGCCTTCACGCAAGTATAGCATTAGATGCCATAAATAATGACGCTAATGTTTACGTGGAAAAACCAATGGCTACTTCATTTCAAGAGGCTTTAACACTGGTAGAAGCTTCGAGGAAAAGAAATAAGGTATTAGTTGTAGGCCATGAAAATAGGTTTAACCCAGCGATGTTAATTGCTAAGAAATTGATAAGAAGTGGTGAAGTAGGTAAAATATACCACATGAGAGGATTTTATATAAGACAGAGAGGAATACCTACCTCACCAACATTTATTAAAAAGGATTTAGCTAAAGGTGGAGCAGTATTTGATATAGGTACACACATCGTAGATTTATTACTTTTCCTCTCAGATTTCCCAATGCCTAAGAGTGTTACGGGTAAAACATATAGTGCTTTCTCTGATGACAAGACTAAGTTCTCCGTTTATCCCTCTCCTAACCTACCTAACTTTAAAGTTGAGGTTGAAGATTTCGGCTCAGCCTTCTTAAATTTAGGAGACGAAATAACAGCGTATATGGAAGTGAGCTGGGCTTCGTATATAAAGGAGAACAAAATGGAAGTAACAATTTTAGGCGATAAGGGTGGAGTACATATAGAAAACGGAATATTGAATTTCATGAGAAATATTGCAGACGAATACTTCATTAGTACCCCCTCAACTCAACCACAAAGAGGAAGCGTATATAGAGAAGTGTGGAGAACTGTGATGGACTCGATTTCTAAAGGATTTCCAGAATATCCGTTATGTTCAGCGGAACAAGGTGCCATAGGAGTAGCCATACTAGAAAGTATATACAAATCGGCTTTAGAAGGGAGAGAGGTGAAAATAGATATCCCTCAATGGCTTCTTAAACAGTCTCAACTAGTATCTTAAAGCTCTTCCTATCTATTTTATCCAGATCAATTTCGTAAAGATTATCGTTTTTATCAATTAAAACTACTTTAGAATCTAGGACAACTACGTTCCTCCTTCCAATCGTGTAGACCTTTATTGAACCTTTATTAGTTTCCACGTCCCATTCTAATTGATCACCCTTTATGTTAATCTCGTTTATTTTCCTCACTTGGAATATTAAATTATTATAAGCTAATGCATTCTCCAATACTTTACGAGATTTTTCGTCCAATTTAGTATATTCATCTATCAAGAATATCTCCTTACCACTCTCGTCATAAAGACCTATAAACGTTGGTTTAGTTATTGGAAATAACATTTTTGGCACTAAAGCCCGATAAACCTTCCCTTGATAAATAACATCCACGGTACTTCTCCTAACAGATTGATCTATCTTCACGTTATCAGCATCAATAAGGTTTACAATGATTTTCTCTTCTTTGCTATCGCGTTTCATTCTGGCGAAGATATTTTCCTCGTTAATCTGTTCCTTAAACATTTTATAGAATTCCCCTTTCTTATTTAGTAACTCAATTGGCTTTCCTTCCTCCACCACTTTACCATTACTTAAGACTATAACCTTATCTGAGTTCATAACCTCATGCACATTATGCGTTATCATTATTACCGTCTTACCCTTAGACACATCCATCATTGTTTCGTAAACCTCTCTTTCACTTGTAACGTCCAAATTGGAAGTTGCCTCATCGAATATTAACACGTCAGGGTTCTTTATGATTGCCCTAGCAATACTTAACCTCTGTCTCTGTCCTCCTGATAGATATGTTCCCCTTTCCCCTAAAATTGTATCATAAGCGAACGGTAATTTAACTATCTCATCGTGGATTTTGGCAATCTTACACGCTCTAATTATGTCAATCTCACTCACATTATCCGTACCATATGCCACGTTATATCCTACCGTAGTATCAAATAATACCACGTCCTGAGGTACATACGCAACTTTTTTTCTTAGATAATTTAAATCTATTTCTCTAATATCTATACCATCAATGAGAATTCTACCCTCATTAACGTCATAGAACCTCAGAAGCAGTTTAGCTATCGTACTCTTCCCTGAACCACTTTTGCCAACAATTGCTACTTTCTCCCCTGGCTTTATTTCAATATTAATATCCTTAACTACGGGGAAGTGCGGATCATAACCGAAGTAAACATGTTCGAAACGTATCTCAGCAGGCATATTAGGTCTTTTAGGGTTTTCCGGATTTGCTATTTGAGGTTTAACTTCTAACACTTCCCTAATCCTCTCTGCAGAAGTTAAGGACTGTTGTATAAATGGCAAAACGTTACTTAAGTTATTGATTGGTCCGTAAAACTGGGAAACGTAAGCTATAAACGCTGTTATCACACCTATTTCTATAATGCCAGAGATCACCTCATGTCCTCCTACCCACCATATTAATACAGTTGAGAGATTAACTATGAATCCCATTAAAGGCCAGTATACTGAGTTCATCTTATTAATCGCAATACTGGATTCGTAAAGCTTATTCAACATTTCCCTTAGCCTTTTGGACTCGTATTCCTCTTTGGAAAAAGATCTAACTACGAGGAAGTTAGGTATTGTATCATTTATTCTAGAGGTAATATCTGCACTTCTCCTCCAATTTCGATGGTAGAGCCTATGGGACTTTCTTCTATATGAGATGATCAAGTATATTATTGCGGGTACTGGGATTAATATGAAAGCTGCTAACGTAGGATTTAATGTAAATAAAATCACTCCTATTCCAATTATTGTAAATAGGTTGGTAACGAGTGTCGGCAATCCCCAAACCAATAGCCAATTTGTATTTCCCGCATCAGTCGTAAGTCTAGAGAGTATCCTACTAGGAGATATTCTCTCTATGAATGAATAATCGTGGTTAATCGCGTGTTTGTACAGTATTTCCCTTAAATCATTTATTATTCTGGAACCTAGATTGTTTAGTGTTCTATTCTGAATAGAAGATAATAAAGCAAGTGCTGAATATGATGCTATTAAATGCACTATAATGTTGATGAAGAGCGTGGAAGGGTGAGAGGGCGATAATAATACGCTATCAATTAGTATTTTAAGTAAGTATGGAGGAACTAGATTAAGGCCAGTTGTTATTAAGGAAAGAGTAGCGCCTAATATCATTGTCTTTCTATATCTAGAAGCAATGTTCCAAAGCCACCTTAGTGTGCCTACACCAACTCTTACACCCTCTTCTCTCTCCTCATCCTTTACTTCTATCTGCTCACCCTTATTAAACGCGTCAATAACCTTCTTGAATAATTCCTCTTTTCTCTTTGTAAAATAAGCAATCTCAATTTCCTTGCCGTCAGAAGTATAGCCTATTAACTTATCCACGCTTATACCTGTCTCCAATGAAAGTTTTACTACATTGTCTACACTGAATACCTCCTTATCGCCGTCAAAAACTGACACCCTATTACCATCAATTTTAACAAACTCTTCTCTCAAATTCAATTCCCTATCCAAATCGGTCTTAACTTCAGCCTTAAACTTCGAAGTCACTATAGATGCTTTCTTCACGAATAGCCTTATTTTTTGATTTAACTTAAAAAGATTTCTATTACCGCACGATAAAAGGTAATGTTTAAATATTTAAAAAACTAAAATATTAGGCTATGAAAATTGCTGTAGTGGGATGTGACGGTTTCGGAAAAGTACATTTAAGAGCCATGAAAAATATAAGCGGAATAGAGTACTACGTTTTCAGCAGAAATGAGGAAAAGGCAAAAGAGTGTGTAAAGGAGTTTAACGCCAAGGGTTATTTTACAAACTACGAAGATGTTATAAAATCAGATGTTGACATTATTGACTTATTAGTGAGTCATGACCAACACTACCCAATGGGCGCAATGGCCATGAAGGCTGGGAAACACTTAATGCTTGAGAAGCCAATAGCGAGGACAATAGAAGAGGCAATGGGACTGATAAATACTGCAAAAGAGACTAAAAGGAAATTCATGGTTTTGGAACAATTCTATTTCGAATCATCAGTTAGAAAGGCGAGGGAGCTTTTATCGAGATTAGGGAACTTATCCCTAATAATTGTGAGATCAACTCACTTATATCAGCCAAAGGGATGGAGAAGAGAAAAGGAGAAAATGGGAGGAGGAGCACTTATAGATGGGGGTGTTCATTTCATAGATACATTACTTAATTTAGGTGGAGAATACGAAAGCGTCAAGGGAATTTGTGGGAGGTACTTCTCGGGTATAGAAGGAGAAGATTTAACTTTAGCGACTTTTAAGTTTAGAAAAGGACATCTAGGGCTATTATTATATAGTTGGGCAACCCCAAATCCACCAAAAGTGCCAGCGTTTGAGGTTTATGGAGAGAAAGGGAGTTTAATAGAAGATTCAAATACGAGAGTTATGGGAAAGCCTTACGGAGATCTGATATTAAACGTTGATGGTAAAGAGGAAAGAATTGAGGTCGAAAAGGTGAATCCAATAGAGGAAGAAATAAGGGGATTTGTAAACGCTGTGAAAAACAATACTGAAGTACCTATGCCACCTGAAATTGCCTTGAGGGATTTAAGAGCAGCTCTTGACGTTTACAAGTCATGCGGATTTTCCTAATATTTCCTCTATTCTTTTCATATACTCATCTCTCAAGTTTACATTTAAGGCAGATAGGTTGTCCTCTAGATGCTCAACTTTACTGGCTCCAATAAGTGGGATTACTGTAACACCGAGCTGTTCACCTCTCTTGAGAAGCCAAGCGATAGCCAATTGTGATAAGGTTATCCCCAGTTCTGATGCAATATCCTTAAGCCCCAATAATATCTTTAAATTAACGTCGGTAAAGTATCTTTTCTTTAAGTCTTCACTTATAGTAGCTCTACTAAGTTCCTCAACCTTCCAACCATTTCTATCCGTATACTTTCCAGTGAGAAACCCTTGAGCTAACGGTGAATAAGCCATAATTGCTAATCCATACCTTTTTGCAATTTCAACCTTATCTTTCTCTATATCCCTTTCCAACATGTTGTATTTCTCTTGCATTACCACGAATTTCTCCAGGTTATACCTCTCACTTAAATGTAGGAATTCCATCACATCAATTGCAGAATGATTACTAACGCCCAAATAATAAACTAAGCCATTGTTCACTAAACTGTTCAACGTTTTTAGGGTTTCCAGCTTGGGAGTATCGGGATCTGGCCAATGGATAAAATAGAGATCTATATATGATGTGCCTAACCTTTTCAAACTTTCCTTAATTTGCCAGTGTATATGTTTCCTAGACAAACCTTCTCCATTAGCGAACTCACCCATCTTACCCCTAACCTTAGTCGAAATTACTACAGATTCCCTATTCACAGTTTTTAGAAATTCTCCAACAATGCGCTCGGCATTACCTACATGTGCCAAATCCACTGGTGCCATAGCACCGTGATATCTATTTGCCGTATCTATGAAGTTAACTCCCTCATCATACGCTCTTTTAAGGATCTTCAATGTAGTCTCTTTATCCACTTTATGGATACCTAGTTCGTCCTTCTCTTGTACTCTAGGAAGAAACCACGTACCTATAGCAACTTGAGATACCTTAACTCCAGAATCACCTAATTTAACATACTTCATATATATAAAACGAGAATACAGCTATTTATAGTTTCAAAAAACCCTATATCCTTTTACCTTTTGCAGATACTTCCAATCGTTTGGATATTCAAGTCTTAAATACTCCTCTGGTAGTTTATCAATTGATATTATTTCTTCTCTCTCCTTATCATCGTCTTTCTTTGGCTCTTCTTCCTTCTTCCTCAACTGTAGTAAAGCCATTTTCTTTCACTATTGTATAAATGTATATTCAAGTTTTTAAAGCTTACTGCCCTATACTTATATCAATCTAGGAATGTATAAATTACGTTTCCAAACGTTGAAAACTACGTTATCATTTAAAAGATTTTATTTAAAATATAAAGAATATGATAATTTTTTACTATTACAAGTCAGACAGCTAAGAATTTTTAACAAACTTAGGGGTAATATATTTCATCTTTTCAACTGTTATTTAAACTTTGCCTATGATAGTTTATAACCTTTTGTAGCATATAATACTTATGAAAATTAGATACGGAGTCATAGGAGTAGGTGGTCACGGAAGAAATAGGCATCTAATTCCATTGACTAAGCTGAACGACAAAGTAGAGATCATAGCTATAGCTGATGTAAACAAAGAAAGATGTGAGGAAGTGTCGTCACAGTTTAAGATTAAATGTTACTTGGACTACATGGAGATGATAGAAAAGGAGTCCCCCGATGCCGTAAGCATTGTAACGCCAACTGGATTACATTCCAAGATAGCTATTGACGTACTAAATAGGGGAATTAACGTTTTAGTTGATAAACCATTGGGGGCTAACCTGGATGAAGTTAAGGAGGTAGTTAATAAGGCTAGAAAGAAGGGATTAAAGTTAATGGTAGGATACTGGAGTAGATTCTCTCCAGCATTGCAATACGGCGAAGAGATCGTAGACAAGGGCTTATTGGGAGAGCCTTACGTAGCCTATGGGTATTTGGTTAGGAGGAGAGGCATACCGGGGATACCTACGTTCATTGATAAAACACTTTCTGGAGGAAGGGGTGCGCTATTAGATATTGGATGCTATTTAATAGATAATTTACTTACCTTGTTAAAGTTTAAGAAGCCAAAAAGCGTTGTGGGTAAGGTATATACGAAATTCGGAAATAAAAAGGAAGAAGTTAAGTTCAATTGGGGATCTTGGGATCCAGAGAATTTCAGTTTGGATGACTACGCTGTTGGATTGGTAAAGCTTGAAGGTGATGTAAGTTTAATAATAGAAGTTGGTTGGGCAGCTAATGTGTCTCATATGGAGGAGAAGAGTTACATAAGGATATTAGGGGATAGGGGAGGAATTGAGGGAACTGGGCATGAGGCGATCACGGATATATCTTTCCACAGCAGAACTGAGAACTTCCTTACCGATACTAAACCCGCACTAAGGAAAGTTGACATATACTTCGAAATGGTAAAGGCTTTTGTGGATAGCATTTTACAAGATAGGGAACCTCCAGTAACTGGTGAGGAGAGTGTAATCCTTCATTCTATTATTGATGGAATATATAGGTCATCAATTGAAGATAAGGATGTAAAAATATCGCTATAAGGGTTTATATAAAGCTCTGGGATTATTGCTAGCCATATCGAACTTTGCTTTTTCACTAATTTTTATAGACAGAAACTCCTTTAGGTTATAGGAGATACCTTTTATACCCGGCCCACCGTAATCACTTCCATAAATCGTCTTATAGCTTATTTCCTCAATTCTAGGCAAATATTCCAACAGTTTCTTGGGAGGAATGGAAGAGATTTCACCGTAGATGTTCTTCCTTATCCTAACCAGTTGGAAAGCTGTAGGGACGTAATTTGGTCTGCCCATGTGAGCTAATACAATCTTTAGCCTTGGAAAATCCACAGCTATGTCATCAACGAATATTGGATCGGCGTACTTATTCCTAGCCTTCAAGAACACACTAGTACCAGTATGAATAATAACTGGTAAGCTGTGATCTTGCGCGAACTCGTAAAGTAACTCAAGTTGTTTCAGTCCACCTTCTTCATCTCTATAAGCATTTGGCTTTACATGAGAGTGGACTGGATGCAACTTAAAGCCGGAAACCCCAGCCTCATATTGCTTTTCTAACCACTCCTTAGCCTCATTGAGGCTCAACTTGTTTGGCTCGATCCCACCAACAATGGAAAACCTATTTGCGTACTCCTTCACAACCCTTATCATGTTGATTGGGAAATCCTCCTTAGTAAGCCATATCTCTCTGCTGGGATATGCTATTATGACTATATAGTCGATATTAACACTGTCCATTTCCTTTATAATATCTTGAACGCTAGGTGGTGTATACTCATAGCCCGAATCGTTAAAGAAGAAATCCTTGGGTAGAGCTTCCTTAAACCAGACGTGTGTGTGAGCATCTACATAACCCATAAATACATTTCAATTTGATACCTTTTAAATTAATCCGTCTATAAATACAAAAATTAATCCTAACAAATTGACAAAATGTAAGAATTACACTACACATTTTAAAGCTTTCTATTATGAATAACCTTGTAGTATTACGTCCAAATTTAGAATTTTTAGGTTTGGTATTCATTCACTATTGTAAGTTAACTTTTAATTTCCTAATGGAAAATTACTAGTGAACCTGATTGAAATATCTAAAAATTTTTGCAATCTTATCAAATCTTGCAAATAATCTGGTAAATCCATTCATATCATTTGTATCGGCGTACTTCGGAATGAGCTCAGAGGAATTAGCCTTAATCACATCAGCAACTAATGCAGTACCTAACATTTCGCAATATTTCCTAAACTTCATTAAATCCAAAGCTAAACTCCTAATATTTATAGGCACATTAGTTAACGGGCTACTATGGGTTATAAGCTCGTTTATACCCTTTAACCTAACATTCCTTATTGTCTATTTTATTATAACGATAAGTATTGGTATTGCAAATTTTGGATGGAATTTGATAATGGATAAAATAAGTAAGAATAGTAGAGGATCCACATTATCCCTATATCTAGTTTACGGAACAACAGGAGCATTGGCAGCTACTTTAATAACGGGTTTAATTACGGGAAGTAACACGGAGCTAATAAGAGAGTTCTTCCTTATCTCTGGGTTGATGCTTGTTGGTTCTGCTTACTTGTCTAGAAAGATAGAGACAGATACGACATTCGAGGAAAGGGGAGTTAAAAGTACATCTTTGTTAAAAAGATTTTTAGCTACTGTGTTCCTCTTTAATCTAGTATTATCATTAGCGTGGCCAATTTTCCCGTTAGCACAAGTATATAAATTCCACATGAACGATGAAAATATAGCGATATTAAGTGTGGAAACTGGAGTTACCACAATTCTGTTTCAAAGGATTGTGGCTAAATTAACCGATACTAAGAGAAGATTAACGCTTTTCCTCGGTAGCGCACTTTTTACCATTTATCCATTATCTTATGCCCTATCTAATTCCATTTACATCATTTATGTTACTAACCTAGCCAGTGGGTTTACTAACGCTGTGGGATCAGTAACTTACATTGCTTATATATTTGATAACTCAGATGATTTCACAATAAGGAAAAATTTGGCAGTTTATAATTTAACAGTAGGCTGTGGAGTAATGACTGGATCAATATTAGGGGGAGTAGCGTATAGTTACGTCTCACAGTTTTATAATCCAATGTACTCAATAGATCTCATGCTTATCATTTCATCCATACTAAGATTCTCTGTATCTCCCCTATTCTTGACAATAAAAGATACTCGCTCAAAGCTTAAATAATACTGAACGTAAGTAAAGTCATGTATTCATTTCCAAAAAACTTTAGGTTCGGTTGGTCGCAAGCTGGATTTCAATCCGAAATGGGTACACCAGGATCAGAAGATCCAAATACGGACTGGTATAAATGGGTGCACGATCCAGAAAATATATCAGCAGGATTAGTAAGCGGAGATCTTCCAGAAAACGGACCAGGATACTGGGGAAACTACAAGACATTCCACGACAATGCACAAAAAATGGGATTAAAAATAGCTAGACTAAATGTTGAATGGTCCAGAATATTTCCAAACCAACTACCAAAACCACAAAACTTTGACGATTCAAAACAAGATGTTACAGAGGTTGAAATAAACCAAAACGAACTAAGAAGACTCGACGAACACGCAAATAAAGATGCATTAAACCACTATAGGGAAATATTCAAGGACTTGAAAAGTAGGGGAATTTATTTCATACTAAACATGTACCATTGGCCCTTGCCCTTGTGGCTACACGACCCAATTAGAGTAAGAAGAGGAGATTTAAGCGGACCAACGGGTTGGCTAAGCACTAGAACAGTTTACGAATTCGCCAGATTCTCAGCCTACATAGCGTGGAAATTTGACGACCTAGTAGACGAGTACTCGACAATGAACGAACCTAATGTAGTTGGAGGTTTAGGATATGTTGGTGTTAAGTCTGGTTTCCCTCCAGGATATCTAAGCTTTGAACTTTCCAGAAAGGCTATGTACAACATTATTCAAGCTCATGCTAGAGCATATGATGGAATAAAGAGCGTTTCTAAGAAGCCAATAGGTATAATTTACGCAAATTCTTCATTCCAACCGTTGACGGAGAAAGATGTGGAGGCTGTTGAAATGGCCGAATACGATAACAGATGGGCGTTCTTTGATGCCATAATAAGGGGTGAGATTATGAGAGGGAGTGAGAAGGTTGTGAGGGATGATTTAAGGGGTAGGTTAGACTGGATTGGTGTTAATTACTACACTAGGACTGTAGTTAAGAAGACTGAGAAGGGATACACTAGTCTAGGTGGTTATGGTCATGGATGTGAGAGGAATTCAGTAAGCTTAGCAGGCTTACCAACAAGTGACTTTGGGTGGGAGTTCTTCCCAGAGGGGTTATATGACGTTTTAACTAAATACTGGAATAGGTATCATCTATACATGTACGTTACAGAAAATGGTATTGCTGATGATGCAGATTATCAAAGACCTTATTATCTGGTCTCTCACGTTTATCAAGTTCATAGGGCAATAAATAGTGGTGCTGATGTTAGAGGATATTTGCACTGGTCCTTAGCCGATAATTACGAATGGGCTTCAGGTTTCTCCATGAGGTTTGGCTTGTTAAAGGTGGATTACGGTACTAAAAGACTGTACTGGAGACCTTCAGCCCTTGTATATAGGGAAATCGCTACAAATGGTGGAATAACTGACGAGATAGAGCACTTAAATACTGTACCACCTATAAGACCATTAAGACACTAGACATTTTCAAGTCTCAACACACCAAAAGAGTTTTCTTTTAACCTCACCCTAACCTCATTTTCATTAGATTGCAATAATTTCATGTCTTCAACACCCTTTATTTTGTACTTTTTAGAATCAACACTTAACGTTAATCTAATTGGGAAGTCATTTAGATTTAACACTGTCACAACTCCATCTCTTTTGACTATTAATGAGAACAAGAAGGGAGAAGTGGAAATAGCCTTTATACTGATATGCTCTCCAACGATATCCCTAATTATTTGTCTCGCAATACTAGGGTAAAACTCTGAAATCAGAAATGGTAAATAGGAAGTAAGGGATATAACGTAAACTTTAGCGTTGGAATAGGTATTCTGGAATACTACTGGATAAAGTTCCGTACCGTCATAGGCGTAAAGAATTGGTGTAGCGCCGTTTAAGGAAAATATAGGCCCAATTGGAAAGTTTCCTTGCCTCTTATAGTATGCCCAATAAAAAGTCTTTCCATCCTTAGTTAACGCATTTGCATTAACACTATCGAAGATTACGTTATTCACGCCAAGGATCTTCAGTGCAGTATCTCCCAGAACTTCGATGAGTTTTTTAGCTGCACTGGCCGTGAACAGTAAGTTAACTCCTCTATTTAGCAAGTCGACAATGTCAAAATGGTAAATATCTGACTCAGTCATGAGGACTATATCGTTTGAATCTACAACGTTAGAAACTTCTAATGGAATTCCTATTATTCCCAAGTGATCTTCTACATATTTATCCACCCTTTGAGGTACAAAATGTTGCACTGGTATTCTCTTCAAACCCATATTGCCGTATTCCTTAATGTCTACTCTCCACTTCTGTACCTTTTCCTTATTTTCCTTAATACTCTCAAATAAGTGCCACCTCTCAGGGTCTAAAATATCCCCAGCCTCAAACAAAGTTAACTCTTCAGTAAGGCCAAATGCACTCAAAATGAATTGCTGTAAATACGTTTTAAGACTACCGTAATCCCCGCCTTCTCCTCCTATGAAGGTGTCAAACCAAACTCCCTTTAACTTATCACCAACTATACCCCTTACGTAGTCCACTATGTAAAGTGAGCCATACCTAGCTGTGAATTCCCTAGCCTCAGTACCTACATAAATGTTATCAAAGATTTCAGCCAACTTATCTAACTTAAGACCTCTATGATAGAAGTCTTCTCTCCACTCAGCGACCTTTAGAGTTATCTTAATTTTGCCGTTTACTCTCTTAGCCGGTTCTACAACGTAATCCCTTGAAACGTTATAGATTAGAGAGGAAGAATACTCACACCATAAACGTGATACGACTGGATCTCTCAACATTTTAACTAGCGTATCTCTAGTGAAGTTTAGCCCATACATCGAGTTAAATAGTTTAACGTCAATCTCAGAGTGGCACCAATTAGCCCAAAAATCGTCAATTATTATCTCGTCAAAAACACTTGCCTGCTCTTCAACAACTCTTCTAACCAATTCCCTATTTCTCTCATCAGCTAAACAAGCAACTTTAAAACCGAAATTCTCCATTTCACCCCAACCTTCACCCCACGTACCAATAGCCATCCCTCCAGCAACTTCAAACTGTTTCCCAAAAACCTCTTTGAACTTAACCATTGTATTCGCATCCAGCGTTAGCCCATCCCTATAATTCTCCAAATAAACCTTAGATACTCCCAGTTCTTTAAGCTTTTCAATAAGATAATTGATCTTTTCTTCATTTAGACTCTTTAGAGTAGGGGCTGTAACGTAAACGGCTAACTTGAATTCCTTCATTGTTAAGACAAAAGAATAATAAAATAAAAATACTAATGTCTTTTAACCGTAATACTTTCCTTACCATCATATTCTACCTCCACGTCTGGCTTCGAGTACTCAATACCCTTACCTTTTTCAACCCAGGTTATCATGATTCTCTTCCTCATCTCTAGGTCTCCTCTTTTCTTCCCTATGGTGAGCTCTTGCTTATTATCATCCCATCTAATAGGTATGATAAAGTACTTTCCCCTTTCGTAATCATATGTAACACCATCGTCATCATATATTTCGAAGTAGCCATCCTTGCCGGGATATATCCTCAAGTGAAGCACATCCCAGTCCTCCATTGCATTACTCACATCTTTTCCCAATAATGGTAGAACAGCGCCACTTCTCACAAATAAGGGTATTGTACCTAATGAAACTTTAACGTTTGTTGTTCTCCCTCCTTCCAACTTCTCACCAGTCCAGAAGTCATACCAATACTCATCAGAGGGTAAGTAAACCTCTTTTTCTTTAATGCTCGGTAATGTTACTGGAGATACCATTATATAAGGACCAAACATGTATTGTTCATCAAGATCGTAAACGTTTTTGTCGTTACGAAAATCCATAACTAGTGGTCTCATAATTGTGTAGCTATTGCTATACGTCATCCATGCCAATGAGTAAATGTAAGGAAGTAATTCGTATCTAAGCCTTATATACTTAAGGATAACGTCTTGATATTCCTTTGGAAATCTCCACGGCTCCTTAGGGAAGTTCGTACCATGAACTCTAAGTATAGGGCAAAAAGTACTCCACTGGAACCACCTAACGAAAATCTCTGCATAGGCCTTAGTTTCCGGATTTCCAGAGAAGAAGCCACCAGTATCAGTAGTCCAGTAGGGTATGCCAGAAATTGAAAAGTTAAGACCAGCGGGGATCTGAGACCTCAATGTAGCCCAATCCCCTAATACATCACCAGACCAACTTATTGCTGAATGCCTCTGTTGACCAGCAAAAGCAGATCTAGTCAATATTGCAACTCTTTTATCACTAATTCTCCTTTGCCCCTCATAAACAGCCTTAGTTTCCATTAACGGGTAAGCGTTCAAATATTCATACCCTTTTCCAATCCCTAAATCCACATCGTGAATTGGGGAGAAGAAGACTAAGCCTAGTCCAGTTTCGGGCTCTGAGGCATCTAACCAATAGGCATCTATTCCTATATCGTAAAACCTCTTTACGTAACTCCAGAAAAGCTCTCTACATTCCTCCTTAAAGGGATTAAATGCTGTAGTCCCTGGAATTATACACCCTTTACTCTCCATATCCTTAAACACTTCAGTCTCCTTCCCAAAAGTGGGCCATATTGATATTGCCAACTTAGCTCCCATTTTATGAATTTCCTCGACCATACCTTTAGGTCTTGGGAAATCTATCTCATCAAATTTGAAAGCGTTCCATCCATATTTTCCCCAATACCTCCAATCTAGCACTATTACATCTAAGGGTATCTTCATTTCTCTAAACTCCTTAACTACGCTTACTAACTCATCTTGTGACTTATACCTTTCCTTACTCTGCCAATACCCATAGGCCCATTTAGGTAAGAGAGGGGCATCTCCAGTCAACTTCCTATAACCCTTTATTACATCGTCTATGGAGTCACCGAAAATTACGTAATAGTCTATCTTTTTACCAGCTTCAAACCAAACCCTCAATTCGTTCCCCTTAAGACTTATTGATCCTAGGGAATAGTTATCCCACAATATTCCATAACCTTTACTAGAAATTATGAATGGAATACCGATATCAGTATTTCTCTGAGACAACGTTACGGAAAGACCATTATAGTCTAACTTGTAGGCTGAGGATTGACCTAAACCATTTCCACCTGCATGTTGTCCCAAGCCATATAATCTCTCACCCTCACTCAATTCAAACACTTGATCAACGTTGTAAGTTGATAACTCCTCGTTAAATTTCAAATCCCTCCTCTTCTCCTTAACAACAATTCCCCCCTTGTTGTCCTTTATTATTAACTCTCCGTTAGAAGTTTTTATATTCACACTGAGAGATTTACTGGCAAAAGAGATTATTGAAGGACTCGTACTTCCCCCTTTAATGCCTAGCTTCTCTAGGTTCGGTAATACAACTAGACTATTATCTACTATGACTTCCCTTCCATAATAGTACAAAACTCTAACAATATTATCTGCGATAAATTCTATTTCCACATTTAAATTCCCTATTCTCATTATAGAGCGTCTTTATTATCTATTATATAAGCTTTGTGTTATTTACTTTCCCCTTCTATTATGAAAGAAGGATATGTTATTATAATACTTAAGGAGATTTGATAGTATGGTCCTAAGATTTTCACCCTTACTTAAAGGACGTAAATTGAATGACGTTTTTTATTGTTGGAGAAGAGTGAAAACTACTGATGGAGAACGCTTTGAGGGATGCAACCCCAATGAGTACTGGGAATTTAGTTGGGATGAGTATGAATATCTAAAATTCAAGAATGCTAAATATGGCAAACTAAAGAGCTTAGTAACAGTATCACTGAGATCAAAAGAAACGTTTACAAAAAATGGGGGTTAAGGGGGCGTAAAGCCTCGCCTCTCCGAGGCGGGGATGGATAGCCCCCTTATAAAGTTTAAATACCTCTTTGGTGGAATTTTTCTTAGCGGCGTTGATGATCCTCCTCTCCAGCTCGATCGAGGGTTTAATGAGACTGAGGGAGGAGCAACTATCATCTCCATTTTCTATTTCACGGGATCCAGACAACGTGAATGATGGACCCCCAATTTCCAAATGGGAGTGGATCTCTGATCCACTCGACTGCCCACCAAATGAGAGATGTAAACCCGAATCAATGGTGGGAACGATGAACCCTCTGGATGGGAACCCTCGTCCCTTCCGGTAGACCCAAAATCACCTCCTTAAAAATAAATCTATAGTATTAATAAGTGTTTTTAACAAATTAAATAGAGAATTTTCCAAATTTAGTAAATCTTCAGGGAACAAGAGGACAAGTAGTGATCTGAACTCTTCCCTTCCCACCACACTCTTAAATACGGTGTACAAGGAGTAAAAGGCCATGGCCAATACGAAGATCAACATGCGGAAGACGAACTTAGCGGAACTAGTGAAGGGAAGGAAAGCCTTGATGTTCCTGTAAGAGGTCTCTATGGGACTCCTTACCTTATTATACAACTTCAACACCTCCTTCTTCGGTAGGTCAAGATTAGTCGCCCTAGCGAAGTAAACAACCTTCTCCTTTTTCCTCTTGATTTTCTCCCTGCGATACACGATCAGCCTGAACTTAACCTGCTCGTCCTTCTTATGCCTCTTACTATTTGTCATGTACTCCCCATCAAACTCCTCATAGACCTTCACGTCCCCAACGGGGACACCAATTATATAATTGAACTGCGAAATGAAGTTGAGCACATCAACTGTGTAGAAACCCGCATCAAGAACTATTAACCTTATCTTGAATCCCATTGCAACAACTTGCTCCACGAGGATCTTCACGATATCATCCTTGGTCATCCCGTTCACATGTGTGACGAAAGCCAGTAGGAGTACTTTCCCATCATGTTTAGTCGTTGCTGTTGCGTAGTTCCACGAGTTTCCCTTTTCCGAGCTTCCGAGTCCTTCCACCGGTTTCCCGTACCAAGTTTTGGTGGTCCAGTCTATTGAAATGTCTATTTCCTTCTCTCCCTTTAGCGTCTCCAAGGATATTTTCCTCACTTGTTCCAAGAGTTTCTCAACTACTTCTACACCTTGCTCCTCCGCGTAATTCCTCACGGTTTGTGGTGATACGTTGTATGCGCTTGACTTGTTTTCTATGGAGTCGTTCCATAAACACGCGGAGACTAGCGTTTTTTCTACGTTCTCTGCCTTTTTCCCTTGGAAGTCTAACATGGAAAGTAATTTATATCCTATTTGTTGAATGTTATTTTGGTGGGGAAGACAAGGTGTTATCACCTTGGTTCACCTCGTGATAATACCGTCTTCCTCACCTTAAGCTTTTCTTCAATTTGTTGAACTCTTAATATAGTTATAAATTCCATTTATTTTCTATAAAATTAATAGTACCTTACCGGAATTATTTTTGTAAAATGATTTTGGGTCTACCGCTTCCAGGGCGGTGAGAAAGTCAGTTATGGCCTCTATCAACTTATAGCCAAATTGCCAGATGGATTTTCGATAAGGATTCACCAATGCTATGGTTTGGATTTGAGGCAGATGATCTGTTCGCTGGAGGAGTATGCCATTTCTCCGTCATAAAGGGTATCCTAAAAGCCAACGTTGGTAGATTTGGAAAAATGGTTGAGATTCCCCTTGATTTCGTTGATCTAAATAAATGCGTAGAGGAAAAACCTTGCGCATTCAGTATAAAATTATATGAAAGTGGAGCTGTATGGTACGTGGATGACATGCCAGTTGCATTTGCCGTATTCACGGATGAGGTAGATATTATTAGTTCTTCAAAACCTTATGCCATAGCTTATTCACCTCAACCATCGATTAACTTACCAGTACTACTAGATATAGATGGAGGAAATGTGGATAAGGAGTGGATTTGGGATGGAGTACATCCATGGGGATTAAGAGTGGAAAGTGGTTCTAAAAACGGAGTTATTGACATTAATTTAAGCTATACTTGGGATGAGAAATCATCATCAATGGAAGTACACCCGATACCGGTACCCAAGAAGACTTACCTATTAATAGAACCAGAGGAAGACGCAACTTTAGAATTATATTACTTGACAAAAGATCGTTCAAGTTTAATAGACGAAGTTAAGCTTAGGGGAAATAAACTTAACGTTGTTCCAATAAGCGTTAAGGGAACAATAATAAGACTAATCATAAGAGACTGTAAGGATGTAAATATCGCAAAAGCTAAGATATCATTTTGATAAGTAAATCTATAAAAATATTTTATCTTTTAAATGACAAGAATTAAAATTTTTAACAAGACAAAAAGGACTATCTGCCTTTAACACCTCTCACTTCGAAATCGTAGTTTCCAGAGCTAGCATCAACTATTATCCAATCAGACTCTTCCTTAATGGAGAGTATTCCGGGAGTTTTCTCACTGATAATAGATCCGCTCTCTAGCACTTCAACTTTCTCACTAATTTTAGGTAAGTGAATTTCAGCAAATGAGGGTATCGTAGCTTTAAGTCTGAATACGTTACTCCTAAGCTCCCATTCAACGGAAACTAATCCTCTAATACTTCTCACAGATGCTGAAGCATGACTAAGCCTCTTGTAAAGCCAGGGCTTTATCAAAACCTTCTTAAATCCTGGTTCTAAAACATCTAAGCCGGCAACATACTTGTAAAGCCAATTATCCACACTTCCAAACATATGATGATTATGAGAATTCATACCACTTCCAGTAAGTTTTTCCCACCTCTCCCAAAGTGTCGTAGCTCCTTCTTTGATCATATAACCGTAACTGGGATAACTTTCCTGTGTTAAAGTGTCATATGCAAGATCAACATATCCATACCTTGCCAATGCCTCTGGAACGTATTTAGCCCCAATTATTCCTACGTTTAGATGCTTATCCCAATCTACCTCAACACTCTTAACAAGGGATTTCACAACTTGTACTAAGGCCTCTTTGGGAACCATATCCTCAACTAGAGGTAATGCGTTACACACCTGAGACCCACCGAATTTCACCTTTGATCCATCTGGTGAAGTGTATGTAGAGTAATAACCCATAGTAGAATAGCGACCCATAGAAACCTCGCTCAAGAAATTCCTGTTAAAAGCATCAAGAATCTGCTTTGCTTTCTCCTCAAACGACTTAGCCTCAGTATCTTTCTTAAGTATCTTAGCTACCCTCGAGAGAAGTTTTGTATCTCTATAATGTATCCAAGTTGAGATAATCTCCGGTGGACAATGTTCAACTGACCTAACTCTTCCAGGAGGAACCCAGTCACCATACTTATTGAAATATAAGATTCCGTCCCTAGTCATCGAATTTAAGTAATTCCACCACTTCTTCATGACGTCATAGCTGTCTTCCAGAATCCTCCTATCGTTATAATATACGTAAAGTATCCAAGGTATGTATATGAGTGCAGTACCCCAGGCTGGATCAGCCGGGTAGATTTCCCAGTATGGAGGTGCAACATCTGATATCGA
The DNA here is from genome assembly GCF_019175345.1 of Saccharolobus shibatae B12. Taxonomy (NCBI): domain Archaea; kingdom Thermoproteati; phylum Thermoproteota; class Thermoprotei; order Sulfolobales; family Sulfolobaceae; genus Saccharolobus; species Saccharolobus shibatae. The sequence continues at coordinate 433,577 of NZ_CP077717.1, read as the reverse complement.
CCCATCTTCTTTTTGGGAGTCAATGATATCCTTTATGAACTTCTCGTAGTACCTAATCATATTGAAGTTAAGTATTGCTGAATCTGAGGATAACCACGCATCTCCAAGCCAACCCATTCTCTCATCCCTCTGTGGACAATCAGTTTCAACTCCATTCACCAAGTTCCCCTTAAGACTCCAAAGTGTTATTCTATGAATGCTATTGAGCAGATTGTTTGAAGAGGCAAAGGAACCTATGGATTCTAGATCTGCGTGAATGACTTCTGCCTCAACATCATCCATTGACGGAGTACCCGGGTATCCAGTAATCTCCACATATCTAAAACCGTGAAATGTAAACCTAGGCTCCAAAATCTCAATCTCCCCACCCCTTAAAATAAATACATCTGTTGACTCAGCACCTCTAAGGTCAAGGGTGTTTAGCGTACCATCAGAGTTCAAAAGTTCTGCATACCTAACTCTTATTTCATTACCCTCAATACCTCCTTTAACCTTAACCCTCACCCATCCCGTAATGTTCTGACCGAAGTCAAAGACGTGAATACCGGTAGCGGGATTTAAGTGTTCTCTAGGTTTCAAAATAGCCATTACTTTCGTTGCTGGTATTGTTGCCGATGATCTAAGTTTACCTATAGGAGGAAGTTTAGAGCAAGACATCCAAGAAGAATCATTGAAGCCCGGTGAGTCCCATCCCTTTGGTTCAAGTCTGGCATCGTACCTATAACCAAGATATATATCATCACCTATTATTGGTCCACTCTGAAGGCACTTCCAGTTTTCATCAGTATCAATTTCCACTACACTTCCATCAATAAGATTAACCCTTAACATGACCGTGGCTCTGGGTTCACCGTAATACTTTACACTTCTAAATCGTTGACCGAACCTTCCCCTTCCCAATATTACACCCATGGCGTTAACTCCTTTCCTAATTAACTTAGTAACGTCATAAACGCTATAATACACTGTCTTAGTGTACTCACTCCATGGTGGGTCTAACGCTTTATCCCCTACTCTATTTCCGTTAATCCTCAACTCGTAGTATCCCAACCCACTTATATATACCCTAGCCTCTTCCACCTCTTTGTCAATGACGAACTCTTTTCTCAGTAATTGCCCTCCTCCTACCCATGTCCAATCCTTTGGCTCAATCACTCCAGTCTCAAACCACGCTATATCACTTGAATATTCCTTACCTTCCTTGTCCCATACCTTGACTTTCCAGTAGTATCTATTGTAGCTCTTTAGTGGAAGTCCTTTATATTCCACGATATTATCGTCAGATTCGACAATTCCAGAATCCCAAATGTCACCGCTATCTTTAGTGATGTTATTTAAACTTCCTACTACAATTCTATATGCCTTTTGTGAATTACCTCTGTTTGTTGGCATGAAGATCCAAGAAAATCTAGGTTTTGGTTCGTCTAGACCAAGGGGATTTATTGTGAACTCAACTCTAAGGTCTATTACTTTTGACATCTAGTAGCTATTCGTAATATTAAATTTAAGTATTATTCCTAGCTCGTACGTATTCATAGCTTAGCTTCAAATGGATGGATATTACAAGTTTAACGCAATAAACGTTTAATTAGAAGCTAATGCATAGGTTCACTATATCCTTAATACTTGTTGAAATCCTTAGGGGTTACGCAATCTCTTTGTAATAATCAGTTCTCTATATCGGGCATATTAAAACTATTTTTCATCACAATAGAGATACTAGTTATAGGATATGTTTTAATACTCTAACGAAAAAGAAGGAAAATCAGAGGTGATTAAAATCAGAATTAAAGACATTAAGGTCAGGAGTATAGCTGTCCCAATAAGGGGAAAATTGCTAAGGGTTGCTGGTGAACACCCTGGAAGAAATGTATTCACTTTAGTGGAAATAATTACCGATGAGGGAGTCACTGGATATGGTGAAACTGGAGGTGGTGGATTCTCATTAGCTCCACTCATTGAAAAGTTGAAAGATCAATTAATAGGTGAGGACGCGTTCAATATAAGGAAGTTAAAGTGGAAAGTTGCTTCTCCAATAACTGCAACCTATTATAATCAACTATTACCCCAAATTTGGTTTCCCATAGAGACTGCACTTCTCGATATAAAAGGGAAAGCTCTAGGAGTATCGATATCAAATCTCTTGGGAGGTCTGCTAAAGGATAGCATAGAGGTTTCAGCTTACATTTTCCCAACAGAGGATACAGAAACAGTGGAAGATCTAGTAACAAATGCCGAAATGATAGTTAGAAGATACGGGTTTACGTCAATAAAATTAAAGGCAGGAGTTTTCAAACCGGAGCACGAGATAGATGTTGTTAAGGCATTGGCAGAGAAATTCCCACAGGCTGTATTTAGAATTGATCCCAATGGTGGGTGGAATCTATCCCAAGCAATAAACGTAGCTAAGAGTTTAAACGGGATAAGGATTGAGTACTTTGAGGACCCGGTCTGGACAATGGAGGGATTAAGAGCGTTCAAACAAGCCACTGGGTATACTGTAGCTACTAATACAGTAGCGACGAGATTTGAGGATGTACCTAACGTTTTCCTCAGAAATGCCGTAGATGTAATATTAGGAGACCCACATTGGTGGTATGGGATATATGGCTATCTTGAGCTTTCAGCCACGCTTTGGAGTTTAGGTTTAGAATTAGGAATGCATAGTCCAAGTGAAACTGGAATAGCTTTAGCGGCAATGCTTCACTCAGCAGCAGTGACTCAAAACCTAGGCTACGCAATAGACACGCATTACATATATTTAGAAGATGATATAATAAAGAGGCCATTTAATATAGAGAATGGGAGAGTAAAGGTACCAACAGAGCCTGGGTTGGGAGTTGAAATCGCCGAATCCAAAGTAGAAAAATACGAGAACTTCTATCGGGAAACCGGAGATTATCCTTACCAAGGGCAAAAAGATATAGTAACAATACCTAAATTGAAGTTTAGAAACTGTAAATGTCACGTTTAACTAGTTACTCGATAACATTTTATAGCGAAGTCAAGTAATATCAAGTTAATGGTTAGTTGTAGGCAATATGACGACGTAGTAGATGAACTAAATGTAACCTTCAACATTCCAGAAAAAAGTGATAAGTTCTTTATTCTATTTCACGGATTTACTGGAAGCAGATTCCAGCCTCCTTACAATGAATTAGCAAACTCATTATGCGAAAAGGGAATAAACGTAATTAGAGTAGAATTTAGAGGACATGATAAAAGTAAATTTCCTTTCGAAAATTTTAGAATAGATCACGCTTACGAAGACGCTGAAAATATAATCAGTTTTGTTGAAAAAGAGTATAATCCTAAACAAATTGGACTAGCAGGCGTAAGTATGGGAGGTCACGTGGCGATTTACGCAGCTGCTAAATTCAGTGGAATAAATGCGTTAATACTCCTCGCTCCCGCAATAGACTTTACGGAAGTCTTTAGAAATCCACCTAAAAAGGTCGATAATTACTACCTTGTGGGGAGATACGGAAACTTAAAGCTTAAAGAAGATGGGTACAAGAGTGTAGCAAGGGCAAACGTGATGAACTTAGCAGAGAAAATTTCTTCTCCAATCTTGATAATTCATTGCAAAGACGATAGTGTTGTTCCTTACACGCAGTCCATTAGGTTCCTTGAAAGAATAAGAGTAGAGAAAAAGAAACTTGTTCTATTAGAGAAGGGAGATCACTTCTTCGAGCCAAATGAGGTAAAGAGTAAAGTAATTGAAGAAGCGAATAACTTTTTATCTATGATTAATTTCTAAAACTAAATATAAATAAATTTTCTTTAAAAAAGAAAATTTATTTGTAATTGTTATTTTTATCTTCTTCTTAGTTCTAGTACTACTCCTATTATTACTATGATTATGACTACTACTGCTATTATGACATATAGTGTAGTATTGGATGATGAACTGGTAACAGTACTAGTTACAGTACTAGTCGTAGTACTCACAGACGTTGAAACACTAGTAGTAGTCGAAACACTCGTAGTAGTAACAGTACTAGTCGTAGTAGTTACAGTACTAGTAGATGTGCTAGTACTTGTCGACGTAGTAGTACTAGTTGTACTAGTACTTGTAGGATACACGAATGGATCATTTGAAGTCAACCAACTGGAAGGAACTGTAATATTAAACTGACTTTCATAATACCACCAAGGCTCTGGAACAGACTGATTAACCAAATGCAAAGCCAAAATAACGGGTAGCGGTGGATTATACCATGGTGCTCCAATCCAATAGTTATTTTGCGGAGTTACCCAACCTGTAATTGTACTATTAATATACTCATAATTAACCCATCCATTTATTAGGACAATTGCCGGCATATATTTTAGCCAGAACATTCCAATCTCATTTAAGAGCTTCTCATATTCAGTTACATTACTAAAATTACCCATCGCTAGTGTTTCCGAAAAGTTTATAGATTAGCATTACCAGATTGAACTATGCAAGATTTGGTTCAAGCTTATAAGGAAGAGAAGAACGCGAGAATTAAGGAGAGGATTCTTGCAGTGAAGCTGCACGTAGTTGATGGTAAATCGGAGAAAGAAGTTTCGAAAATGCTTAACAAGGGCTATTCCACGATAAAATTGTGGATTGGTAAGTACAAGAAGGAAGGTCTTGATGGACTAAGGGACAAGCCCAGATCGGGAAGACCCAGAAAAGTAGAAGAAGAAAAGATAAAACAAATACTTGAAGATAAGCCCCAAAAATACGGAATACAAGAAGAGTACTGGACAATGAGAACATTAAAGATAGCACTACAAGAACAAGGAATAGAGTACAAGAAATCCAGACTATACGAACTAGTCCACGAACTAGGATACAACCTAGTAAAACCCAGACCTACCAACATCCAGGCAGAAAAGGACAAGTGGGAAGACTTTAAAAAAAATAAAGAAATTGGAAGGAAAGGCCTTATTCTTTCTAGACGAGTGTAGGGCAGTAATTAGCACGTCAATTAAGAAGGTTCTAGCTAAGATCGGCAGTAAGCCCGTAATGCGCGTCAATATAGGTTTTTCCTCAATCTATGTTATTCTCGCTATAAACGCTTGGACCGGTGAAGTAATAGTTTCTCTTGCTAAAAGGCCTAACTCTGAATCTGTTAAGTATTTCTTGAGGTACTTTAGGAGGCGTGTGGGTAGTGGTAGGGTTTACATGGTCATGGATAATTACTCTCCTCACAAGACTAAGGGTACGCTTGAGGTTTGTCGTAGGAAGGGTATTCATCCCGTGTTTACTCCTCCCTACTCGCCTGAGCTTAATATGGCTGAGGCGGTCTTCAAGTCCCTCAAGAACTACATGAGCAATAAAATATTTTATACGATAAAAGACGTTAAAAATTGTATTAAACAGTTCTTTGAAGAAAATAAGTATAGATTTGATCTTAATGCAATAACATACTTAGGGTTAGATAAAATTGAGGTCTAAGAACTTTCCGGAAATACTAGCGTATTGGTAAAGTTTTATTATCGGCGGAGAATTGGGAGATAAACGTAAAGATAAGTTTAGCCTTCCTACATTGTATGTTGTACTATTACCTATAGGAGTTATATTACCTGGTGTATTCACTGGATTATAGAGAAAGGCTTGGAAAAACATTATTGGTGTAGGACCAGTTGATAGCAGATATATTCTTTCTATCCAGAAATTCCCAGTCTGTAAATCATTTAACGCAGTGGAAAATGGAGGAGTTATCACTTGAACGTTTAATCCTATCTGTTTAAGTTGTTGAGCAATTATGTTTACTTCAGCATCCCACGTTGTCGAACCTGCAGGTGCTTCAATAGTCATAGTTGGAACTGGAGTACCATTAGGAGCAATCAACTGCCCATTGACAAGTTTATACCCATGAGATTCTAGCAATTGCAACGCTGCAGTAACATTACCTTGAGGTGGAGCTAATTGCTGAGCAAGCTGTGTTACAGTTGAGTTAAAGAATCCGAGCTGACCTACCGAAACTGGTAAATCTATAGCTGGGGTGGTATAGTTATAGTATACTAGGTAAGTTATAGCAGTTCTATTAATTGCCAGGCTAATAGCTTGCCTCAAAACTGGATCAGATAAAGGCCATCTCATATCATTGAGATATAAAACGCCAGGTGATGTAACGTGTTGGAAAAAGTAGTGATTGTATTGTGGATTTTTTGCTACAAAGACAGATTGAATATCTTGAATGGATAATCCTGCCCACTGTATTTTTCCAATGCAAGATCAGTAGTAGCTTGCGTACTGCTTGCATATGCTGGGAATAGTAGGTATTTTATTCTCGGTTCTCCCGGCATCCAATAGTGTGGGTTTGCTACTAATACTACTTGTTGTGGACTAAAACTATACAGCATGTATGGACCAGTACCTATGGGATTCGTAACTTGCCATATATATGGATTACCAGTCTTGTTTAAGGCTACATATGTACCATTTGGCAATTGTTGTACTGGGAATAATTTACCCCACTGTGCAGGATCGACAATAAAATGCCCAAGGATTGTATATAAAATAACTGGAGTAGCTCTTTGGTTAAACACTATTTCCAATTGGTAAGGGTTTATTATTGTCATGTTTGCTATGTCGTTTGCAGTATAGCCGAGTTGTGGGTACGCTTGTTCTAGGGCGAACGTGTACCATACTGCTGTTGCATTGAATGGTGTACCATCTGTGAAGTATACATCATGCCTCAACCACAAGATTAACGCCAACGTTTGAACCTTACTACCATTTGGCAAGTAAATATAACCAGTAGTAAATGTCCAATTAGTGGCTAGCCATGGAATAATCTGCGCTGTACCATAGTCTATTAACGCCAGGGGTTCATATATAAACCACATGCCTGCGTATCCTCCAGTAGGAGAGTTCCATGGGTTGAAGTTGTCTTGCCATGTGCCTACAGTATTTGCTACTACAACTAAACTCCCTTCGGGTTGTACAGATGTTGGCTGTGATGTTGCAACGTTAAATGTTATCCCTAAACTTATGATCATTAAAACAGCTACAATTATTGATATTAATTTTCTTAAGAACTCCATTATATCCTCAGATATTTTAATGCTTTATGCATATTTAATTTTTACAAGTTACTAGTTAGATTATAATTTAAATTATAGATTCTAGACATCTAACGGGTAATAACCTTATAAAAGGCCTTTCACAGATTCCTTTAGTGAACCTAAAGTAACTAAGATCGGGTACTCTTGCTGATATCTGGAAAACCTTAAGTTCGAAGATTTTATGAACCCTTTTATACTGCATTATCGAGAAAAATATGGGTGAATTAAGATCACTTGCAAGCCTATTTCTGGTACTATTGATCTTCAGAATAATGAATGGATTTTCTACATAATGAATAAACCACCCTCCATGAATGAAAGTACTTTATTAATCATGTTTCATGGATTTACGGGAAATCACATAGAGGCTGGAAGACTCTTCTCTGATCTAGCAATTAATTTATGTAATGCGGGGATTACTACTATAAGATTCGATTATAGAGGGCATGGGGATAGTTGCGGACTTTTCGATGAAGCATTCTCAATTAAAAACGCTTTAGAGGACTCAGAATACGTTGTCAATTACGCAATTAAGATGGGATTTAGTAAGATTGGTTTCTTGGGATTTAGTTTAGGAGGAGAAATGGCTTTGTTGACGTTTAAGAAATTCCGTAACGCCATAAAGGCTTTAGTGTTAGTTGCACCAGTGTTATCCGCTGAGGGGCCGCGTAGTAATTGGATACTAAACCAAGATCGATATAGATATTCACCTTTTGGTCCATTTAGGTTAAGGGACAAAATTATTGGTGAAATGAAAGTTAACCTAATGCATATAGCTGATGAAATTAACGTCCCAATACTCATTGCCCATTCGAAAGATGATGAGGTATTAGATTTCAGATTTTCAATGGAGTTTTACAACCAAGTAAAGTTTACTGATAAACAAATATTACTATTTGACAAGGGTGGACATATATTTTACGATTATGAAGTTAGACAGAGATTGTATAAAGAAGTAACTGAGTGGTTAATTAAGAGATTAAAATAAGACTTTCTTTTAACAATGGTATCAACTTGTTACCTCCCTTAATATTTTAATTAAGCCATTGAAGGACTCCTTAGTACTTGCCTCCGGGTCATTTGCGGCATTTCTATAATGAGTTTCTAAAGATATTACATATGGCTTACCCTTTAATGCTCTAAATTGACCCTTATAGTCTATCATCCCTTTTCCCACAGGCATCCAAATGAAGTGCCCATCTTTAACCATAGCGTCTTTGATGTGCAAGTGCATGATGTCATCTTTTATTAATTCGTATGCGTCTGGATATGGTGTTTCCCTAGCGAAAAATGCGTTACCAGGATCCCACAATACCTTAATCCATTTTGACTTTATTTTGTCTAAAAACGTTCTAAGTTCTTTACTAGTTCCCACGAGACAGCTGTACTCATTCTCTATCACTAATGTTACCCCTTCACTTTCAGCTATATCAATGGCACTGTTAAACCTTTCAGCTAGCTTATCAATATAATATTTTAATTCCCCCTCGTACCAAAAGGTGAATATTCTAGTATAGTTTATGTCCAATTTCTTACTTAACTCTATTACCTTCCTCAAGATTTGTAAGTGCTCTTTATAACCCTTCTCGTCATTAATGTATATTTTAAAGGTAAAGGAATCTAAATTCGAAATAGTTAACCCGTATTTTTCAACAATGTTCCTCATTTCTGAAAATTCGGAGTCTGATACTTGTGTTATATTCTTATTCCATAAATTTCTCACTTCAACGTGACTTGCACCTAGCTCTTTTATCACTTTTACTGCGTGCTCGAAATCGAGAGAGATCTCGTCTGATATGATTCCTACATTCCAATTCATGTAGTATAAGACTTTTTCTGAGCTTAAATTTTTTGACAATAGAAAATCTGGCTAAATAAACTCATATATATACTTTAGATAAGCCTAACGTACCTAAATTTATCAAAATAAGGATCAAAGCTTAGGTACATAATACAGTATAAACGTACATTTTTTAACTTGTTACCTATAAATATTAAATAATCAAGCGGCTAAATATGAATGAGGTAAGCAAGAAGTGTTAAGAAAGATAATTCCAACCATATTTTCTATTTTAATGTTGATGAGCATAGGTGTTTTTGTTATGCCAATATTAGCGCAGTCAACATCAGTTCAACCAGAAGGAAGTATGACAATTGTTGCTGCCAATGGGCCATGGCAAGATAATTTTAACCCGTGGAATGATCCAAATGGCCAAGCGGGTACTGGCTTATGGTATATTTACGAACCTTTAGCACTAGTAAATTATTTAAATGGCGAAACCATTCCATGGTTGGCTACTAATTGGACATTTACAAATGCTACTGCATATGTCAATGGTAAACCAGTACCGACATTTGGAATAGTCTTGTGGTTGAGGCATGATGTATACTTCACAGATGGTACACCATTCAATGCAACAGCAGTATGGTACACGTTCGCCCTAGAACAAGCGTACCCACAACTCGGCTATACTGCAAACGACATAGCAAACATGACAATAATAAACCCATATGAAATAGAACTAATATTTTATCCATGGGTTACACATTTTATAATATATACTGTTTTGGAGCAATGGATTGTTGATCCTGCACAGTGGGGTAAATTATTCCCAGTACAACAATTGCCAAATGGTACATATGTAGCCTTAAACAAGACTGGTAATCCATTCACTTATACCAATCCAAATCCCATAGGTACTGGTCCATACATGCTGTATAGTTTTAGTCCACAACAAGTAGTATTAGTAGCAAACCCACACTATTGGATGCCGGGAGAACCGAGAATAAAATACCTACTATTCCCAGCATATGCTGGTAATGTTCAAGAGAACGCAGCGTTGAATAATGGTCAGATAACATGGGCTGGGGCATTCGAACCCGGTATACAACAGAATTTCGTAGCTAAGGATCCAGCCCATCGTTATTACTATTTTGCACCAGGTTATCCACAAATGATTCTATTTAATAACATGAGATGGCCACTGACTGATCCAGTTTTGAGACAAGCAATATACATGGCTATAAACAGAACATCGTTGTATTATTTAGCTGAATATGGATATGAGCCAGCAACCTTAACACCTCTTCCACTTCCAGAGCAAATGTTGAATGTTTTGAATTCTAGTGTTTTGCAGATGGCTGAGTCTATGGCTCCACCCCAAGGTAATGTTACTGCAGCGTTACAATTGCTAGAATCTCATGGGTATAAACTTGTTAATGGGCAGTTGATTGCTCCTAATGGTACTCCAGTTCCAACCATGACCATTATGGCTCCAGCAGGTTGGACTGATTGGGATGCAGATTTAGCCCTAATTGCTCAAGACTTAAAACAAATAGGAATAACCGTAGAAGTACAAACACCACCATTCTCCACATGGTACAACTACATGCAAACAGGGAATTACTGGATGGGAATGATATGGAACTTAATCCAAGGCCCTGCTCCAATATTCTACTTTGAAGGATATTTATATAACTATTGGAATTCTCCTGGTAATGTCACGCCAATAGGTAATAGCACGTATTATAACATGGAGAGACTCAATCTATCATTAAGACTAACACCAAACTCACCACCAGTAAACCAGATGGTGTTCTATGCTTGGAACAATATTTCCAATCCACAAGTTGAGAATCAGCTTATAAATGATTTAGCACTCTTTTGGTTAAAATATATGCCAGCAGCAGGAGTTGTGTATAATGCACTGTGGTATGAATATGTTAATACTACCGTGGTTGGCTGGCCTACTGCACAAAACTATTATTGGCTAGCTCCACCATGGGTTAGTACTGGAACCACCACTTTACCCGTTATTTTGGCTTTGCATTTGGTTAATCAGTCTGTTCCAGAGCCTTGGTGGTATTATACTTCGCAAGTTCCTTCAAGTTGGTATACTTCCAATGACCCATTCGTGTACCAAACAACTTCAACGAGTACTACAACAACTAGCACTACCATAAGTACATCAACAACAACTACAACAACCACATCCACTACCACAAGCACTACCACTACAACTAGCGTTTCAACTACTACTAGTATATCTACTACAACTACCACGGTTACTTCTACTGTTACTTCATCTTCAAATAGCACATTATATATGATAATAGCAGTTATAGTGATCATATTAGTGATAATTGGAGTGGTTCTTGCGCTAAGAAGAAGATAAAGTAGATAAATAAAAAGATGAAAAATTTTTTTGAGATTTTCTCATAATTTTTTATATTATTAGAGCTGCGTCGAATGTGGCGAGGTGTTGTCAATAGGGTATGGCTACTGGTTGACATCTATAGTAGTTTTCATTTGAGTTAAAACGTAGACTTAGAATTAATTATTTTTTAATAGCTTAATTGAATAGCAGCATTGCAGTAGATATGAAATTATATTTGTTATTTAAAGTCTTTTATGTGAATTATAAAATGCAATTCTTTTACTTTTCTAAGTAGTTTTTCATCAGCAGTATATACTTTGTCCCCTAAAACCTTACCCAATGCTATATATGCAGCATCATATATCGTTATGCCATACTTAGAAGATAGGGGAATAATCTCGCTTAACATATCCTCGAATCCGTAAAGTGTTATTTGAAAATCTGTTAAAATTTTACCTACTTCTTCTAACTCCTTCTCTCCTAGATTATAAGTATACTTTAATCCGTTCAAAACTTCAAAGGGAAGAATACAAGGTGCAGATAAATCCTCTAAGCCTTTTACATATGCTTCCTTAAGAATTAGTGATTCTCTGCTATAATTTTCATTAGCGAACCACTTTATTACGACTGATGCATCTACGACTGCCAATTTTTTTCACGCCATTCCCTTATAACTTCTTCGGAATTCTTACCGCCGTAATTTAAGAAGAATTCATAAGATCTCACCGAGGCTAAGGAGATTCTCCTATAGTCCTTTCTTTCTTTTTTCCTTTTCCTCTCTTCCTCTTCAATTACTTCCTCTATCTTTCTCCTTATTACTTCACTCCAATTTATATAACTTAATTCATCCATTTTCTTCTTTAACCTGTCGTCAATTCTTATGCTAATCACTGGCATATATAAAAGTAGAATTCGTATATTATAAGATTTACGCTTACGTAATAAATGTATTTACATTATTACTTGTATTAGATGACTTTCACAAGACACATTTTCCCTTGTTTCTGATATGACTATAATCCACGTTGTCCAACATGGGAGTTAGGGCTATAGGGCTATTCTGGGAGCCATTGTGAATTGTAATTTGTAAATAGTATAAATATAAAAGTGTTAACACGATTAAGCATATATTCCCTTTATAAACCGTTTTCACCCAATTAAATTCGTCATAGTTTTTGAAATATAGTGAATTTGCAATGTAAACATGAGTGCCCATTTTGCTATAATATATAATGGAAATTTAGATAAAAAGATAATTTTTATCAAATGGAATTTTTGTAAAAACTTTCATGATGTTATCGGTATGCTTATATTACTAGACATTAATGCATACGCTATTACGAAAAGGGAAGTAGTTTCTCCATTCATTGAAGAAATGTTATAGCCATATTCTATTTTTCCGTTAACATACTTATAGCCAGTCCAAACTCCACCTTGAGAACTTTGTAGTAGAGACATCATGCTGGAAACTTCTCTAGCCATATTTACGTATTTAATTGCTAATAAGCAAGTATGAGGATTTAATTCTAAGGCTCTCCAGACTATCAAGAAAAGTGCGAGTTTGTATGACTGGTAAGTATCATTATAATAAGCTGAGTCATTAAACCCGATTCCGTTCCACATTTTCACTAGACTAATGAAGTTCTCCTCAGCCCCACTATAATTTCCCAGATGCAACCATAATAACACTCTATAAGCTAAAAGATCAGCATAGTCATAATAATTACTGATAGTGAGATTGAAAAGTGTTGCGTTCAATGTGTAATTATCAATATTACCAATAGTAATAGTTACTCCGCTTTGAGGAGTTATGGTACTGGGATATATTCCGAAAATTTCGAAAACTGAATTATAATATTTATATAAACCCCCGTAAGGCTTTATCGCAAACAATATCTGTTCAGCTAACGTTTTTGCAGTAACGTTATGAGTTATATTATAAATTAACATTAAAGCGTTGTAATCTAAGGCTTGATCATCTGCGAGCCATATTGTATGGGATCCGGGATATTCTCTTAAAAGCCCCAAGCTAGTATTTAATGACTCGTAAAAGTTTAAAGCCTTCTCCAAATTAAAACTGAAATATACCTTTTGTTGTTCACAAGTTTCTTGATGGTTCTCTACCCTATAATATAGGAAAGCAATTACACCAACCAATAGAACTATGAGAACTATTAAAACCTTATATCTTCCCGTCATAAGAATGTTTCTTTCGAAACATAATATAAGATTTATGATGAAGTATTATTATCTTAATCTATAAGGAAATTTATATGTTAAAATGATAGTAAAATAGCAAGATATTAGCTATTATATTTGTTGTATTTATCATTTAAAAAATCCATAAAGTACATCTAGCTTCTACTCTACTTTGGGCTCTGAGAAGAATACCCTTCTATCATATATAGGCCTCATACTTCCAGTCACTCTAAAACTATCTTTTAGAACCATATCTTCAGAAGATTTTCCTATTAATACCTCATATTCTCCAGGATCTATTATTAATCGCATGTACTGATCATAAAATGCTAGTGCCTCTAATGGTAAGCTAAATGTTATCTTTCTTTTCTCATTAGGCTTAAGATATACTTTAGCAAAGCCTTTTAGCTCTTTGATTGGTCTGCTTACGCCTGAATATTGTTTTGAAATGTACAATTGTACTGTTTCTTCCCCTTCTCTCTTTCCTACATTTTCCACTTCTAATGATACTTTAATTTTTCCTGAGGAATTTACTTCTTTTGGTGTAACTTCAAGATTTGAATATTTAAATTCAGTATAACTTAGTCCATATCCAAATGGAAATAGCGGTTTTGATTTCATCATGACATAAGGCCTTAATGATGACGGTTTCCTATTATAATATATTGGGATCTGACCGGTATCAATTGGGAATGATATGGGTAGTCTCCCACTGGGATTATAATCCCCAAATATTACATCAGCTATGGCATTTCCTCCTTTTTCTCCTGGGAACCATGCCTCAATTATGGCATTAACCTCATTGAAGATAGATGAGAGTGCTAATGGCCTTCCGTTAACTAGAACTAGTATTATAGGCTTTCCAATTTTATGTAACTCCTTTAATAGTTCTTCTTGTACACCCGGTAATCTTAAGCTAGTTCTATCATTACCTTCTCCCGTAACTGCTTGATACTTTTCGAACTCATCCTTGCCCGGTACGTCAGTCCATGATAACGGCAATCCAGATTTCTCCCCCATAACAGCTATTATTATATCAGCCTTTTTTGCAATTTCGATAGCCTCACTAAATCCTTCTTTTGATTCAGTTGCAATATCACAGCCTTTAGCATAAAGTACCTTAGTGGTATTGGATACCTTTCTCATTATCCCCTCTAATACCGTTACTACTTCTATACCTCCATCTGCGTTTAAGTGACCAGTATAAGTATAATCTCCTAATAAGTTTCTAGGCTCATTTGCATTGGGACCTATAACTGCTATGGTTCCTATATTTTTACTTAAGGGTAATATACTATCGTTCTTGAGGAGAACTATAGACTTTCTTGCTGCATCTAATGCTAGTTCCCTTGATTTCGAATTATCTAATTTTTCTGGTACGTTATTCTCATTAATGTAGGGGTTATTAAATAGTCCTAATTTTTCTTTGATTCTCAATACTCTTTCAACAGCCCTATCTATGATTGACTCTGAAATTAAGCCTTCTTTAACTGCTTCTAGTAATGGTTCCCCAAAACAGTCTATGTTGGGAAATTCCGTATCGACTCCCGCCTCTAAAGCTAGAATTGCAGCCTCTTTTTTATTCAACGACACTTTATGTATTGCCTCTAACTGCCTTATAGCATCGTAATCTGAAACTACTATTCCTTCAAAGCCCCACTCTTGTCTGAGGATTTTAGTTAGCAATTCGGCGTTACTGTGACATGGTACTCCGTCAATTTCATGATATGCAGGCATAACAGACATTGCTTTCCCTAATTTAATTGCAACTTCGAATGGGAACAAGAATACCTCTCTTAATTCCCTATTGCCTACATGAACTGGAGCAATATTTCTTCCACCTTCTGGAAAACCATGTGCTGCGAAATGTTTAACCGTAGCTATGAGTTCATTTTCTCCTTGTAAACCTTTAATATACGCTAATCCAATTGAAGCTACTAAATACTGATCTTCACCGTAAGTTTCCTCACATCTCCCCCATCTGGGATCTCTACATACATCTAGAACTGGTGACAAGCATTGATTTGTTCCAATTAACTTAGCTTGATATCTAATTGTAGATGATACTTCTCTGATTAAATCTGGATCCCATGTACTAGCTAAACCGATAGCTTGAGGAAAAGCGGTTGCAGTCTTAACCATTAACCCAGTTAGACACTCTTCATGTACTATCGCAGGTATTTTTAATCTAGTATTCTCCATGAGAAACTTCTGTATTTTATTTGTCAATCTAGCTACTTCTTTAGGTGATAATCCAAGTCTGGTTCCACCAACTCTAGTAATTTGCCCAATACCGTTCCTTAGTAACTTTTTAGCTTTATCTTCAGAAAATTCCTTTCCTTCAAGTAAATTCTCAACTGAAGTAGCTTGCAATTGAGCAATCTTTTCCTCTAAACTCATTTGGGTTAGGATTTTCTTTATATCTGACACATTATTATAAAATCCCTCACCTATTTAAGAATTGATGCTTACAAGTTACTTCTCCGAAATACCAAGAACCGATAATTAACTAAGATGAAGTTTAAACTTTTGAAAAGATTACCTATTTAATTTTTAGAGAGTATATTTCTGATAGATATTCGAATTACTATTAAAGCTAAATTTTAAACAAAACACTATCCACTCGAACGAAATTCCTCCGAAAATCGGAAAAGATAGAATCCCTTGTTATCTACTTATAATTTCGGTAATTGTGATAGGAAGCGTTCAAAATAATCACTTTTAGAGTCAGAATTTAAGAGAAATCAATGAGATTAGCATTCGAGGAAATTGAAGCATTCAGCAAGCATATCAAATTCAAATCACGATGAATAAATGCAAACATAAGATAATTATGAAATTAATAATAAAGTTCTATAGTTGGTAGCCTATTTGTTATATAGTACTCTTATACTTAGTAATTTAAGTTCAAAAAACTTTTTCTTTTATAATAATTGGTGAACATATATATGTTATCCGGTTTCAATCCTAAGTATTCTGTTCTCAATTATCTCTATCATCTTCCTTTTTATATTATCATTTACTATATCATCTAGATTTGATAATGGGGGTCTTGTAGCATAACTCGAGATCAATCCCCTTAACCAAGCACCTAACTTGGATAAATGCGACATAGTTAGCGGGAATTTTATGAAGGATCTATACTCTAATAGCAGATCATATAGTTTTGTAGCATTCTCGATATCATGTTTCTTATAATTTTCAAAAATTTTAAGAGGTAACACTGAAAAGGATCCCATCGACGTAGTGAAACCCTTAGCTCCTAATATAAGTCCTAATAACGCCCTTTCCTCTAATCCGTCTATAACGTCGACTCTATCTCCTATCAATCTATCAACTTCCTTAAATTCGACTACATTATATCTAGCCTCTTTCAAAGCCTTGAAATTAGATATTGATTCACTTAATGTCTTCAATAACTGCGGTGAAAGGTCTATTCCAACAGTTGAGGGGTTATTGTAGATCACTATTGTATCAAAGTCACAGAGTTGGCTTACCTTTATAAAATAGTCTAAGAGACCCTTTTCGCTTCCTTTAAGATAATAGGGTGGGGTTATCATTATCGTATTGATTCCTATTTCTTTATATTTTTTACAAAGTTCTCCAGTTTCTAAAAACGATGTGGACGAAGCTCCTGCTATTATTTCACCTTTATTTAGTGTTTTTCTTACAGTATCAACTACTAATACTTTCTCTTGAAAGGTAAGTGAAGAGAATTCTCCAGCTGTACCTAAAGGGACTATGTATTTATAGCCTACGCCTTCCGCAAATTGAATAATTTTTCTTAATCCATCCACATCTAGGTCTAAAGTTTTAGTAAAAGGAGTTATATTAGTTAGGAAAACTCCTTCCATGACATAAACTAAACAGCAAACAATTTTAAAGATTTGAGTAAACTTGTAAATAT
Source organism: Saccharolobus shibatae B12 (assembly GCF_019175345.1). Classification (NCBI taxonomy): domain Archaea; kingdom Thermoproteati; phylum Thermoproteota; class Thermoprotei; order Sulfolobales; family Sulfolobaceae; genus Saccharolobus; species Saccharolobus shibatae. The sequence continues at coordinate 416,267 of NZ_CP077717.1, read as the reverse complement.
GAAAATATTTAGTAGTCTTGCTTATCTGGAGTTAAGTTTAAGAGAGGTAGTGAAAAGAGTAGATAGATTCGGGTTTAATGGCTTAGAGCTGAGAGTTTCCGATGACGGAAAGCATTTAAAGCCGGAACTACCTATAAGCAGAGAAGCTCTTGAAACTCTCTTATCGGTCAAGATTTCTGATTTAGCTGGCTATACAGGATTTTCCTCAGCCGACGAGAATGAAAGAAGAAATGAAAAATTATTGGAAATTCTGATAAAAATGGCCAATGCCTTAAACGCTTTAGGTGTAAGAGTGTATGGCGGGGAATCTACAGACAATAATGCAATATCTAGAATAGCTGAGTCCTTAAATAGAATGAGTAAGCTAGCTGAGGATTATTATGTTAAGGTATTAATAGAAACTCATGATAGTTTAGCTAAAAAGGATAATCTGATTAAGCTCATAAATCAACTTGACGAAAATGTAGGTTTCGTTTATGATACTGCAAATATTATCTTCGCCGGCAATTCACATGAGGAAGTTTATCCATTAATTTCAAAGAGGATACTGCAAGTCCATGTCAAGGATTTCATTAACAGAGATAATAAGAGAGAATTTGTAGAGCCCGGTAAAGGTATTGTTCCATTAGAGAAAATCATAGGAGATCTGAAAAACGACAATTACAGATATTATACTTAGGGAGAGAATTCAAGAGAAAACGAAAACTCCCGTAATCCCTATCACCGGTAGTGAAGAAGGGTGTACCATCAGCTAGTGCATTCCAAATTCAAATATCCTCCCTCTTGGGACCGTGTCTAACCCTAAGGTAGGTCCAACTCTCGTCAATCACCGTGGATTTTTTGCGGTAAAACTCCTTAGTTGTTCTTGTAATACTAATAGATTAACGTATGCCTCTATTCCTTTCCTCTTTATTAGACTATAAACTGTGGTTAGCTGTTTTCCTTCCACTTTAGCTATTCCCCTCATGCTCATCCTGTTCAAGTACTCTTTCAGGATTCTTTCTTTTTGTTCTTTACTCATCCTATGGCTTGTAACGTCGTAGAATGTTCTTTTACAAGCATTACACTTGTACTTTGTCTTTCCTCTTGATGAACCGTTTCTGACTATGCGGTCTGAGTTGCAGGAAGGGCATTAGGTCTGGTCTCCTTCTTCCTCTTTATCCCGAGTTTTTTGGTGTAGTAGTAGAGTGTTGATGGTGGTATCCCGAGTTTGGTAACTTGTACTCCCATTAAGTATGCTGATATTGCATAGGCAAGGTCTTCTGGCTTGTGTTTTCTCGGCTTAAAGTTTAAATTTCTTAGAATCAGAAGTTGTGCGAGGGTTACGAGGTCCATCTAGATGACCTCCACGATAATCTCGCAATCCTCGCACATAAACCTTTTTAAAATGTCTTACACGTTCTAGTTTCCATTTAATAAATCTATAACTTTGATATAATTTTACTAATAGATATCGAATAAGATGACTGCATTAGAACAACCCCCTTGTTCCAATCTCTCTTGTACTTAGTCTTTCCCATAGGTAATACTTAATAAATAATCTATAAACTTTTTGTATAATTCTGAAGATAACCCATAAAAGCAAATGTTGATGAAAAGCTTAAATGTTAGATCTCAAAATTAAAGCTATGTATAGCCTACCCAAGAATTTCAAATTCGGTTGGTCGCAAGCTGGATTTCAATCCGAAATGGGTACACCAGGATCAGAAGATCCAAATACGGACTGGTATAAATGGGTGCACGATCCAGAAATTATATCAGCAGGATTAGTAAGCGGAGATCTTCCAGAAAACGGACCAGGTTATTGGGGGAATTATAAAACGTTTCATATTAATGCGGAAAAAATGGGATTAAAGGTAGCTAGAATAAACGTGGAATGGAGTAGAATATTTCCAAAACCATTGCCTAAACCAGATAGTCTTGATGAGAGTAAGGAAGACGTAAATTACGTTGAAATTAATGAAAATACTTTAAGAAAGTTAGATGAGTACGCTAATAAAGATGCCTTGAATCATTATAGGGAAATGTTTAGAGATCTAAAAGATAGAGGAATGTACTTCGTTCTGAATATGTATCACTGGCCCTTACCTCTTTGGATTCATGATCCAATAAGAGTAAGAAGAGGGGACCTTTCCGGCCCAATAGGATGGCTCAGTACAAGGGCGGTTTACGAGTTTGCTAGATTTTCAGCATATATAGCATGGAAATTCGATGATTTAGCAGATGAGTATTCAACCATGAATGAACCGAACGTGGTTTGGGGAGCAGGATATGTAGGAGTAAAATCTGGTTTCCCTCCAGGATATCTAAGCTTTGAACTTTCCAGAAAGGCTATGTACAACATTATTCAAGCTCATGCTAGAGCATATGATGGAATAAAGAGCGTTTCTAAGAAGCCAATAGGTATAATTTACGCAAATTCTTCATTCCAACCGTTGACGGAGAAAGATGTGGAGGCTGTTGAAATGGCCGAATACGATAACAGATGGGCGTTCTTTGATGCCATAATAAGGGGTGAGATTATGAGAGGGAGTGAGAAGGTTGTGAGGGATGATTTAAGGGGTAGGTTAGACTGGATTGGTGTTAATTACTACACTAGGACTGTAGTTAAGAAGACTGAGAAGGGATACACTAGTCTAGGTGGTTATGGTCATGGATGTGAGAGGAATTCAGTAAGCTTAGCAGGCTTACCAACAAGCGACTTTGGGTGGGAGTTCTTCCCAGAGGGGTTATATGACGTTTTAACTAAATACTGGAATAGGTATCATCTATACATGTACGTTACAGAAAATGGTATTGCTGATGATGCAGATTATCAAAGACCTTATTATCTGGTCTCTCACGTTTATCAAGTTCATAGGGCAATAAATAGTGGTGCTGATGTTAGAGGATATTTGCACTGGTCCTTAGCCGATAATTACGAATGGGCTTCAGGTTTCTCCATGAGGTTTGGCTTGTTAAAGGTGGATTACGGTACTAAAAGACTGTACTGGAGACCTTCAGCCCTTGTATATAGGGAAATCGCTACAAATGGTGGAATAACTGACGAGATAGAGCACTTAAATACTGTACCACCTATAAGACCATTAAGACACTAGACATTTTCAAGTCTCAACACACCAAAAGAGTTTTCTTTTAACCTCACCCTAACCTCATTTTCATTAGATTGCAATAATTTCATGTCTTCAAGAGACTGTCTCGAGTGCAAATAATTCAATAAATCTATGTACAAGTTTATGGAAAATTATTCAAAAGAAAAGATAAACAACTGTGAAATTTTGAATTTTCACTTCACGTTAAAAGTGGAGTAACACTTAAAGGGAATCGGGACGATGTAGTACCGATGTTTATGGAACCTTGGATCGAGTACTACAACGGCCCGGTTCCCTATGAAGAATTATCTTCAAGGCATAAAACTCTTGTGAAAATGCACTACGTGCTGACCACGTCCCAAGTATTGTCATGTATAGACGACCTCTTCATATTGAGGGCTTTAATAGTCATGGTCGTGTGGACGTGTTCCTACAGAGACGTTTGGAGCTACTACAGGACCGACGTGGTGGTCAGATGGTTCTTGGGGGAATGCAAGTCTAAATCCGAAATCCACAGAAGGGCAAAGAAGTTTAGAGGAAAAATCAAGAAAGTATTCAAGGAGTTCACCAAGGAGCTGGAGCAGAAGCTTAGCGAACTCTCGGACTACTTACCAAGTAGTGCATTGTTCGGCAAAGTCGGGAAGCTCTAGGGCTGACTCCTTTCTGATCGAAGTCCCCTTCGGGAAGAGAAACAAGGAGGCTTCACATGCTTCGCCTCTAACACTCCTGGGGGAACCGTGAATCTGTATGTGTCAACCATGTATCCTCTATATAAATCTTGTGATTGTAATACATCGTTTTTCTTGCATAACACCAACTACCTTCAGCCCCTAGAAAAATTTACTTGCACACTCCTACACGGGGTTTTGTCCCCTCTTGTTAGATCGTTCTAGGGGCTTCACAGCCAGCCTATATGATGGGGTTTAATCCCCTTAGACCTTGTGGGCTTATGTTGTTTTTCTCCTTCCTTGCTTATTTCTTTTTCTCTTGTAATACTTGTTTTTACTCGTTCTCTAGTTTTGCGTGAATTCCCCGTAGGAGACCTTGTGGAAGAAGTTCCAACTGAGCCTAAGGCAGGGAAAGTACAAGGCAGCCAAACTACTCTACCAATATATTAACTGCAAGGTTAGGAGAAGGTTCAAGGGAGAGTTCACCAAGAAGAGGAATAGGAGTTACTTCGCTTCAAGGTCTTCAATCTAATGTCACCCACCATGATAATTCACGAAATTTAAGTGAAACTTGCCAATTTCCCCGACAACAAGGTCGGCTTCTCCCACAGCGGTTATAAGGTAGTTGACAAGGGTTTCGTGGGGAAAGCTTCAACATGGTTTTCCAAGTTTTAGGAGGTGCGTTGAGTTCTTTGGGGTCTTCATGAGGAGGTATTGGAGACCTTACGCGACTGAAAAGGATATGGTGGAGCTCTTCGTCTACGTTATTGCGTTGATCTACAACTCCTCGATCTACACCTCAGTCTTATCGCGTGTTCCCGAGAGTCAGTTAGCCCACTAACTTTGTACAGTGCGAGTTGATCGAGGTAGTGTGGGCTATGTGGAAAATTCTGTTTTTCCCTACTACTGGTTATTTTCTCCTACAGTATAAGTTTAATTTCACGTTATACTGAAAGATATAATTGTATTTCATTTCTTATGGTTCGTAATACAATATTTCTCTTTCTATATTTTTATTCAATTATTTGCGTTCGGGACAGTCTCTTGAAATACGTTTAGGGAATACACTAGGTTTGATGAAAATCTTTAGGCTACGTTAAAGTAGAACAACTGCTAACCTTCATATGAGTATAAAGTACAATGAAACATAAAAACGCCTTATTTTAAGGTAAAATATTAATACTAAAATCATGTTAATTTATTCCGCACTAAAAAACCAGATCACTTATATACCAGTTTGTACGTTCTTTTTTCTAAAACTTATATTCTCTTATACGGATCTGGTACAGCTTCTATCAGTTCTTGAGTGTATTGATGTTTAGGATCCTTAATAACACTCCTTACATCTCCTTTTTCGACAATTTTCCCATTATATATCACCATAATTTCTTCAGCAATATAAGCGACAGTTGCAATATCGTGAGTTATATATAGTATACTCATTCCTAATCGTTTTAACCCCTTTAATAAGTTTAAGATACCAGCTCTAAGCGAGGCATCTAGCATAGACACAGGCTCATCAGCTAAAAGTACGTCAGGCTCAACACTTATAGCTCTTGCTATTGCCACTCTCTGTCTTTCACCGCCTGAAAGTTCATGAGGATACTTACTCATATACTTCTCCGGTGGTTTAAGTCCTACCATTTTTAGTATTTGGGCTGTTTTCTCATTTAACTCCTTTTTGTCTTTAACTTTCTTATGTATTGTTAGAGATCTTTCAACATGCCAACGCACAGTATGCCTAGGATCTAAAGATGAATATGGGTCTTGAAATACCATTTGAACTTTAGATCTATAGTATAAACTTCTTCTCTTTGCCACAGATGAATAATCTTGACCTTCTAAGATTATCTTTCCACTAGTTTGATCCTCAATACCAGCTAAAATCCTCGCGATTGTAGACTTACCATGGCCACTCCCTCCAACTAGAGCCGTTATTACTCCTCTTTTAAGTTCAAATGAAACACCGTTAACTGCATACAATGGCTCTTTTGCTATTAATCCTTTACTAACATAGAATACCTTAACTAGGTTCTCAACCTTTAGAACTACATCACTATTAGTATTTGTACTTTTTGAAATTAACTCTTCCTCCTCAGCATAATAATCTTTTGGAACTGGCAAATTATTTAAGTCAGCTTTATTGTCTTGCTGCGGTATAAAGCATCTAACATAATGGCCTCCATTTACGTTAAGTAATTTAGGTTTCTCCATTTTGCATGTATCCATTCGGAATGGACATCTATCATAGAATACGCATATGTTAGGTGACTTATTTAGTAATACTGGTGGACTCCCAGGTATTGTTAATAGTTTTTCCCTTAAGTTTATCAGTGATGGAACACTTTTTAATAGTAGTAAAGAGTAAGGATGTTTAGGAGAATATAACACCGAATCTCTAGATCCCAATTCAACTAGTTCACCACCGTATAATATTCCTACCCTATCAGCTATCATCATCATTAGAGGTAGATCATGAGATATTATCATAACTGAAATTCCCAACTTACGTTGTATTTCTTTTATGTCCTTCAGAATTTTATATTGAACTATTACATCCAATCCAGTGGTCGGCTCATCCAATATTACCAACTTTGGATCTAATAATAAAGAAGTAGCAATAACGACTCTTTGTCTCATTCCTCCAGAAAGTTCATGAGGATACATATTCAAAACTTTTTCAGGAAGTCTAACAAGTTGAAGCTTTTCTTTTATCCTTTTTTCCGCTTCACTCCCACCTATTCCATGTTCTTCTAAAGCTCTCTTCATGAAATCTCCTATCTTTATTACTGGATTTAAAGCATCCATAGCATATTGCGGAACCATCGATATTTCTTTCATTCTTATATTTCTAAGTTCATCATAATCTATTTTCAGTAGATCTTTTCCGTTATACACAACTTCTCCGTGAAATACTTTACCAGGATATTTAAATATACCGTAAATTGCCGATGCTAAAGTACTTTTACCTGAACCAGATTCTCCCACTATAGCTAAGATCTCATCTTTATAGATATCAAAAGACACGCCAACTACTCCTAAGACCACTCCAGTAGACGTATAATAACCTGCAATTAAATTCTTGATTGAAAGAAGAGGAGTAGTACTATCACCCATTGCTTTCACCTACTACTTCTTGTTTCCTAACTACTATAGTTATGATCTTTTCATCAGTTTGTATAGGTATTTCTATCCTATCTATGGAGGGCTTTATCTTTCTTAATCGTGGATCTGCTATCTCATCAAATCCTACCATCATAAATCCAATCCCAATGGCTAATATAATTATAGGCAATACTGCTCCCAAGATCCACCACCAATTTCCGGAAAGATAGGCAGCTGACGATGTAATTAACGAAAGCATTGTACCTAAGTTTTCCGTAGTCACTGGAATTGCCCCGAAAAACTCCGCCGTAGCCAATGATAATATACCATATAACGTACCAAAAAGAAATTGCGATATAAATAGAGGTATAATAGGAGGCATAATCTGGGTAAACATTATCCTCCAAGATTTCTCTCCTACAAGCTTTGAAGCTATAATGTAATCCTTATTTGATAATGACATAACTTGTGGCCTAATATTCCTAGCACCCCACGCCCAACCCGTTAGTGTCAATGTAAGTATTATAGTAAAGTAACCCACTTTCAGGTTTGCAGATTCAAAATAAGCGCCAATGATTATTAATAACACTATTCCAGGGATAGATAAAACCACAATTAACAGAATATCTAATATTGTTCCAAAAACCTTAGAGGCATAATAACCCGCTAACAAACTTACTATCGCCGCAATTATCGTGGTAATAACTCCTATTGCATATCCTACCAAGAGTGTAGGTAGGGTAAATCTCAGCATCTGCGAAAAAACATCATAGCCATAAACGTCCGTACCTAATAAATGTTGAAGAGATGGAGGTAAACTAGGACTAAACGTAGCAAAGGGTGGATAAGGAGTCCAAAATTGACCAACTATTCCAAGTGCGGTAACAGCTAAAATAATAAAAAATCCAGCAGCAATTAGTTTATTGTATAGAATATATTTTTTTATGGATCCTATATTCAACTTTGGTCACCTCTTACTCTGGGATCTAATATACCGTAAGCTATCTCTACTACTGCAAGAGAAATTATAAGCATTATAACTATAATAAGAAATATTCCTTCAAGAAGAGGAAGATCTCTACTAGTTATGGCGTTTCCAAAATAGTAACCCGTGCCCGGTATAGCCAACAATCCTTCTATCGTTAATGCACTACTTATACCTAATCCTAAGGTAATAGCAAAATTAGTAATATTAGGCAACATTGAATTCCTATATACCATTTTCCTTATATTGTTTCTTCTAAAACCTAAAATTTCTGCATATGAAGCATAGTTATCTCTCAAAGTATGAATCATCGTATTTCTCATTCCAAACATAAAGCCTGGAATTAGAGAAACTATAAAACTTGCCATAGGTACTGCATAGAAGTTCAAAAGTCTGAGTAATGTACCCCAACTTAAGGCAGAAATACCCGGGAACGAAATCATAACTAACTTAAAATCTACAGAGAAGATTAATTCTAAATACATTATAAGGACAAATGTAGGAATTGTTATGAAGATTGCAAAAATAGTTGAAAGTATAATATCTGACTTATGACCTCTTCTCATAGCTGCTACTGAACCTATCCATGAACCTAAGAAATAAGCAATAACAGAGGCAACTATAATCTCCCCTAACGTGAGACCAATTGAGGAACTAATAATCTTAGTAACGGATAAGGGGTAATACTCAATAGAAACCCCTAATCGAAGTGTAAATATACCTAAGATATAATGGTAATACTCAATATACCAAGGTTGAGGTAAAAGACCAAACTCAGCTTGTAGATAATGTATGTTCTGCGCTATTAAGGCACCATTTCCTCCAGCTGCCGTAACTGACGCTATTCCTCCCGTCGCACCAGTGAGTGCAGCTATTAAGGTGCTTAATGCACTACCTGGCATGAGTCGTGGTATGAAAAAATTTATGGTAATAGCTATAAAAAATGCTACAAAATACGTAACTATTTTATAGACAACATACTTTACAGTTTTAAGATTCAATATAAATCAACCTCCCAATACATAAAAATTTTCCATTTTATTTTATTAAAAAACCATAACTTTTACCTTCTCCTTAGTGCTAATACTACTGCTAGAATCACTATTATTATTACTACAACTGCTATAACCACATATAATGTTATATTCGATGATGTAGAAGTAATAGAAGTAGAACTTGTACTACTACTAATAGTAGAAGTTGTACTACTAGTAGAAGTAGAACTTGTACTACTACTAATAGTAGAAGTTGTACTACTAGTAGAAGTAGAACTTGTACTACTACTAATAGTAGAAGTTGTACTACTAGTAGAAGTTTGTAGCATAGCTAGTAAGGAAGGTGGAGTCGCAGTGGGTAGAGTACCGTTTAAGAATGCTAGTAAACTATTCCATGCTTGGCTAGTAAATGCCACTTCTTGTTGGCTCGTCATTCCTGGTGGTCTAGGCGCAATATTTAGAAGTATAGGTAAGCTAGGTCCTCCAGCATTGCCTACATATACGTTATACCAATAGAAGTATTGTGGAGTTGAAAATCCTATATAGTATTGATCTTCCCATTCTTCGAAAGGCCATTCAAGATTAGCATATGGAACTGTAGGTAAATATTTAGCTAATATTAATGCCATCTCGCTATATATATGTGTTAATAGTGTTACGTTTGTTGTCTCACCAGCTTCTACATATAAGTTTATGAACTGTTGAGGTGGAACCCATCTTCCTTGATCGGTTAGTAGCAGATTACTATAATATATTGCGGTCAGATTAGCAACATATAATATAGTAGCGTTCCCTAGATTAGGAGTATAATTAAGCACGTATTGCTTTAATGCTGTTGCATTAGCTATAAGAGTTCCATTAGGAAGTCTAAATTCTGAGTTGAATTGTCCAGATGAATTAAACAAGATATTGTAATTCGCAGCATACTTCCCATCAGAAAGCTGATATATAGAAATTAGTGGAGGTATAAATACTGCGCCATACATTTGATACGGTGATGTATATGAAGCTGTTGTGGCATACCAATACATTATTTGATAATTCCCTGACTCAAGATAGGAAACTATAGTTGTCGGGGTAACTGAATCGAGGCTAGCTTGAATACCAAGAGCTTTCAGTGTTTGTACTAAATCATAATTTGCTGCCCATGTATCGCTCCAATCTGTATATCCGTACAAAGTTACTGAAGGAAGTGGAGTACCATTAGGATATGACAGCTCACCATTAATTAATTTTAGCCCATGGGATTCAAGAATCTGTAATGCTAGACTTATATTTCCAGAGCCTAAAGTTGTATTATAAATCATAGAATAAACTGATGAATTTAACCATGACTTAGCCATTATTAATGGTAAGTACGCTAAATTAGGATGCCCGGCACCACTTTCGTTAAGTGGTAATTCTCCAGTCATATCTAAGCTTGTTTTTGTATAATTTATTGCTATTGCGATAGCTAATCTAAACCATGTTTCATTCCATGGATAATAGTTCATTTTATTCCAGTTTATCCACAGATACCAGTTGTTTCCTCCCATTCCATTCGGTAATCCCATCATCGCATGATAATACGTTGGGTTCCTATTTATAAATAGTGAGTACATTGAAGTAGGACCATTACTCCCAGAAGAAGCCCATTGAAGTTGACCTTCAGCTAACATCGCATAAACTTGTGGATTATATAGTCCATAAAACCTTACTATGGGTAGGAAAGGCCTTCCCACTATCCAATATATTGGATTCCTATAAAGAACTACTAGATTTGTACTCTGACTTGCCATATAGTATGGACCTGTACCTATAGGTACTGATATAGGGACACTAGCAGGATTCGATGAGTTAAGCAATGGTGCATATTGCTCCCATGGAACAATTTCTTGTGGAAGTAAATTATATAATGCGTAGTAAATAGCAGGTGTTGTAAAATTTAAAACAACTTCATATGGATTAACCTCTTTAACACTAACTCCGTAAGGGTTACCGTAAACTTTTAAGTACAATTCATACGTAACTACAACATCTTTTGCTGTGAAAGGCCATTCTATAACTTGTTGTGTACCATTATATGTTCCATTATAATAGAAATATATACCATGTCTTAAATATATGATAAGTGTATGATAATTGTTCTCAAAAGTCCAGTTAGTTGCTAACCAAGGTATAACCTTACCGGTATATTGCTCGACCATCCCCAAAGGTTCTAATATAAAAGATAGTACATGGACATTATCACCAAGAGTTGGATTAAATGCGTTCCAATTATTAGGAGTAAAAGGACCAGCACCGTTAGCAACACTAAATATCGGATAATTAGCGGTATATGGGAAATTATATGCTATAGCTGGATTTTGTTGTGGTGATTGTGCTGAGACTATATAAATAGATATTGCTGATATTACCATCATGGATATAAGACCGAATAAGACTAGAGATTTTATATATTTTTCCAATTTTTTATCCATTTTTACGCTTGTCCACATACTTATCTGATACTATCTTTAACTTATAGTATATAAACTTTTCCCATATTTCGAGTCTGGGACAAATTAGTCTAATGGGTTCTAAATTTATATAGCATTTCAAGATTTTTAATCTAACGCTTTAGACCACAGTAGGTCGTGAATCGCGACCCTCGCTAAGACCGTCAAGTGAATCCTCTCTTCCCTAACCTTATTTATGATCCACCCTGTCCTCGTTTTAATAGAGGAGATCAGAGACTCCACCCTCTCACGCTTAAAACACTCCAGCGGGTTCCTCATGAACCTCAATACCATCTCCCTCCACCTCTTCCCTCCCTTAATCGTGGCATTAGACTTAGGTATCAAGTAAACCTCGGAATCAGGGAAGTCATCCAGCGTAGACTTACCGTAGTACTTATCAGCCCTCAAGGAGTCCACTTGCACACCAAGATCCTTCAGAACCTCGAGGGCCATCTCATAAGCCTCCCTCTCACTCTTAAGCGAATAACCGTAAGCCACAATCAAGTTACTGCCCAAGTCAAAGATGAAGAAGGAGTACACGAAATCCTTCCCCTCCTTCACCCCTTCCCCAGACTTCTCCCTTTCACTCCTATAATGCTTGGTCACTACTAGGGAATAGCCCGTCCATGACCGCGTCCACCTTAAGGCCACCAACGGTCTTTGAGAGCAGGTTGTAGAGGATGACGAAGACGTGAGGGTGGGAGTATAGTCTCTCTACGGTCTTGTAGCTTATCTCTTCCTTCGTTAGGTTCAGTAGTGATGCAAGTTCTGCGGTTTCCCTGTTGGATAATCCTAGGTATTCCTTGATTATCAGTATGTACGCCTTCTCTTGTGGGGTTAGCTTGCTCTTCCTCCCTTGTTCTTCCTTGATTTTCACGAACTTCGCTGCTTCATCTATGTCCTTTCTTAACTCTTGACCGAACCTCCTTAATCTAACCTCTCCTCTTCGCTCTCCTCAGCGTTCTCCATCTTACTGAGCCTACTTTCCTTGTAAAACTTGATCAAGTCCTCTATTGACTCCTTGAAATCGTCGAAGTCTTTCTGAGTTAACTTCTTATTCACGTGTTCATAATACAAAATAAGCGGTATCTAAGGTTTTTGTCCCAGAGTTTCATATTTCGCTCAAGTTCTGGGCTTATGCGTGGATTGTTAACTTAGTTAATTCCGTAGTCGGTAGGGCTCCAAGTATTAGAGTAAGCATAAGAAGAACGTTGAAATAAATATTAATTACTAAAAAATTCTTCTTGTATCATATCATGATTACGAAATAAATTGAGCAAATCAACAAAGCACTCGTTACACAAAAATAAATAGGTTAATGAATGTACTTTCTTCACACTAGCTGTTGGCTACGGCAATTTACTTTTAAATAATTCCTCAACTACTTTAGCTGCTAATTTAGGCTGTCTATCTCTAGTAAATATTCCTTTCCTATTGAGTATCGTTCTTCCTGGATTTTGAGGGGTTCTAAAGTCAGCAAAGTTCCAAACGTGAAAGCCTACTATGTAACTGTTCTTCCTTAAGGTTTCTATATACTTTCTTATCATTTCACTTTGATATTCCTCTGACCACATTTGGGGAGGATCACTATGAAGGCCATATATAGCATCGGCACCAAATTCGGTAATGATTATTGGCTTCTCTGGAAACTTCTTATGAATTTCCTCTAACTCCATTGCAACAATCTTTACACCGCTATCAATATCTCCCCACTCAGTATACCACCCATGATAATAGTTTAAGGAGATTATGTCAACGTATTCTAACGCTAGGTCTCGTACTGATCTATGAGAGGCGAAAGTTACTGGCCTAGAAGAATCCAAAGTCTTCAAGAATTCAATTTCCTTCTTTATAAATTCTGCAACTTCACGCATATCGCTAGGGGGTTCATTCATAACGCTATACGCTATTACTGAAGGTCTGTTCTTATGTTGTTTAATCATTTCCTTTATTGTATCCTTTACCTTTTCGAAGTACTTTATATCACTGAACATCCTAGCAATCTCCTCTTGGCTCATTACCCTACTAATATTGGAGTAACATAAAGGTGGTTCTAATATGACCAAAAATCCCATTTCATCAGCTAAGTCTAAATGTTCATTCGAATAAGGGTAGTGGGAAGTTCTAAACGAGTTAGCTCCAATTTTTCTCATAAGATAAAAATCCCTAACTAATACTGCCCCGTACATAAACTTGCCTAGTATTGGAAAATCCTCATGTCTTCCAAAGCCCTTCAAGAATATGGGCCTCCCGTTCAAGTATAGTCTGCCATTCATCACCTCTACATCTCTAAAACCTATACGTTCATAAACCGAGTCCTTCAGATTTTTATCAACGTATATTTCAACTATGAGAGTGTATAAGTAAGGATTGTCTGGAGACCACGGCGTAACATTACCTACATCTTTTTCGTATATTTCGTTACTACTCTCCTCATCTAATACCACTCTTCCCTCCTTATCAACCAATTTAAATCTTAGGCTGAACTTTTGGTTACATTCTGGCAGAATCTCTACCTTTAGATGTCCATTGGATTTAGTATATACTGTTATGTCTTCTAAATGACATTCATCTACAAACTCTATGTAAACTGGTCTCTGTATCCCCCCATAGTTGAAGAAGTCAAACGCTGCAATGTTTAGATCTTTAGCTGGGGGTAAGTTGTAGGGTGATGGTGTGTTATCTATCTTTACTACTATTTTATTAAATTCATTAATATTAAGTTTAATTGGAAATTTGAATTGTGTAAATGACCCCTCATGAGTTCCTACATATTCTCCATTAATCCAAAGTTTTGTGGTGTATCCTGCTCCCTCAAATACTATCCAAGCCTTCTTACTTTCATAACTACTAACAAACAAGTCCTTCTGATACCACGCTATACTAGAAAACTGATCCCATTGTGGGTTTTGCTCATTCCAAGAAGCAGGCACGTAAATAATATCTTCAGATTCTAAACCTTTACCCCACTCATTCTTTTCCCCAACATTCTCACTATCTATCTTGAATTTCCAGAAGCCTTGAAGATCTATTTTTGGCCTATAAAACGATCTCATATAGTATCTACAAACGAGAGAGTGTAATTAAAGCTTTATTAACATATTAGAAACTTGTAAATAGTAACGCTAAAGAATTAAATAGGCAATCTCATACTCCTATTTGGGGTAAATATTGGATAAGCCAAAGCTAGTCTTAAAAGAGTTTGTTCAACATAATGAAGTAGCGTTAGGTCATCATCAGTTTAGATCTCTATATATAGGTTTTCATCCGATTTCTAGAAACATGATAGTTCATGATGGACATGCAGCTAAAGTTTATTCTAACGGAGAAGTTATATACAGATATGAAAAGTTAGGCAGACCACCTAGAGTAGCAGGTGATACACATGCTGCATTAGCTTGGTCTAAAGATTTATTATTCATAGGTGGATGGCTTAAGGCGCCTCCAGGAATGATAGAGGTATCACAATATGAGAGGATTTTGAAATATCAAGATATGAGGATGAAGTATAGCCATATACATATGATATATGACGATGATAAAGTGGAAATCCTATGGAGTAGGAAGTGGGACGACAAAATCCCTCCAAACAATTGGTATGGTGAGGTAACCGACTTACTTTACGACGAGCATGAGGATGCAGTCTACTTCAGTAGAGCCGATGGACATGCTGAATTAGGCCTGTGGAAAGTAGGTGTATCTACTAGAGATGCAGAATTTCTGGTGAAGAATCGTACTGTATATAAGATGGAAATGAAAGACGATAAAATCTACGCCACAATATTTAATCCTATTCATACTGATGTTTCATCGATAATGGTATATAATACGCTTAATGGTGAATACAAGTTCGTAGAGTCATTTGACTTTCCATTAGAAAACAATAAGAAGATACAGATAAGACGTGTTGGAGGGCAAATAGTGCAAATCCAGAACAAGCTAATTGCGTTCTATGGTGGAGCACTCATACATATTGATCCACAAAAGGATGTATATAGGTTATATCCATTTCTAGATGTTCGCAACCCAGAATCGGAAAGGCCTACCTATATTCCAGGGTTTAGAGCTCAAAAAGCTTACATAATGGGTATACCTGTTATATCAGCAAATCCTGCAGAGGACTTAAGGGATATGTCATCAAAGACCACATTTGGTTTACTCTTAAGGATTGACCCTGTAGTACCTCAGATAATTACAGAAAGTGGAGCAATATTCGGCATGGCACATGATGGTGAATACTTATATGTTGGCACTTCATATGCAAATCACACTGGAGTATACACTTATAGGGCCGGTGATGGTGGAATATTCGCAATACCGGTAAGTGAACTGTTTAAGAAACCGTGGAACCCGATAAGGATATGGATTCATGATGGCTCATATACCCCAACCGCAGGAATAGATGGTTGGTTTGGTGGTATTCCATTGAAAGGGTTCACCGAAAAGAAGCTAAGAGTTTACACTACAAAGACAACTAAAATGAGGATTGCCGAGTACTCACTATTCTCAAAGGTTAGAGATGATACCGTTACACTAAATACTGGATGGAATATGATAGACTTGAACAACTATTACGATATAATTGCGTTTAAATTAGACGAGAGTATAGACCTGCTTCAAGCAGAGATAATTTTAGAATAAAAACTTTTTATATTTCTATCTCTTCGTTCTCTCTTAAGGTAACAAGAGTTCCATTTATTTTACCTTTAAACTCTCCATGAGAAATCTTTATCCTCATCTTTCCGTTATTAACTGTTAACAAGCCCCATGCTGTAGGAAGCAATAGTATCCACTTCAAATCCTTACTTTTGCCTATAATAACCTCTTTGTTTAACATATTAACCTTCATACCTTCAATAGCGTAAATCATGCTTAAAGCCACTAATGGTCTCATATATCTCGCGCCCCACTCAATATGGTTCCAGAAATTACCTGCAATCTCATACCTCTCATAAACATTCCTCAAAATCTTCTTTGCATATTCATCGAATCCACTGTAGAACATATGCGATGCTAGATAATACTCTACGCCACTCCAAGGAGCTTTTGATTGTATTGAAAGTTTAACTCCTAACGGTGTAATATCATCATTTGACGAGCCATTTCTAACTCCTTCTTCTTCAGTGTAGTTATACTTCATTATTGAGGAGAACACGGATTTCCTTCTCTCATGGTCTAAAAATTCTGGAAGGTCCAACATTTGAACATACCAATCACCAGTTATTTGGGATGCGTTTGAGGAATTATCTCTTAAATTTGAAATCGGGTCATACCAGTCTATGTAATACTCCCCATTCCACAAGTACTTATTAACTTTTTCTATTAGGTCTTTTACCTCGTAGTGCTCATGATTATTAAGTATTTTCGACGCTTCGTTTAGTGCTTCTAGTGCCGATATCCATAGGAACGATACGTATGGAGAAAAGCCTAACCATGACCAATCGTCTAATGTTTGCATTGATAACGCCAAAGAGTGATAGCCTAAAATCTTGTGAGCATCGTTAGCTCTTAGCATGTTATTTACATATCTTATCCACTCTATGCCAGATGGTAAAGTAAGGTATGGTAAACCATCCATAGTCTGTGTTCTCATAATACTCTCGATCGCGTTTCTTGCTACTTCATAGACACTCTTTAGTAACTCTCTATCGCCCGTATACTTTGCTATTAAATAATAGAGTAGCACAAATTCTGGGTTAATGTCTATTCTCTCATAAGTATCTACTGTTAATGAGTGGCGAATATAATGAGGCATTCTACCCTTGGGATCCTTACCAGTCTCCTTAACAATTCTCTTTATAGTTTCATATAATTTTTTGAGATCAGTACTTATAGTTGGATCCTTCTTAACCTCTTCCTTATACTTCATTAAATTCTCTGGGAACGCTAGTGAAAATATAACGTATTCTGGGGTATCCTCCTTTAATGCTCTATTGGAAAGATCCTTTATAATATTCTTTGCTAAATCCGGAAATAGTAGCATTACTCCCGGTAGTGCATATAAAAGTACGTCTATGGTGTTTAATGCAGTGTTTTCCGGCCCACCTGTATAGGGATACTTCCCAACTTTCCTCTGATCTGAGGTATCGAAATATCCCTCCCAGATTCCAAAGAATCCATCCTTAGTTAGCCAAGTAGTTTTCACAAGTGTAGCTATCTGTGCTCCAATTAAATCAACAATCCATGGTTCGACGCCTTTAGCGTTGTAAAATAAATCGTGGAATTGTGTAGTCTTTTCCTCTAGGTAGTTTAGGTTTTTCACAACGTAATCCATTACTTCTTCGCAGTTGTTGAAGAAGTTCTCGTAATAGTGCCCAACTCTTCTACCATCTTTAAGTACAAAATTAGGGAAGAACCAAGTAATTATGAAAGTTACATTGCTTCCTTTACTACTTATAATTGCTAGATTATCCCCTTTCTTCTTGACTAGATTTTTAGATCTATAATCGTCCCAGAAGTCAAAAATTTGATTATAAGCTACAGAGAAAGGTTCATCTCCAATTACCTTAACGCATAGGTTTCCTTGATATCTAGGATCATCTGAAGATGTTTCCCCTTTAAATATTATCATATCGTCTTTAACTTCTATTTTGCCTTTTTCAAAAGAATTGTTAATTGCGAAGAAGAACCTTGTATTCTTCTCACTATTGAATTGAAATATTGATACCGGTAGGGAAGAGTTCTTCACGTCTAGGGGGATAAATGGTGAAAAAGCCTTTAGTTTTATTTTATTATCGTAATTTAGATAAGCAATTGGCGGTTCTCCTATAAACTCAATTTCCCTTATTGGCCTTATCCAAGGTAGTGTGTATGGATTCGCTCCAAAGTAATAGTCAAATGCCTGGAGAATTCTTATAGTCTTTTCATCTTCATATGCGAAGAAGGAGTCGAACTCCGTTAAGAAATATTTATACCTATCCTCATTTTTTTCTGCGATTCCCCCATTGTTAAATATGGTCCACGAATATAATCTACCGTCTGCCCTTATTTCCACAGATCCAGCCCCTATCCCACCTAGAGGAATTCCAGAATCTAAGGCGTAGGAGTATTTGTATTTCATACACTTTCGTTTATTTTGTCTAGTAAATAAGCTTTCGTATCACATCAATCAAAGTAATTTTCTTTATATCTCTGAACTAATTCGTGATATAATCTAAATTTAAGGACGAGAATGTAGTGACATAGTAGTAATTAAACAACTTTATTACTATAAATTGCTAGATGCTTTATCGTCTTAGGATTCATTATTCCATGAAATGTCTAGTAATAAGTTTTAATTTTTGACCTTACCTAATGAGTGTAGAGATGAGATGACAATAGAATTAAAAACTTTTGGAAACTACAAAGCGGTTTTAGGGGAAAGCCCAGTTTACGATAGGGAGAAAAACAAACTATTCTGGGTTGATATAGATGGAAAGAAGATAATAGTAAATAATCTGGATACACATGAGGAGAATTATTATAATACTCCGGATGTAGTAACTTCCCTATGCCTAATTGATAATATTAGGATTATAGTAACTTTACGTCATGGTTTCCATATCTTAGACTTAACTACCGGAAAGATACTACCATTTTTAGAATTACAGAATGATAACGAGAATAGATTTAATGATGGAAAGTGCGATGTGATGGGTAGGTATTGGGCTGGTACAATGAATTTAGACATCGAGAACCCAAAACCCACTGCTAGTTTATATAAATTGGAAGGTAAGAAATTAACTAAGGTCTTGGAAAGACTTTACAGATCTAATGGACTCGGCTGGGATCCAGATGATGAATTATTTTACCTAATAGATACCCCACTAAGGAAAGTTTTCGAATTCGACTTCGATAAAAATAAGGGAGATATCTATAACAAAAGGGTTGTTATAGATTTTAAGGATGAACCAGGCAGACCAGACGGGATGACAGTCGACGAAGAGGGCCATTTATGGATAGCCCATTCTGCAGGCGGTAAGGTTAGTAGGTGGAATCCGAAGAACGGAGAGAAAGTATTTCAAATAAAACTTCCAGTACTTTATGTTTCATCAGTTACTTTTGGTAGTCCGGAAATGAATCGAATATTTATAACTACTATGAGTAGAGGAGGCGAGCCTCTTGCTGGAAGATTATTTACCACCAAGGTAAATATCAGAGGACTACAGAGCTACAAATTCTTAATTTAAACAGTTTATCCAAAAAGGTTATATACTCACTAAGAAAGGGAAAGTGCGAAATGAGGGCAATAGTTGTAAAACCTCCAAAACCAGGAGTTGAGATTAAAGATGTGAAAATTGATGAAGATAAATTAAGTACCATCGGGCTAGTTAAGGTAAAGGTTCTGGAAAACGGGATATGTGGTACTGATAGGGAAATAGTAAGTGGCAAGAGAACTAGTGTGAAACCTCCGGCTGGTAAAGACGAACTTATCTTAGGGCATGAAGCTATCGGTGTAATAGAAGTAGGTGGTTATGGCCTGAAAGAAGGTGAACTAGTAATGCCTATAAATAAGAGAGGATGTGGGAAATGCCTTAACTGTTTAGTAGGCAGACCAGATTTCTGTGAGACTGGAGAAGGTCTAGTGGCTGGCACTAAGGGATTAGATGGATTTATGAGGGAATATCTTTATGATGATCCCAAATATCTAGTGAAAATCCCTCCAGAAATTAAGGATATCGCTATTTTGGCCCAACCCTTAGCTGACATAGAGAAATCCATTGAGGCAATTCTTATAACACAAAAGAGAGTACCAATATGGACTTGCGATGATAGCACCTTTAACTGCAGAAAAGCGTTAGTAGTTGGTACAGGACCTACGGGAATCTTATTTTCACTAGTTTTAAGAACATATGGATTTCAAGTATGGATAGCAAATCGTAGAGAGTTATTGGAGAACGAGGTAGAAATACTTGAAGAGCCAGGAATTATTTTCTATAATTCAGCCGGCGGATATGAGAATTTAGTCAAAAATGTGGGTAAATTTGATTTAATAATTGATACGACCGGTGCTTCAGCGTCAATAATACAACATTTGGTTCCCCTACTCCAAATTAATGGAGTATTAGGTCTTTTTGGCTTTCCAAGATATGACGCCTTCTCTCTGGACTATAAAACCGTACAAGATTTCGTGATAAACAATAGGATAATTATAGGACTCGATAATGGTCAAAAGCCACATTTTCAACAAGCACTTATTCACCTAGCTTCATGGAAGTCATTATGGCCGAAGACTACTAGTAAGATGATAACGAAAATTATAAGTATAAATAATGAGAGGGAAGTTATAAGTAGTCTTAGGGAAAAACTTCCGGGAGAAATAAAAGTAAAAATAAAATGGGAATAAACAGATATATTTAAAAAAATTATTTTTTTAATTTTATCTTCTTCTTAGGCCTAGTACTATTGCTATTATTATGATTATGACTACTACTGCTATTATGGCGTATAGCGTGGTGTTGGATGATGAGCTTACGGTACTGGTTACGGTAGCTGTAGTGGTACTTACTGATGTGGAGACACTAGTAGTAGTTGAAACGCTAGTTGTAGTGGCAGTGCTTGTGGTAGTGGATGTGGTTGTTGTAGTAGTAGTTGATATACTTGTGGTAGTGCTAGTTGTTGTAGTACTCGTTGAAGTTGTTTGATACACGAATGGATCATTAGAAGTATACCAACTTGAAGGAACTTGCGAAGTGTAATACCACCAAGGCTCCGGAACGGATTGATTAACCAAATGTAAAGCTAAAACAACAGGTAAAGGAGTTGAGGGAAGACTGGTCCATGGGGGAGCCGGCCAATAATAGTTTTGTTGAGTTGGCCAACCAGTAACAGTATTATTAACATACTCATACCACTCTGCGCCGTATACTAGAGCAATGGAAGGCATATATTTTATCCATAGAGCAGCTAGCTCATTTACTATACTATAATAGGCATTATCGTTTATGCTGAAGTTACCATTTGCCCAATTCACAAGTTGTTCGAACGTTGGATGGATAATTGATAAATTAAACCTTTCTATGTTAAAATATGTACTATTTCCTATTGGTGTTATGTTGCCAGGAGAGTTCCAATAACCATACAAATACCCAGAAAGTGGTTGTATAGGTGTAGGACCGCTAATTAAATCCCACATTAGTCCCATCCAGTAATTGCCAGTTTGCATATAATTATACCACGTTGTAAACGGTGGTGTTTGTACTTCCACAGTTATGCCTATTTGCTTCAAATCCTGCGCAATTATAGTTAAATCAGCATCCCAATCAGTCCATCCGGCTACCGTAATTATGGTCATTGTTGGTACTGCAGTACCATTTGGCGCAATTAGTTGGCCATTAACTAATTTATAGCCATGGGATTCAAGTAACTGTAATGCAGCAGTAACATTACCTTGAGATGGAGCAAATTGCTCAGCAAGCTGCAACACCGAAGAATTTAGATATTGCATCTGTTGTGGAGGTAATGGAAGAGGCGTAGTTGCTGGCGGTTCGTATCCATATTCGCCCAAATAGTATATCGCTGTTCTATTGATCGCAAGGCTTATTGCTTGTCTTAAAACTGGATCGGATAAAGGCCATTTTAGGTTATTGAGTGTTAACATTGTTGGAAATCCCGGAGCAAAATAGTAATGATAGTGTAGAGGATCTTTTGCCACAAATTGCTGTTGTATATTTGGTTCGAATAGTCCACCCCAGGTTACTTGCCCATTATTCAATGCAGTATCTGCTTGAACATTACTAGGATATGATGGATAGAGTAAGTATTTTATTCTGGGTTCTCCTGGCATCCAATAGTGTGGGTTTGCTACTAATACTATTTCTTGCGGGCTGAAGCTATACAGCATATAGGGTCCAGTACCTATTGGATTTGTATTGGGGTATGTGAATGGATTACCAGTCTTGTTTAGTCCTACATATGTTCCATTTGGTAATTGCTCTACTGGGAATATTTTACCCCATTGTGCTGGGTCCACAGGCCATTGCTCCAAAATAGTATACAATACCATCGGCGTTACTCCAGGTTTAAATACCATTTCTAGCTCATATGGGTTTATTATTGTCATGTTAACTATTTGATTAGCTGAATATCCTAGTTGTGGGTATGCTTGCTCTAACGCTAATGTGTACCATACTGCAGTAGCGTTAAATGGTGTACCATCAGTGAAGTATACATCATGCCTTAAGTATAATATTAATGCCAATGTTTGTACCTTAGTACCATTTGGCAAGTAAACATAACCAGTAGTAAATGTCCAATTGGTGGCTAACCATGGAATAATTTGACCACTTAGCGAATTAACTAGGGCGAGTGGTTCGTAAATAAGCCAAATTAGACCACCAGGTAAAGCTGGAGCGTTCCATGGATTGAAATTATCTTGCCATACTATACCCGGAGAAGGCATAACTACCATACTTCCTTCTGGTTGTACTGATGTTGGCTGTGATAGTATTGGCATTGCAAATATTCCTATGCTTATTACCATTAATACTGTGATTATTGTAGAAATTATCTTGTACCTTTTCATATCTATCTACCACTTATCTATTCATCATATCATATTAAGCTATATTTAAACTTTTCTCAGAAATTAAAATCACAATTTCCTTGCAACCTAATTAGTGATACAATCTCTTAATAGATTTTCAAACAAACATCAATAAAAATTAAGAATATAAAAAATGTTATTCAATTCTTTTATATGGATCTGGTACCGCTTCTATTAATAGTCTGGTATACTCGTGTGTTGGATGTGAAATAATAGTTACCACATCACCCTCCTCCACTATCCTACCATTCTTCACGACATATACCCTATCAGCCACATATCCGATTGTAGCAATATCGTGAGTAATGTACATAATTGATATCCCTTTCTCATCTCTTAACCTCTTAAATAAGTCTAATAGTGATACCCTTATTGAGGCATCAACGTTTGATACTGGCTCATCAGCTATTAGCACCTTAGGATTTAGTGCCAACACTCTAGCCAAGTAGACTCTCTGTCTTTGTCCTCCAGAAAGTTGGAAAGGATACTTATTGAGAAAGTCTTCTGGAGGAGTTAATGCAACTTCTCTTAGTAACTCTTTTATTCTCTCTTCAATATCACCTTCGTATTTGTATATCTTTAGTGGCCTTTCTATATGCCATTTAACTGTATGAGCTGGGTCTAGTGAGGAATAGGGGTCTTGGAAAACTAATTGAACATCAGCTCTATACTGTTTTAGCTGTTTCTTATTTGCTTTGGTAACATCTAAACCCATGGGAGTATAAATTATTGAACCTTTTGTTGGTTTCAATAACCCTACTATCATCCATGCTATTACTGTTTTACCGCCTCCACTTCCTCCCACCATACCCACAATCTCATTCTTCCTTATATCCATATTCACATCCCATATCCCCGGTCTATGCTCTTTTCCAAAAACACCTTTTCTAACTATGAAGTCTTTATACACATGTATTAGCTCAATGAGCTTATCACTCATAAGCTTTCTTCACCTCATTTCTCCATTCTGGATACCTAATGCACTTATAAAATCCAAACTTATCATATACCACGGTTTGAGGTGGGGCTTCTTTACATGTGCTCGTAACAAAGGGACATCGTGAAGAAAAGATACAGCCTTTAGGATATCTTATAAAACCTTCAAAGTCACCAGGAATTCTTGGTAGTTTCTTCCCTCTTGTTCTAACGGTAGGTACACTACTAAGTAGAAGATAAGTGTAAGGATGGTAAGCTTCTTCTAGTAATGTATTATATTTACCATACTCTATTACTTGCCCACCGTACATTACAGCTATGTAATCTGATATTTGCAACAGCATTGCTATATCATGGCTAATGATTACTAACGTTAAATCTTTCTCTTTCTGAATTTTTTTCAACAACTTCAGTATTTCATATTGAACTACAACATCTAGCCCAGTAGTGGGTTCATCCATGACTAATATTTTTGGACTTAGAAGTAAGGAAATTGCTATTACTACTCTTTGTTTCATACCTCCAGAAAGTTGAAAGGGATACATATCTAATACTTGCCTATCAGTTAAACCAACATCTTCTAATGCCCTATGCACAATATCGGTATTAGCATAATAGTCCATTCCTTTTGACTTTAAAATATCAATAAAAGTTTCCCTGACTTTTCTAATAGGGTTCAAGGAATTTTGGGCAGCTTGAGGCACATAGGAGATTACTTTACCTCTAATCTTATTTAATTCATCTTTAGACATAGATAGAATATCATACTTACCATCTACTATCACAGTACCATCTTCCACAAACATCGGTGGATTTACAAATCCCATAACCGTGGTGGCTAATGTGGATTTTCCAGAGCCAGATTCTCCAGCGATTCCAGTTATTTTACTTTCCGGGATATCTATACTCACATTTCTTAATACCTTGATTATGCCATAATCTGATAAGTAACCTACGTTTAGATTTTTTACAACTATTGCAGCATCATCCATTTGTTACAACCTCCTTCTTCTCCTTGGCTTTTTGTAATTGTTTTTTATACTTCTTAATATCCCATACTCTTAGTCTAGGATTAGCAACTCTGTCAATCCCTATATTTATTAACGCGAACGAAAAGGCTACTAATCCTATCATAAAACCTGGGGGAATATACCACCACCATAATCCTCTCAGATAAGCCTCTCCTCCTAAAGACCAATAAAGCATAGTTCCCCAATTAACTTGGGTTAGACTACCCAATCCAAAATAATAAATGAATGTAAAGCCAGCGATACCATAAATTGCAGTAAAGAAGAAGTTTGACGCTATGAACGGTAAGTTATTAGGTATTATTTGATTAAAGATTATACTCAATTTAGACTCACCAATAAGATCGGAAGATAATATATACTCCCTTCTCCTTAACGATAATACTAAAGATCTCAAAACCCTAGCACCCCATGCCCAACCAGTTAATGAAAGGGTAAACAAAATTGTTATATACCCTAATTTAAACTGTAGTGCCCCTAGATAGGCTCCTATTAACTCGATAATCAAAATACCGGGTATTATTAAGAAAATCTGAGTTATTGCACTTAATACTCTATCAATCATTGTCTCTGCGTATAATCCTGCAGTTACTCCTATGAGGATAGCTATTAGCGTACCTATTAATCCTACAGCAAAACCTACTCCAATTACTGGAAATCCACCTACTAAAAGTTGAGAAAAAATATCATGGCCATAGTCATCCGTGCCTAATAGGTGTTGAGGTGATGGTGGTAGATCCCTAGGAAAGTTAGTTGCGCTTGGATTATATGGAGTATAAAATACGCCTATTAAGGAAAATACTATTATCCCTAGTAGTATATAGAACCCAACCCTTGATACTCTTTGTTCCCACACACCTCTTATTAGATTATAAATCGGACCGTACTTGTCTATTTTTAAATTAAAAGTATATAACTTTCTGCTAGCCATCTTATACACCCTCCGTCTCCTCTTGACTTGTCCTAGGATCTATAATTGTGTAAATTATATCAGCGACGAAATTACTTAATACCATCGCAGTGACTAGCATGAAAAATATTCCGCTTAGTAACGGGTAATCCAAACCGGTAATGGCTTGATTAAAGAAGTAGCCTAAACCTGCATAGTTAAATAAATACTCTATCGCAACAGCACCCAATACAGAGTATCCTAAGGAAATGGAGAAACTGGTAAAGTTAGGTAATAATGCTAGCCTATAGGCCTTACTTGCAACCATTTTTTCTGATACCCCCATTAACCTATAATAATTCATGTAATCCTCTTGCAAAATGGGTATCATATTATTCCTCATTCCCATTATCCAACCTGCTAGGGAAAAGAGAATTAATGTTAGTGTGGGTAATATTGCATGATATATTACGGACCAAATAAAGGGCAAACTCATAGTAGGTTTGAGAAATTGAAAGGTATTATATTGTCCACCTGTAGGGAATATGTGAAGATCAATTGCTAGTACTTCTATCAGAATCTCTCCGGTAACAAAAACCGGGAACGTGTATAAAAACATTATGACACCCAATATGGCGTAGTCACTTATTTTACCTCTTGACAAAGCAGCCACTCTACCAAGCAAATTACCTATGAAGAAAGAGGCGACAATAGCTGGTATTACTATACCAAAAGTCCAAGGAGCAGCTTCAGTTATTATTGTACTTACGGATACTGGAAATTCGGTAAGTGAAACACCGAAATTCAGTGTAACTATTTCTTTTAAATAATTAAAATACTGAATATAAAGAGGTTGTTGATACTGAGCTAAACCTAATTGCTGAACAAGAATTTGAATCTCTTGTTGAACATTTTGCCCATAATTGGCTCCAGCACCGCCAATTCTACTATAAATTATACTGGCCAAGGCACTACCAGGTATTAGCCTAGGAAGGACAAAATCTATTGTAATTCCAACAAACCAAACTATGATATAATATATACCCCTTTTGATCAAGAAATCTCGTCTCACTAGAGACCCACATTAGAATCTTTCATATGGAGGTATATAAATATTATCATGTAAAAGCTTAAACTACTAAAACAGTTCAAGATCTTTAAGTGCATTACTCCACGAGTGTGTAGGGATAAAAGAAGTGTTAGAACATTTTTAAAATTTAAAATAAGCCTTATATACTTAACTACGTTATAACTCTTTTTCTCAGCACATAACAAAATAACAACTCTTTACTCGATAAGACCTCTCCTCATCGTGCATTCGTCTTAGGTTTGTTGATTTTTATTGCTCTTTAGATCATTTTTACTGCATGAAATAGCTCCTTCCTAAGCGTGAAAACTATTTTTTATTTTTCATATCTGACTCTTAATACATGCCAAAGAGATTTGGCGTAGCCGTAGTAGGCCTAGGCTCAATAGGCAAAACTCACGTCAAAGCATTAAAGGAGTTAGAAAAGGAAACAGAATTCGTGAGATTGATTGCAGTGGTGGATCAGGTTAAGGCAGTAGCAGAGAAAGCAGGAAGCGAAAATGGCGTGTCATATTATACTACTATAGATGAGGCATTAAGAAATCCCGAGGTTAACGTCATTACTGTAGCAACTCCTTCCTATTTGCACGCACCTCAAGCTATTTTAGCAATGGAATATGGAAAACACGTAATAGTTGAAAAGCCAATGGCTACTACTCTAGCTGGAGCTAGAGAGATGGTAAGTAGGGCTGAGAGAAACGGGGTTAAACTAGGAGTAATATTCCAAGAGAGATATGCTCCAGACATTAAAAGGCTAAAGAACGACATCTTGAAGGAGCTTGGTAGGGTATACTTAGTAGAGTCAGAATTAAAGTGGTATCGCGATATAAAGGGGTATTACAAAAGGGATGAGATAGCTAAGAGTTGGAGAGGAATGTGGAATACTGAAGGAGGAGGAGTCCTGACAAATCAAGGGATACATACTATCGATTTAATGGTATGGTTAAATGGAGATGTGACAGAAGTATCTGGATTTATTGGCAATATAACTCATGATGGTATAGAGGTAGAAGATACTGCTGTTGCTACAATCAAATATAGAAATGGTGCATTGGGAACAATTTCTCAGACTGTATCAATGAAACCAACAAATTTTCAGTACAGAAAAATTAGAGTCCATGGAAGTGACGGCTTCGTAGAGGTAACTGATGATAAAATAACAACAGTAGCGATTGAAGGTAAAGAAGAACTAAAAAACGTGGCAAACTATAAAGAAGAGACTATTACTCAATGGGGAGATTCACATAAAGCGCTGTTCAAGGATTTTCTAAAATCTCTATTACAGGGTAACGATTTCCCAATTAATGGAAAAGAGGGTATGAAGAGCCTTGAATTAATAAAGGCTATTTATCTATCATCCTATAGTAGTCAAATAATAAAGCTTCCATTGGATGTTAATATCATAGTCTAAAATAAAATATAAAGTAATTTCCATTCCATCCGTTAATATTGTGAATTTGGAAATAAAAACGTTTAATACTATGATTTTCGTATACATAAGTCTTTTTTCCCTTACATTCAAATGTAGTAGAAAATCATAAGCAGTATGCACTACTCTAATAAAGTTTCTGTTAACTTGTTAACAGTAAAATATAAATATAGGCTAGGAATGTGCTTTGTGGGTTACTCTAGCATTATACGAAAATTTATAACTAATTATGGTATGGTAAGTATTACTTATGGGAAACAAGGAGTACAAGAGGGAATTGGAACAAGTACGACGAGAACGTCATAACTAGGTACAAGTTGATGTTCATCTTCTACGTATTTGACCATTAGCGGGATTTACTTGCCGAGGAGAATAGATATAACAAGACTAAGTATAAGGCACCGAAGGAGTTCAACTACTTCCTCCTACGGTTACAAGCTCCGGTCTGTTAGAGACAAAGCATGTAGTGCCTAGCATTCTTACACCTCTTCCTACCTTATAGAGCCATAGAAGGAGTATTGAGGGCTCTAGAACAATTGGAGATCATCCCGACCAGCCTCGATTATTCTACAATATGGGAGAGGGCGAGGAACATGAACATAACTTTTCCCGAAGCAAGTGACGAACTTGAAGTAATTGCAGATACAAGTATTAGTACAAATACGAGAGGACAATACATTGTTACAAAGTAGGGAAAACTAGGGATTCTAAATTCCTCAAGATCAAGATTGTAATGGATGTTCAACGTCGTTAACGGTGAGGTTACTAGTAACGAGTTGATACTGCAGTAAAAACAGCTAAGGATCTTCAAGATAAGGGTAAGAAGTTTTTATGGAGATAAGGCATATAACGCCAACGAGGTTTACAAGACTGGAGTTGAGGTTGTTGTCCCACCTAGGAAGAACGCCTCTACTAAGCGTGGTCATCCTTCTAGGCGGAAGGCTGTGCGGGAGTTCAAGAAGTTGGGTTATGATCGTTGGAGGGAGGATATGGCGTTAGGTGGTTGGTTGAGTCCTTGTTCCCTACTGTAAAGCATACTTTTGGGGAGTCTGTTAGGGCTATTAGCTTTGCCGGACAAGTAATTAAGGCTAAGCTTTAGGCTATGCGTGGAGGGTTCATTTAGATGATTCTGTAGTTGGTTGGGCTCCAGTTATTAGGGTGTGAGCTTGAGAAGTATGTTGAGATAAATACCAATTACTGAAAAATTCTCATTGTATTGTATTATCTTTATGAAATAAATTGAACAAGTCGACAAAACAGATAGTCCCATAACTTTTAAATATTTAAAGTATATAAATGAAGAGCAAGAATAAGATGATAAAAATCCTTGAAATTAAAGCTAGATTAAAGCATTATGATTGTTGGAGTAGCCTTTGTGAAGTGTATCCATGCAAAGGGAAAATTCATTATGCAGTTAAAATTAATAATAGTGAGATAATGGAATTTACTACACTTAAATTTGATAATATTAAGTTCTTTTCCGATTTTATGAATATTCCCAGAAAAAAGAATATTCTTAATGTATTATATTCGAAAAGGAAATCTAGTAATAGTGTAGATATAGCGTATATCCTAGATTATAATTTCACTATTAGAAAGATATTGGAAATATTAAACCCTTTTTTTGAAGACGTAACTACAGAAAATGGGATTGAATATTGGAAAATATATTCCCTAACGAGGATAAAGACCGGCTTATCGTCGATATTGAATACCTTGAAATATTCCCTAGAAGCTGAAAATAGTAAGATTCTTGATATAAATTTGAATTTATATAAATTTAATGATATTGTACCATATTTTATGCCCCCGTCGCTTACTGATCGTGAGAGTGAAATATTACTTAAGGCTTATAAGGAAGGCTATTTTGAAAGTCCTAGGAATGTCAGCTTAGCTAAGTTAGCTGATGAGACTGGAATAAGTAAAGTTGCACTCTTAAAAATTCTAAGAACTAGTATTAAAAAACTTATAATGAATTATTTGAATAACAAGGGACCTATGTAATTCTTCCTTCTTTTTTCTTATATATAAACGATTCTATTTTTTTCTTTACATCATGATTAAACAAGTTGATTGCCAACTCTATCTCAAATGATAATGAAGTTGAAATTGGACTTTCTATCCCTTCATTAATAGCCCTTTTAGCCTTATATATAGCGTTATATGAAAATTTACATATATCGCTAGCTAGTTTCTTAGCTTCCTCCAATAGTGCTTCATTATTTACAATTTTATTGACTATATTCAACATTTCAGCCTCTTCTGCTGTAATAAATCTACCACTAAGAATAATCTCTTTAGCCTTATTCCTTCCTACAATTCTCGTAAGTCTTTGAGTTCCACCACTGCCCGGTATTAATCCTAGTCTAATTTCTGGGAATCCAAATAAAGCATCTTTAGTAGCGATTATAAAATCGCCTGCTAATGCTAGCTCAAATCCTCCACCTAAACAATAACCATTTACTGCACTTATTACCAATTTATTCATGTTTTCTATGAAATCATATACCATTCTCGCAATTTTCAAGAATTCTGCAAACTTTTGCTGATCCATATTATAAAACTCATAAATATCAGCTCCAGCACTAAAGGCTTTTCCTCTTCCGGTAATAATTATTGCACAAACTTCTTTATTATTTTCAAGTTGACGTAGTATGTCATATAACTCAAGATATAGGTTAGTATTTAATGCATTCAATTTCTGCTCCCTATTCAAGATTATAGCTGCAATTGGCACTTCTACGTTTACTTCAACCATTGATATTTGGTCCATATGGCATCACCATGTAAACTTTCTAAACTGCCCGTTTAGCGTAAATTTCTTCCAAGATACGATGGCGTGTTTCTGGAACAGCAAATGATAAGGCAAGTGTGATCAGAGCTACTGCTATGCCTGTTATATATACTCCAGTTAACCCATAATTGTATGCTATAACAACTCCTATATATGGCGCCAGGGCGGCTCCTGCTCTTGCTGCAGCGTAATTAATACCAGTAGCCGTTGCTCTGATTTCATTATTGTATGTCTCTGGTCCCCATTGATGTACAACATCCGCCCAAATAGTGACCATTCCACTTATAATTGCTCCTGCAATAATTAGAACAAAATTTGTTGGAAATAATATATATGCCGCTGCAGAAACTATCATTATAATTATACTGTATATCATTGTTCCTCTTCTACCTATTTTCGTATCTATGGTAAAAACAGGTGGTAAAGCTAAAGCGGCAGCTCCTATACCTGAAGCTAAACCGAAGTATAATGAGTGTATTATTGTAAAGCCTCTAGCTACTAAAATCGATGGTAAAGCTGTTATAAAGAAATACCATCCAAAAAAGGATAAGAAATAAATGGGCAACCAGAAAGCAGTTAATCTACCATTTCTCCCCTTAAATACTTCGCTTACGTTTGATCGTGATATGTAGGGTTTAACGGTAACAGTGGGTGGAGGAGACAATTTTTTACCTATATTTGCTTCCACATGTTTCTCAATATTATTCATAACTCGTTTAGCGTCTTCAGTTTTTCCTTTTACTGCAAGCCATCTAGGTGATTCTGGTAAGATGGTCCTAGCAAGCCATAGAGGAATAGCAGTTATCCCGCCTATAATGAACATATATCTCCAAGCTTCAGGAGATAAGGGTATTATAATTAGACCTAAGGCAAATATTACTGGAACGTACCATTCGAATATAGCGAAAACTACTTGAAAATATTTTCCCCTCATCTTACTAGGCAAAATCTCATTTAGGTATGAGTCTAATGTAGGTATCTCTATACCTAGAAACAGTCCCGTTAAGAATCGAAGTATGAACATAATTACATAGTTAGGTGAAGCAGCTGTAATCAATGATAGAGATCCCCATCCTATTAATGTTATCATGAACATCCTTTTTCTACCATACTTATCTGCTAAATATCCTCCTATAGCAGCACCAACAAGCATACCTAATAACGTTATAGTTATTAATAATGCACCTTCAGCAGTAGACACTCTAAATGTTTTTGCAGCAGCTGGGGCAACTGCTCCCATCATAGATACCTCGAAAAAGTCGAAGAAATAACCAAATGCAGCTATTAAAAATGTTGCCCATATGTATCTAGTAATCGGTAATCTTTCAATTCTGGCTATTATTTCTTGTAATATTTCTTCCTTTTCACTCATATTTCTCACGTTGAATATCTCTCTTTTTTATGAACAGATAAAATGTTATGTTAACTTATTCGACTAAATCTCCCATTAAATAATAATCATTTTTTTCGAATTTTAGGACTTTTCTGGTTAATCTGTAAACCCATGTATTAATAATCTTATATTTAACACCTTTTTTCGGTAATAGAAATGAAGTTCTACGAGGATATAAGTTTAAATGAGAGGTTTGTAACTCCAGGTAGGACGATAACAGAGGCTGATGTGGTGTTATTTGCAGGTCTAACTGGTGATTATAACTCTATCCATACAGATGAAGTTTATAGTAAAAAATCGAGTATATATGGAAGGAGAGTTGTACATGGCTTGTTTACGTTTTCAATTGCAGAGGGACTTTTTCAACGATTAGGATGGTTTGAAGGAGTACCGGCGGTTTCAATAGGCTACGAAGATGTAAGGTTTATCAAACCAGTGTTTATTGGCGATACAATATATTTTATAGGCGAGGTAGTTGATAAAAGAATTAGTACGAAAAAAGAAACATGGGGTATAGTAAGAATAAGAATGGAAGGGAAAAAGGCAGATGATGAAAGTACAGTAATCTCTTTTATTCATGCTTATTTAGTTCCCTTAAAAAATGGGAAGGTGAGTACTAATGAAAAAGCTTAGATCAGACGCGGAACTATTTCTTAAATCAGTTTATGGAGAGAAGGAAGTAGAATATCTAGCAATAATAAATGGCATGATAAATTATGTTAGTGAAAAAATATTAAACAAGAGAAACGAATTAGATAAGAATGCAAGTATTTCAAGAGATTTTTTAAATGATGTTTTTAAATTTGGGTTTCAAACAATTCCCTATAGCAAAGAATATGGAGGATATGAATTGCCATATTTATTGTACATAATAGGTATGGAGGTTTTGGCTTATGGTTCACCTTCAGTAGCTAATGTAGTTTGGGCCTCAAATTCAGTAATAGATGGATTACATAATTTTGGATCGAATTTTCAGAAGGAACTATATCTTAAGCCACTATTAAAAGGCGATAAAATAGCGGCCATAGCCATGACAGAACCTAGTGGCGGTTCTTTAATAGAATATATTAAAACTAGAGCCGAAAGGAAAGGAAATCGATATATTTTAAATGGTAGCAAAATATTTATCACAAATGCTCCAATTGCTGATATATTTTTAGTTTTTGCGAATACAGATAAAGGAATATCAGCATTCATATTAGATAATAATACTGAAGGACTAAAAATAGGCAAGTCAATGCATAAATTAGGATTGCGGGGTGCGGTATTTTCAGAAGTTACCTTTGATAATTGCATAGTTCCAGAGGAAAACATATTGGGTGAAGAAGGAGATGGGCTTAATATAGCTAAACATATTTTTATAGGGGGAAGAGTCATTGCATCAGCACTAGCATTGGGCATAGGCGATGCGGTATTAGATCAAATATCTCAATACGTTACTTCTAGAGAACTAGGCAAATATAAATTAATTGACTTCCAGTTAATCAAGGGGAAAATTGCAGAAATGGAAACAATCTTGCAAGTAGGAAAAATTTATACATATTATACAGCGTTTCTGATGGATAAGATACCTAGACAAGAATTAAGTGAATCAGCTTCTATAAGTAAATTATTTACTACTGAGAGTGCACTTAAAATGGCAAATGATGCAATCTCCATATTTGGGGGATATGGATATACCGATGATCTGAATATACATATGTTCTGGAGAGATGCAAGAGGATTAACTATTGTAGAGGGTACTTCAGATATACAACGACTTATAATTCAACATGAACTTAAGAAGAGGATGCAGTAAAATGAAATTCAGAACCGCTCTAGAAGAGTTAAAATCAAATATTGTTAATTTAGCCTATGAGTACAGAGAGAAGAATGAGTTTCCTATATATACAGATGAGAAAAAAGGATCTTGGATTACATCGAATGGACAACATTGGATGGAAGGATTTTTAGTCGGTAGCTTATGGAACTTGTACAGCTTTTTTAGAGATGAAGAAATAAAAAAATTAGCGTTAGAATATAATTCAAAGTTGCTTGCGATAGAAGCACCTCTCTCACATGATATTGGATTTAGGGAATATTACTCTGCAGTAAAAAGCTGGGAAAATACATATTCAAATCAATTAAAGAAAAAAATAATAAATTATGCGGATAAGTTGGTATCATTGTTTAGAGAAGATCTTGGGTTTATCCCTGTAGGTGAAGAGTTTGTAACATATTTTCCAGGGGAAAGTAAAGAAATTGCAAAAAGTGAATTAATAATCGATACCATGATGGCCTCTTTACCTTTTTTAAGTTGGGTTTCAGCAAATTTTGATATAAATTATAAAAATATCATAATCATGCATGCCCACAAAACCTTCGATTTATTAGTTAGAAATGACGGAAGTACATATCAGGCTGCATTTATAGATGACAATCTAGAAATATTTAAGCATACTCACCAAGGATACAGTAATGAAAGTTGTTGGTCAAGAGGTCAAACATGGGGAATTTATGGTTATACTTTGATTTATTCGTATTTGAAAAAAGAAATTTTCTTGAGGATTGCCAGAAAACTAGCGTCATTCTTAGTGAAAAATATACCGGAAGATAGAATCATGTACTACGATTTTCAAGATACTACGGAGAAGGATTCATCATCAAATGTAATAGGCGCTTCTGCGCTAATTAATTTGTATAGAGAAACATATGAAATTGAATATTTAAAAAATGGACTTGAGCTTATAAGAGCAATTATTAACAATAAAGAATATTTCAGAGAAGGAGGACTAAAACACACTAGATATAGAAAAGATCAAGGAAGAGATTCCGAAACAATATTTGGAGATTATTATCTAAGTGAGGCATTGATTAACTTAGTAAAAATGGGGGTAGAAGAATGAGTGGAGTGTTAGAAGGAATAAGAATATTAGAGCTAACATTTGCGTTAAACGGACCCCTTGCTGGAAGGATCTTAGCTGAATTAGGTGCAGAAGTAATAAAGATTGAACCACCTTGGGGATCAGCAAGAGACTTTGCACCTGTAGTGAATGGGGAGTCAGCTAATTTCACTTTTATAAATGCAAATAAAAAATTTATTACGTTAAATCTTAAGACAGAGAAAGGTATAGAAATATTTAAGAGGCTAGTAAAAATTAGTGACGTGATTCTAACTAATTACAGACCAGGCGTACTAGACAAATTAGGTATTGGTTATGAAGATGTTAAAAAGATAAAGAATGATATAATCTTTGTAAGTAGTTCAGGTTTTGGATATAATAATCCATATTCTAGCCTTCCTGCCTATGATTACATAATTCAAGCAATGGTAGGGATGTATGGTGTTACTGGTCTAGAAGATCTTCCAATTAAGACTGGACCCGCAATTTTAGATGTGTTATCAGGAACATTTGCAGCGTTAGCTACTATAGCAGCATTATATTATAAATTATTAACTAGAAAGGGCCAATTCGTGGATATTGCCATGTTTGACGTCGGACTTTACGCAATGATAGAAAACATAGCAGGCGTTATGTTCGAGGGTAAAGGTTCAAGGTTTGACAAAAGATTAGGAAATAGACATCCCGTTACCGCTCCTTATGCACTATATAATGCAAAGGATGGATATGTGTTTATCGCTACGGCCAGTGATGAGCAATTTAATAAATTGTGTAAAGCAATGAATATGGAGTGGCTAGTTAATGATAGAAGATTTATAACTAATGAAGATAGAGTTAAACACGTAGAAGAATTAGACGCTATCATTAACGAATGGACATCTAGTAAATCAAGTAAAGAAGTAGTCGATATTCTAAGAAAATATGATATTGCAGTAGCAGAAGTTAAGCAACCATCCGATGCACTTAAAGAACCTTTAGTAGCTTTAAGAAATATGCTTGTTCAGGTAAAACATCCTAAATTAGGTAATATAAAAATTCTAGGAAGTCCGCTAAAACTGAGTGAAACACCAGGTATAGTTAAAGAGGCTGGTTATCCCATAGGTTATCACAATATTGAAATATATAAAGGACTTTTAAATATGCCCGAAAAGGAAATAGAGGAATTAAAGCTTAATAGGATTATTTAATTCTATCTCTTAGAACTCTTTTGTTGACCTTTCCAGTACTACGTAACGGTAAATCTTCTACTTCCGTTATCTCATCTGGTATACTCCATTTTGGTAACAAACCTTTATCTGCACTATCTTTAAGATGATTAATTATACTTCTCTCCAATTTGATCCCTTACCTTTAACTAGAGCTACAGATCTCTCTCCATTTTTCACCCTTCTAATATGAAAGTATATTATCTCTGGCAACATATGGATCTTGATAATAACTTTTTATAATTGGAAATAGGAACAATTCTTTATGAGATTGGGTATTCAAAGCTATTCGCTAAGGAAAATGAGCTATAAAAATGTATTAGAAACCATAAAACAGTTAGGGATATTTTACGTTGAAGCATATCCTAAACATTTTCCGCCTAACGATAGCATTAAGGAAGTTTTGAAGCTACATAAAGATCTAGGAATTAAGATAGTTGCTCATGGTGTGAATCACATGAAAAATAACGAGAAAGAACTAAGGAATCTTTTTGATTTTGCCAGCAACGCTGAACTCGAGGTACTAACTGCCGACCCAGATGAGGACGCTTTAAATTTAATTAATGATCTAGCTAAGGAATATAACGTTAAAGTTGCTATTCATAACCATGGTCCTAACCATAGGTGGGGATCCTTTAAGAGAATTAATGAGTTCGTAAATAAACTAGACTATAGAGTGGGAATGTGCCTTGATTTGGCTCATTTAGTCAGATACGGAGAAAATCCTATAGAGGCTATAGAGGCGCTTTCAAATAGAATTCATGATGTTCACTTAAAGGATGTTGATAAAAACGGGAATGACGTAATATTGGGAACTGGAGTAGTTGACGTGAAAGGTGTTTTGAGTAAAATTAAGCAAATGAAAATAGATATACCGATAATGATAGAATACGAACCAGATCCGGATAATCCAATACCTGGAATTAAAAAGTCACTTGAGTATCTTAAAAAACTGGGAATTAATGAGCCTTAAGTTAGTATTTTTATCTTACCTCTTATAGTGCCATTAACATTAACCCTATAGGTATTAGGTTTAACTTTTTCCACATCTAATTCCTTATTATTTACGAGCACTTTGTTTATTGTTTTTTCCGAAATTAAGGTGAGCGATGACACATAAACCTCACTAGAGAAACCTATTCCATCCTCTGAAGATATGATTTCTGTGCCATCATAACTCCTAAATGAGCCTTTTCCATATACTATGAATTCATTATTATCTAATGGAATTATCGAGTCTTCCCTTATGTAAATGGGCAAATCATTTGAGGACTTTATTACAGTCTTACCTTTGTAAATGTCTCCGCTCCAGTAGTCATACCATTTAGACTTAGGCAAGATTACCGTTCTGTTTTCGTCCTTAGTAATCACTGGCGTGTAGAGTAAATATTTCCCAACTATATACTCATCTTCAATCCTATACATATCATCATCTTCCATGAATTCATAAAATAAAGGCCTAACTATTGGATGCCCTTTTTCACTAGCTTCTACTGCTAAAGAGTAAAGATAAGGCAAAAACTTATATCTAAGATTGATAATATTCTTTACTTTCTCCTTATAATATTCTGGTAAAAATATGGGTTCAGTGTCTATACCATCAGTTGCTTTATGTGATCTGTAGAACGGGAAAAATAAGGCTAACGCATAATATCTAACCAATAGCTCTAGAGAGTTATCAATTTCTGAGAAACTCCTGCCTTGAAATCCGCCGATATCACAACCCACATAGGGAATACCAGATATTGATAAACCCAATACTAATTGTAGTTGAAGCCTTAGATCATCCCATGACGGAGTATTATCACCAGTCCAAATAAATGCATACTTCTGAATTCCAGCATACCCACTTCTACTTAGTATAAATATTTCGTTCTTACCACTTTTCCTAAAGCCCTCAAAGGTTGCCATTGCCTCATAAAATGGATAAGCGTTCCTAACTTTCTCGTGCTTAACTTTTCTTCCCTTTAAGCTATGAACCACGTTATCCGGAAAGGTTAAGAGAAACCTATCATCTCTAAACTCCACTGGTAATTTAGATAGTACATCTCTAATCTGAAAGACCCTAGTGAAATCGGTTGGTTCATTCATATCTAACCATACCCCATCAACACCTTGAGATAACCATTCTGAGATTAGCCCTGCCCACCATTCTCTAGTATCCTCCCTAAAGAAGTCTGGATAAACAGTGGTACCTGGCCACATTTTACCTACGAATAATTCACCGCTTTCAATCTCACAGAACTTTCCCATCCCGGAAAGAAATGGTGAATAGTTCTGGTCAACCCTTATTCCGTGGTCAACTATTGTAATTAACTTAACGTTCCTCTTGTGTAACTCATCTATCATCTTTTTAGGTTCTGGGAACCTCTTAGGATGCCACGTAAATAGTTTGTAAGAATCCATGTAGTGTATATCTAGGAATACTCCAGCTACTCTAAAACCCTCCTTTTGCATTATATCTACTAACTCAACAACCTTATCTTGAGGATAGTAAGAGTAGCGTGATATCATGTAACCGAAAGCCCACATTGGAGGTAGGAAAGGTCTTCCGGTTAATTCCGTGTATCTCTCTAGAACGTCCTCAATTCTCGGCCCTTCAATCACGTAAAACTCTAATGAGTCATCTGGAATTGTTACAATTACTTTATCATATTCCTCAAGTCCTATATCGAAAATCACTTTAGAAGCCGAGTTGAAGAGATAACCAGTTGCCATACCGTCTTTCACTGATATAAAGAAGGGTATACTGACGTAAAGTGGATCCTGATATTTCTTATAGGCACCAGCGTCAACGTTATACATTATATACCTTTTCCTTTTTCTATCCAATTCAAATGCCTTCTCTCCTAATCCTATAATGTGCTCTTTCAAATCCAACGATTTTTCCACAATGATCTTATTACCTTGTTGAATTATTGTTAAACCTAACTCTGATAAAGATTTATTCGATGATATCTTTTGCTCAAGTGGGAATTCTATGGGGGGAAATGGTTCTCCTATAACTACTTTGTAAATGCCTTTGTTCTCGTATATTTTTATTGTCTGCATCCCTTATCACCGTATACAATTCTCTTCGAAATATAAAGCTTTCTTTAACTAGCTTATCTAACAACTATATTGTTATCCTATTTTCGGATTACGACAATAACTAACTACATAACGTTAAGTTTAAACCAATAACATGCATCCGAGATACACTTTTAACTAACTACGCTAATCCTTAATTAAAGGAGGTTTTAGCAAAATAGATTTATATACTAACCCTATATCATACCATAAATGATCTATCTTGCGGTTAAGTAATGGAGACGTTATAGTGTTTGCTGGAGATAGTATAACCGATAGTGGGAAGACAAACAACGCTCCTTTAGGGTATGGGTATGTCAATCTCTTTTATAATCTTATGTTGGCTAAACATCCAGAGACGAAAATTACTGTTATAAATTCTGGTATAAGTGGAAATACTGTAATCGACCTCATAGATAGATGGGACGATGATGTGCTAAGTTATAAACCTAATTGGATATCGATTTTAATTGGTATAAATGACCTCCATAAGTTTCTAGGTGGCTTAACGACATTTAACCCTGAAAACTACTATGAAAACTTGAGACGTCTACTAACATATACTAG
Organism: Saccharolobus shibatae B12; assembly: GCF_019175345.1. Lineage (NCBI taxonomy): Archaea > Thermoproteati > Thermoproteota > Thermoprotei > Sulfolobales > Sulfolobaceae > Saccharolobus > Saccharolobus shibatae. The sequence goes on along the minus strand of NZ_CP077717.1, from coordinate 376,142 downwards.
AAAGGTGCTTGACAACGTGAATTTTATTTTAATGACCCCATTTTATATCAGTAGGAATAAACTTGAGGGTAGATTTAGGGCTAAGGTACTGGAACTATTACCTCAATATATAGAGAAAGTTAGATTACTATCTAACGAGTTCTCTGTAGCTTATATTGACCTTCATGACACTTTTAAAAAACTGGTTAATATAAGGGAACCTAACGTCTACGCACCAGAACCAGTTCATCCAAATTTCACAGGACACATGGTAATTGCCTTAAAGCTGCTTGAGGTATTGGAAATATGATTCATTTATAATTACAAATCATTTAAGGTGATTCCAGAAAAGATTGTTATACTTGAGGAACAGGAAATAACAGAAGTATCAATGTTAGGAAATTATAAGAATAGAAAATGATTCTAAGTATTAAGAAGATATATTCAGATTTTTGCTATTTTTAAAAACTTTTACTAACCTCCTATACATTAAAACAAGTTAGATATTTTAGATATATTTAATACTAACAATTAAGAACATAGATAAAAGGAATCGCATAAAGATATGTGATACTCATAATTCATGATACTAAGAAGTATATAATTAAAATTAAAAAGGGAAACTTATCGATATGAAATAACTGAATTTTAACTTAAATTAAATTTAACTATATAAAGTACTCTGTCATGTTTAAATTTTACTAGATATTTTTATAGGTTAATACCGCTATTTAAACCCGAAAAATCAAATGAATAAATATTTTTAATCTCAAGCCCGTAACTATTAACAATAATGTATTTTCGTGTGATGATATGCTAATTCTTTTTCATAAGGAAGGGTATTCTTGTAGACTATTTTTACAAACATTATTCAACTTCTCTACGAATTCACTTAACACGATACAATTTGAATACATACTTTTAAAGTTCTCGCTATACCATGAATAGTTCTCTCTGGCAAAAAGATTTGAAGCCTATTAAATACTAAGCAATAGTAAATTGTAACCCAATAATATACTACTGAATAGAGCTACCTAATCTATAATCTAGGATAACCCTTATAACAAGAGGAGCCCTTGTAACTTCCTCTATTTTTATCTTTAAACCTTCATCACTTAAACCCCACTCTAGCTTACCTTTCCCATCCAGTCTGCTTACATCTACTATTACACCTTCTTCTGTTAGCTTTAGATTTTTCATAAACGACCTTAACGTAATTTCCTTAGGCTTTCCGAAGATAATAGCGTAAATATGCCTCTGTCGCGGATAATAGTCTTTCACAATGTATCTCACATCTTGATCACCTAAAACAATTTTCCTCTCTGTAAAGAATCCCCCGTCATTAATTTCCGAAGGGCCTTCTCCGTAAACTCTCCACGGTTTTGATCCGAAAATCGCCTCGCCATTTACATTTAGCCAATCCCCAACGTCTAGTAGAATTCTCTTAGCCTCTTCTGGTATCGTACCGTCAGCTTTAGGTCCTATATTCAAGAGAAAAACTCCATTTTTACTAGCAACATCACCTAAATGGGATAATATAAAACTAGGTGACTTGTATTCAGCATCCTTGATGTAACCCCAGGATTTGTAGTCTATAGAAGTGTCAGCTAGCCATGTGGAAGGATATACATTCTTTATTGTTCCCCTTTCAGCTAAATCCGGTATGGCTGTACCTTCCTCAAATGCACCTTGCTTGAAAATTATTACGGGTTCTATTCCCCATTTATATGACCTATTATAGTAATAAGACGCAAAAGCTTTCAAGTATGGTTGGAAAGAGGGATTGGCAATCCACCAATCGAAATAGACTAGCCATGGCCTATACTTCTCAACAGCCTCAATAATTCTAAGCAACCAATCCATTAGAAACTCATCATCTGGTGGTGCATTATCCTTTGATGGTGGATCTCTAGGATTTAGGGAAGCAGGCTGAGCCGGGCCGTATAAATCGAAATATTTTGGGTCCCTTACGTCAGACTCTATTTTCATCCCTTGATCGAAAAACCACCAGTGCTCAGCCCTATGATATGAAATGCCAAATATTAGTCCTTGACCTTCAACAGCTTCCCTAAGTTCTCTAACAATGTCCCTTTTAGGTCCAATCTTGGTTGCACACCACCTAGTGTAATTTGATTCCCACAGTGCAAATCCATCGTGATGTTCCGCGACGAGGACTACGAACTTAGCCCCACTTTTCTTAAAGAGCTTAGCCCACTCATATGGATCCCAATTCTCTGCAGAAAACATTGGTATGAAATCCTTATATCCGAAATCAGTTACTGGGCCGAAGTTTTTTAGGTGGTATTGGTGTTCTGACCTATCTGGCATGTACATATATCTGGGGTACCATTCGTTAGCATATGCTGGTACTGAGTACACTCCCCAATGGATGAAAATACCGAATTTAGAGTTAGCAAACCATGTTGGAATTCTATACTTTTTTAATGAACTCCAAGTAGGTTTAAAAGGACCTTTAGATGGTACTGGAAGTGATTTCAGAATTTCGTAAGAATTTCGTGGCATTTAACTGACCTACCTATTGATTAAAGGAGGTATACTTAAACTTTTCTTAAGTTGATTACCGTTTAGCTGATAATGTCTTTTATGGAAAAGCAGTTTTGGGAAAATGCTTTCACTAAGGTATAATTGGAAAGCTTTTAAACTTTTAAAAAAGTATGAACTTGTGAGCCATAAGTACATTAACGTGGTGGTTTCGCACCATGGGTGCTGGTCGGAGCTCACAAGTGGAAATTACATTGATACGTTGATTAACATTGAGTACTCCAGTTTTGATATACTTAAGGCAAGTAGGATAGCTATAATTAGAGGAAGTAAAGAAAATATTAAAGGGCAGATTAAGAACATTATGATTAAGGATAGGAGTATTATAGACTTTGATATATCAGAGATTGTCAGTGATAATAATAAGTATTCAATCTATTTAATATCGATGTTACAAGAGGCTGAGAATACGATAATAAGTAAACTGAGAGCTAAGGGTACTTCTATAATTGGGACTAGCATACGAGATGGTAAGGAGATCTACGACGTTATAGTACCAAGAGACGTTAAGACTTTAGTTGTAGACGCCATAATGAAGGATGACAGGGTAAAAATTATCAACTTTGTGGAGAAGGACGTTAATGAGGAAATAATATTCAAAGTAATAAGTAGGAACTCGTTGGAAATGCTTCTAACTGAAAAGGAGAGAATGCTATTGAGAAAGGCAAGGGAGTTAGGTTATTTTAAAGTGCCTAGAGATAGGAACTCTCAAGAGCTAGCAGATCAATTGGGAGTTAGTAAGATGAGTGTGTCCCTTTCTTTGAGAAATATACTCAAAAAGATTTCTGATTTGATATAAGTAATCAACTTAGGGCGTGTAGGAGCATCTTCATGAATTTATCGTAATGAATTTCATATACAATCGTCGCATTTGGCTTATTACTTCCTATGATATGCCCTGCTTCAGCATAATCTATAATTAGTAGGTGTTTCCCTCGACTAACCCCAATGAGTTAAGGGTGACTGTATATGATCCCCTAAGAGGAGTGCCGGTGGAATTAGAAGCAATTAAAGGTAAGCATAAGTTAAGCCACGGGTAAACACGCACTCGCCATCGCCCAGAAAATGAAGATTTTCGAGGGAGTCATATATCTGGCACTTTTGGGTATTGGCCTAACTCCTATTATTTCAAAACCGATACCCTTCATGTACACATCTTCTTCTCCTCTCTTACTCATAAGTAAAATTACATACTAAGAATTCTATAAACAGAATGCTTTACTTATAATAGTTAGATTTATCTTGGAAATTATGCATTATCTATGATTATTGTATACAGATAAAGGGGAAACTTAATTACCATAAGCTAATAAAAAACACTTAATGATAGCAAGTGGAGAAAAGAAAAGTTGGGAGCCAAAGACACAAGTTGAAGTATTAGAGGAGAGCGTAAATGAGTTTAAGGATAAGGTTGCCATTGATTATTTTGGCACTAAAGTAACGTTTGAACAACTGGGAATTATGGTCAACTCTGTAGCCTCTCAATTATCCGAATACGTTAAGAAAGGAGATGTGGTAATACTTTCAACACAAAACGTTCCTCAGTTCATCATAGTTGAATACGCCATTTGGAAATTAGGAGGAATAGTATTGCCGATAAATCCTTCTTATACTGAAAACGAACTAAGGTACCTAATATCTGATTCAAATACTAAGATTGCAATAGCCTCATGCGAGTCAAAGTTAAAGAACCTAATTCAAACTATAACCACTAACCCAAATACTTTTCACGAAATACCTTCAGAATATAGGGAAAAGTGGAGGATTATTGACGATTGTGAGGAGGAATTGAACTTAAAGAGTAGTAAAAGAATATATAGTGACGCTAGCCCTGGCGTTAACGATCTAGCCCTTTTAGTTTACACTTCTGGAACCACTGGAAGACCCAAGGGAGTTCCCATAACCCATTCCAACATATACGCATCCTCGTACATCTATAGAGAGTGGTTCAGATTTAATGAGAATGATAGGGTTTTAGGAATAGCCCCATTTTTCCATATAACGGGGCAAATATTCCACATTACCACTTCAATCCTCTCTGGTTCATCAATTCACACGTCATTTAGGTTTGATTCAGATCTTTCGCTTGGAACCGTTGAGGAGAGTAAAACAACTTTGACAATGGCTGTCGCAACTGCATATATGGCTATGCTTAACGCGTTAGATAAGCAAGATTTGTCAAGTATGAGACTGTGGTCATCTGGAGGAATGGCAATGCCAAAGGCTATAGAGGAAGAGTGGAGAAAGAGAGTTGGGGATTGGATTTATATGGCCTGGGGTTTAACGGAAACTACTTCCCCTGCTACATTATGGCCATATCCCTATGATGGTAATTTACCAGTTGAGCAAGAATACGGTATTGTGAGTTCTGGAGTTCCAGTGTATAATACTGAGGTGATGATAGGGGAGGATGGGGAGATATTAGTCAGGGGACCACAAGTAGTTAAGGGGTATTGGAAGATAGGGGAATTTAAGGATGGATGGTTACCAACTGGGGATATAGGGAAGATAGTAAATGGATGGGTTTACATCATCGATAGGAAGAAGGATATAATAAACGCCTCTGGCTTTAAAGTAATGCCTAGGGAGGTTGAGGAAGTGTTATATCAACATTACGCTGTGGATGAGGCAGTAGTAGTTGGAGTACCAGATGAGTATAGGGGAGAAAACGTTGTTGCTTACGTGAAGTTGAAGAGAGAATACTCACCTTCAGAAGCCTTGGCTGAGGATATAATAAAGTATTGTAGATTACATTTAGCCTCATATAAGGTTCCCAGACAGATTAGGTTTGTAAATGATATTCCTAAAACTCCCTCTGGGAAGATTATGAGAAGAGCGTTTAGAGGTGAAATGTAGATTCTGGAACAATCTAAATTTGACCTTTTTATAAATGCTAAACAAGTTAGGCATGGTATTTATAAAATACTTAAGGATCACAAAGATATTAGAGAGTATGTCAAAGCGTAAAATATATAAGGCAATCTCCAGAACTGCAATAATAATAATTGTAGTAGTTATTGTAATTGCTGCGATTGCTGGAGGTTTGGCTGCATACTACAGTTCTAGTAAGCCCACACCTACTAGTACCACTACAAGCTCACTAACTTCAGTGACAACTCCTTCTACAACCTCTACTTTATCTTCCTCTTCTACAACAACTACTGCTTTGTCAAATGTGGTAGACTTTATAAATCCATGGGGTGCTGAAGACCCTGTAGGACTAAAATGGATTGGAGGAAACTTCTCAATTTACTACCCTGGTTATTCAGTGCAATTCACATCATTACCGGGAGCTAGTGGTGTAGAGGAGAGATATGTTGTAATTAACGATATTGAAGCTGGTAAATTACAAGGTATATTTTGGGCTCATGGAGGTCCTGAAGTACTTTCATATGTGGAGCTACTACCTAATCCTCACGATTTATATAATATGACACCACTGTTGGCCCAAGAAGGACTATTCCAGAAGGGTGTTACGGAAGCGCTTATGGCTATATCCTATAATGGTACAATATTCGGCTCTCCAACCAACGTGCACAGAGCAGAGGAATTGTACTTCAATCCTCAAATCCTTAAGAAGTACAACTTACCAATACCCACCAATTTAAGTTTACTAATTTACGATACTCAACAATTAGAAGCACACGGAATTAATCCATGGGCAATGTCTGGTGCTGAAGGTGGATACGAACAATTACATTTGTGGTTTGCAATATTCCTATCTGTAGCTGCGCAATACTACGGAGCTGCTGGGGCTGCTAAATTATCAAATGAGTTGATGTATGGAGTGCTTAACTTGAATAACGTAACAGTCCAAAAGATCATTAATGAAACTGATAATGTATTCCTACAGTTTGTAGGTCAAAACGCTGTGATTCCAAGTTGGCAAAGTCAATCTATATGGTCTGCTTTAGCATTAGTAATAAAGGGACAGACTGTATTCGAGGCTGGTGGTAATTGGCTTGCTGAATATGCAGCCATATGGTACAATACTACTACTTATCCTGCAACACAGCCCTATCTAAACTGGTCCAATATTACATTAATGGCAATGCCATTCCCTGGTACACAAGGTATTTACGTTATAGATATGGACTCTGTTGCAATACCTACTGTTAATAATCCACAGGAACAAGCTGCTATAAACTTCGCAAAATTCTGGACTTCGTATGAAGGACAGAAAATATGGACATACTATAAGGGTGTATCAGTATGGGCTAATGCAACCGATTATTATTCTACTCCAATGCAGTGGTATGATTATCAGGCCTTGTTAAATACCCCTGCTCAGAACTTTACATGGGCATTTGCTGATGGGACACTATTTGATGATGTATTCTACTTCCTCATAGCACAAGAATTGAACTTACAAGAGCAAGGCTCATCATATGTTCCTACCTTTAACGCAGCACTCTTCAAAGCTGAAAATATGACGTTCCACGAATGGCAAATAGCTGCGAAAGACGGTTTCGGCTTTGTGGGACAAAGAGGAAATCCATTTGGTAATTATTTACCACCATGGGTTAATCCAAATACTTATGCATATAACTCAAGCTATACTCCATCATTCTTGCTGACACCACCTCACTACCTACTACCATACTTAAAGAAACTTGGGCAACAGCAAACTATCAACAGGGCTAGTAATGTAAACTATTACATTATCAACGGCATAAATTTGCTACCTTACCCATTGCTAGTTTTACTAATGATTTATCTAGATCAAACTAGATATAAACCTCTTGTAAATTCGTTTATAAATAAGATAAACTTTTTTTCCAATATATTTTTATCTAAATTTTTAACCTTGAATTCTGATTTATACTTAGGTGTGTGAATTATGAGAAAAGGAGCTATCCTAATGTCTATACCAGGCCTTATATTTGCCGCTTTTTTGATATACTTATTAGCTCTCAATGTTTACTTCTCACTTTTGAACTGGTCATTATTTAATTTACGTCCTACTTTTGCAGGGTTAAGTACTTATCAAACTTTGTTTTCAGAATATTTTTTTAATTTAGCCGTTACTCATACAATTGTATACACTATAGCAGCTGTTGCAATAGGTAATATATTAGGAATATTGGGAGCTGGAATTTTGTATTTTATAAAGAGTAATACAAGAAGGGCTATTTACTTATCTGTATTTCTATATCCCTTAGCAGTCCCTTCCTCTACTTATGCGATCGCTTGGCAGTGGTTATTTAATCCACAAACAGGCATTAACTTGATCTTAAAAGTATTTCATTTTCCAAATATAATTTGGCTAACTACCCAACCCACTATTTACGCTGGAATGATAATTATAGAGACGTGGGCATACACTGGTTTAGCGGTCCTATTCTTCCTTGCTTCGTTTATGAGCGTGGATAAATCAATTATAGAGGCAGCCAAAATTGATGGCGCAAATAACCTTTATTTATTATTTAGGATCATATTACCAAACTCAATGAACGGGTTTATAGTATCTACAGCCCTACTATTTTTATTTTCCTTTAGAATATTTACCGTACCGTTTACTATAGGAGGGCCCACAAACCCGAATATGATGAGTCTCGTAGAGTACATTTATATTTTGTTTAGTACTGAGTATTTCTCTTTATCCTCAGCATTATCTTCCCTAGTGGCATTAATTGCAGCAATAGTGATTATTCCCTACGCAATACTCGGATTGAAGAAATGGGTGTTTAGGAGGTGAGGTAAGATGGAAAGATCCGTGAGTAGGGGAAATTATATAATAAATTCAATTAAATATGCATTATTGGAAATAGTTGCTGGAATACTCGTTATCATGTGGTTAGTTCCGTTGTACGCTATGATTTTAGGAGGATTGAAGTCTAATTTGGAAGCGGCTAGTACTCCAATACTCCTTCCACCTTCTAAACCATCGCTCGACGCTTATGCATTTGCCTGGTTTGGATATGCAACTATTCCTGGACTGGAACCAACAATGTTGAGATACTTGCTTGTAGCCATACCATCCGTGCTACTATCAGTGATAATAGGGACAATGACTGCTTATTTCTTCTTCATACTTAGTGAGAAACACGAAATATTAAGCAATAGCTTATTTTCCATTATAGCTTTAGCGACATTCTTGCCTATAGAAACAGTTACATTTCCACTGATTGAGTTAGAGACCTCACTAAATGTTTACAATACTTACATAGGGTTAATATTCGCTATGCTAATATTCTATGTACCGACATCTGCACTATTAATGTCAATATTTATTCCAGTAGTTCCCAAGTACTTAATAGAATCCGCTAGGATGGATGGAGCCGGAGATTGGACAATCTTGTGGAGAGTAGTTTTTCCACTAATATTCCCTGGGTTTCTATCAACTCTAATATTCGTTTTCCTACAGATTTGGAATGAGTTCTTCATACCTTTAATACTTACAAATACGCCAAACATGTTAATGTTACCAGTAGCTGCCAGATTCTATACTGCGGCATACGCATTAATTTACAATAGGTCGTTTGCAGCTGGAGTTATTTCTTCCTTAATACCGTTGATAATATTTATATTTCTTGGAAGATATTTTATACGTGGATTAGCAGCATTAGGTGGAGGAGCTAAAGGGGTGTAAAGAAAATGACCACAATTAGAGTAGAAAATTTAACAAAAATATTTAAAAAAGGTAAAACAGAGGTAAAAGCAGTTGACAATATCTCAATACAAATAGAGTCAGGTATGTCTTTTGGCGTTTTAGGACCAAGCGGTCATGGAAAGACTACGTTTCTAAGGTTGATAGCAGGGTTAGAGGAACCGACCAGCGGTTATATATATTTTGATAATGATGTAGTATCGTCTCCACGTAGGGTCGTCATGAGCCCAGAGAAAAGAGGTATTGCAATGGTTTTTCAGAATTGGGCTCTGTACCCCAATATGACTGTTTTCGATAATATAGCATTTCCTTTAAAGCTAGCTAAGGTTCCTAAAGATAAGATAGAAAGCAAGGTTAAGGAAGTTGCTGAGGAATTAGGTTTATCTGGTGTTTTGAATAGGTACCCGAAGGAACTCTCTGGAGGTCAAATGCAGAGAACTGCAATAGCTAGAGCTTTAGTAAAAGACCCTAAGGTTCTTCTATTAGATGAGCCATTCAGCAATCTCGATGCACAGATTAGGGAAAGTGCTAGAGCTCTAGTGAGGAAGATACAAAGAGAAAGGAAGTTAACTACGTTAATAGTATCTCATGATCCAGCAGACATATTTGCAATAGCGAATAAGGCTGGAGTCATTGTTCATGGAAAATTCGCTCAAATAGGTAGTCCAACTGAGATATATGAATATCCTGCAACTGATCTAATAGCTAGACTAACCGGTGAAATTAACTTGCTACAAGCTAAGGTGATAGAAAATACTGCAATATTAGGTAACCTAAAAATACCTCTAAATAATGTGGAACTAAAAGGAATGAGCAATTTAGTTATAGGAATAAGACCAGATGATTTAACGCTTTCCGACACTTTACTAGATAAATATGTAGACGCTGGTATTGTAAAAGTAAAGTTGGTAAGCTACGGTGCGGGTATATTTAAGATAGTGGTATCTCCTGCCGCTGACGAAAACATAGATATAATAGTTGATGCGGAAGAACCATTGGAAACTGGAATTGAAACTCATCTATTAATTAAAGTAGGGAAAATGAAAATATTCGATCAAAATGGAAATAATCTGCTTACCAGTAAGACACAAATCATAAAGTGATTTTTCCTTTCATTTGTATATGATCCCTATTTGAATTATTATGTTCCCTTATAGTTTCTGTTAACAGATTAGCGAAAACGTTATTATAGTAATGGCTTACTTTCCAAATATGATTAAGGAGTTATTCGATCAAATGCTAAAGGGCGAGTTATTAGTAATAGATATGACTTACGACATGTTTAACGGGATGCAGACGTATATTGGGGATCCGCCATTTAAACACGAGTACTTTAGGAAAGGTAATAAATATGGTGAAGTTACACTTTCAACAGTCTACATGGGCCTACATTCTGGAACTCACATAGACCTTCCCTTACATTTCGTACCCAACGGGGATAGCATTGAAAAATTCGACTTGATTAAATTCACAGGATATGGTACTGTACTAGATTTAAGATATAAGAAGCTAGGAGAACCAATAACTAGCAATGATCTAAAGAAGTTTGACGAAAAGATAAAGGAGAATTTCGTTGTAATGCTTTACACTGGTTTCTCTTCAACGAGAGGTAAAGAGGATTTCTTATATAATTGGCCTTATCTGGATTCAAGTGGTGCTGATTACTTAGTGAGTAAGAAGATAAGGGCTGTGGGGATAGAAAGTATGAGCATTGCTGGTTGGGCTGGGAAGGAATATCCTCCTAGAACAAACTGGGATGAAGTAGTTTACGTACATCACAAGTTGCTTAGTAATGGAATAATAATAATGGAAAGCGTAAACAATATGAGGAAAGTGTTAGAAGAGTGTAAAAATGGTGAAGCGTTATTCTTCTATGCACCCCTAAAAATAGATGGTGCCGAGGGAGGACCAACTAGGTTATTTGCTATTTGTGAGAAAAAGTGAGAGGTCTTTTATTCTCTCCCGTATTTTGCTCTCTTCTTCACATATTGTTAAAGGTGGCCTTACTACGTTTTTTATCGGCATATTTAGTACTTTAAGTAGTAGTTTTATAGACGCAGTATACGAGTTGCAGTAGTCGTAGATGTCAGTTAGATTTAGTACATCAATCCAATATTTATTAGCGTCTGAGAGATTACCATTTTTCCAGCTTTCGTACACTCTCGAATGGAGCTTTGGTATGGCATTGGCTAGTCCCATCACTCCACCATTACCACCCATGTATAGAAGTGGTAACAAGTACTCATCAAACCCTGTAAGTATTGAAAAGTCCTTTCTAATTTCTCTTACTTCACTGATCAACCTCTTGAAGAAAATTAGGCTGTCTAGGGTTACTTTAGTTCCAATTATATTGGAGTGTTGAGATACTAACGTCTTGTACACTGAGATCGGTATGTCGATTCCGGTAAAGAGGGGTATATTGTATATAATGATAGGAAGATCAACTTTCTCAGCTATCATGGAAAAGTGGTTTAACAACTCTTTTTCTCTTACCTTAAAGAAATATGGGGCCATTACTACTATGGCGTCAACGCCCATATCCTTAAAATCCTTAGCCAACTTTATGGTTTCTTCAGTGAAGTTCGTAGAAGCTCCAGCGAAAATTAGGGTACTGTCACTTTTTCTAGAATCCAATACTATCTTTGCCACGAGTTTCATTTCGTCTATAGTTAAGCTTGCGAACTCACCTACACTTGAATTTACAAATATTCCATTAACTCCATTTTCACTTAAGTAAGATACTAACCATTTAAGACCTTCCTTATCTATTGAATAGTCCTCTAAAAAGGGTGTAATTAATGGAACTACTACACCTTCTAATCTCATAAATAAATACACGCTACATGGCTTTAATATTTTGATTAGAAAGTCGCTCCTCCTAATATGTCCAACAACACCTCAAGTCCGTAAGTGGTCGCTATACCTATGAATAACCAAGTCCAGAACCTAGCCTTAAATCCACCTAGTAGTGATGATGCGTTTATGTTAATCCTAATCATAACAAATACTAGGGAAGCGGAGGCAATTACGTTAAGAAATGCTAAGAATATTTCGTTTGAAATTCCAAGATAGTATATTGAGGCTCCTAATGTAGTAGGTAAACCAGCAAGTAGAGATAGTGGTATTAGAACCTTCAGCCCCATTACTCTTTTCGACATTACTGCTGGTGATGATATGGCAAATCCCTCAGTCGCGTTGTGAACAGCGAATCCTATCGTAAAAGCCCACGCTGCAGCTACTGATCCCGATAATAACGCTGCGGCTATGGCAAATCCTTCACCTATGTTGTGAAATCCTAGAGCGCTAGCCACAACAACCGGCAATCCTTCACCACTTGGGTTTTTCTCTAGAAGGCTTAAGAGCAACCATGTTCCTAGAAGTCCTACTGAAGTTAAGATTAACGCAATAGTGAAAGCTGAGTAATCTTTTGCCGATAAGAAATTGGTAACTATTTCTTCAGCTTCCGAACCAGTATCCAATGCTAAGTATGAAAGTATTCCTCCAGTAAACGCTCCTAGATATCCAATTGTCGTTTTGCTGAATTTCCCTTTGGATATTATTATTGCCCCTATGGCGACTGTACCTCCTGCTATTAGTCCTAGAAGGATTGGGAAGTAATTCATTTCTTTTCGCCATGTCGTAATTGGATAAAGAAACTTATAAGCTTATCTATCATATCAATTATATAGATTAAATAGACTATCAATCTCTGTATTTATCTTATAAAGAATTTAACATTCCAATAATATCTTAAATTATCTGACAAAAATCACTCTATAATCTTCTTAAACCTAATTGATGCTAAGAAGTACATTGATACATTAAATATTAAAATGGCTATAAGATCGCCTAATATGCTGTCCGTGTTACCAGTTATCATTAGCCTCCTACAAATATCTATAATATAAGTTAATGGATTACCTAAGGCAATATATTGGAGTATATTCGGCATTAGTTCTACGGGATACAGTCCATTACTAGCAAAGAATAAGGGCATAGTAATTGCTTGCCCTATTCCCATAAATCTCTCCCTGGTTTTCATGAAAGAGGCTATTACAACTGATAGCGAAGCAAAGCCACTGGACACGAAAAATATAATCAGTGAGGCTATAATGAAGTAAAACACGTTGTAGAATTTGACACCAAGAAGTAGTGCTATTATTGTTATGATTAGTATCTGGAATAGACTTCTTACCCCAGACGCGAAAGATCTGCCTATGACTATGGAATACCTAGGCAATGGAGTAGTTATTAGCTTTTTCAGTATTCCAGATTCCCTCTCCCAAACCAAGGTTAAACCATAAAATATTGAAATGAAGGTTGAAGACTGTATGATTATTGCAGGAGTTATGTAATCAATATAAGGTATTCCACCAGTTGGTATTGCCCTAATTCTGCTTATTACCGTACCATAAAGTGCTAACCACAGCATTGGTTGTATTGCTCTAGTATATAGCTCCATTCTATCGTTCTTTAATTTCCTTAATTCTAGCTCAAGCATTGTAGCCATATAACTTATTACGTTAACCAACTTTAAGCACCCCTAATTCTACTTCTCGTTTGTCTCACTTCGCTAGTTCTCCCTCTTACTTCTATGCTGCTCCCCACGTACTTTATGAAGACGTCATCTAGAGTTATCTCTCTTATCTCTATCCTCTTATACTTTACACCATTAGTTCTAATGAAATCTATCAGATTTGGCAAAACTGTATCGATATCCTTAACGATAACGCTAACCTGGTTATTTTTAACTATAACATCTTCAATGCTTGGTATGTATCTTATTTTGTTCAAAATTTCCGAGTTCGTATCCTCAACTTCAAACGAGATAATGACATTACCTATACTTCTCTTAAGTTCTTCAGAAGTCCCAATCTTAACTACCTTTCCCTTATCAATTAACGCTATCTTATCCGAATATATATCAGCTTCATCCATATAATGTGTGGTAAAAAATATTGTCATATCGTGTTCCTCCTTAAACTTCCTCAACTCCTCCCATACGGTTTTCCTAGCGACAGGATCTAACCCTATCGTAGGTTCATCTAGAAATAAAATCTTGGGCATAGTTAAAAGGGCACAAGCTATTTCCAACCTTCTTATCATCCCTCCAGAAAAGGTTTTTACTAGATCTTTTCTGACCTCGTATAATCCTAGCCTATCTAGAATGTATTCTATTTTTTCCTTCCTTTCAGAGGATGGTATACCGTAAATTTTACTGTAAATTAGTAAATTATCGTATGCAGTGAGATCGGTCCAAACACTTATCTCTTGAGGGACGTATCCTATTATTTTTCTAACTTTATTTGCATCATCAGTTACATTATATCCACCAACATAAGCCGAACCTCCACTTGGTGGTATTTGAGTTGTTAATATCCTGATTAAGGTTGTTTTTCCTGCGCCGTTAGGACCTAGAAGGGCAAACGCAGTGCCCCATTCAACCTCTAAGTCAATTCCATTAAGTGCCTTTACTTTGCCATTATATGTCTTAATCATGTCTTTTACGTAAACAGCAAAGTTATTAAAAAACACAAGATATCGTAATCGAAAGGAACTTTAAAGTTAACTGAAAGATTAAAGAAGATTCACCATCTTTATTTGAGAGAGTCAACTAGCTGGTAATAATTTACCATCCCTAACTGTTAAATATACTTGCTTATAGTCTAAAGGGCAACCACATTTCTAAAATTACACAAAAACCTTTCCTCATATTAGGGAGAAAGTCAAGCCCTTTAAAGTCTCAGGAAGTATAATGTTTTTCTAATCAAGAAGTTACTTAGAGCTTCCGTACGTACATAAGCTTCGTTTAAGAACTCACTCCCATTCACTTTTACTATAATAACTAATTTTAATAACCTTTTCCTCCTTTTATTTTTCCTCAACATTGTTCTTCAGCCTTTCAACACATTCATTGTTTTCCAAAAATAGTTTACCTATAGTCTTCCCGCTACAAGTATACTTAAATATCCTACTGATTATTTTTCACAATATGAGGGATAAAATAATTTTATTTTTAGGAGGTATAGCCTTTGGAACTGCGGCTATTTTCGTTAAGTTCTGTACAATAACTCCACCTCTCATCACTTTTATGAGGTTTTCAATAGCTGCTTTAGTTCTCTTACCATTTTCTCATAAAAGAAAAAGAAGGCTTAATATAAGATACTTCATTATACCTTCACTGTTCCTATCACTTCACATGTTATTTTTTGTTACTAGTGTATTTTATACGACAATAGCTGCCTCAACTATTCTAGTCTCAACAAGCTCAATTTTCGCAATGATATTAAGAAGGAGGATAGACCTATTTATACTTATCGCGATACTTGGTATAGTTGTAATGAACGTCAGCACTTCCTTTGGATATCTATTAGGGAATATTCTCGCTTTATTATCTGCAGTTTCCTTTGCCCTATACACCTTTTTTCTCTCTCGAATAGAGTACGATTTCATCTCGATAGTTCCCTATATTTATCTGTTATCTTCGTTATTCATGGTACCAATCTTACCATTTTATGGAATAGGTGACTTAAATTTAATTTCAATACTTTCAATCTTAGGCTTAGTCTTTATTCCCACATTGATTGGTCACGGTTCTGTTATATATACTGCCAACAAGTTACCGATAAGTTTAGTGACTTCAGCCGAGTTGATTGAGCCGGTTGTTGCAACGTTACTAGCAATACCAATCTTCCATCAAATACCTAATTTTCAAGAGATAATAGGCGGTGCAATAACCCTTATAGCAATTTATTTCGCATTTAGAAAATAAAAAACTTCCAATGGACTATTTTGTTACATTAAAAACTTATTAACTATTATTACCAAAAATTAACATATGAGTTATCGTTCTCTAATTGAAACATCTAGAAGTAAAAGATATGTTAGACTACTTCCTATTCTCTTTTTCTTATATATCGTGAACTTTCTCGATAGGGTGAATATTTCCTATGCAATAGATGCCGGAATGTTCCAATATCTCGGGGTTTCTGGTAAGGAAGTTGGTATAATTGCTTCCCTAGCTTCATCATTATTCTTTGTAGGTTATTTCATTCCCCAAATCTTCTCAAATCTCGGTATTAATAGATATGGCGTTAGGAAAATATTTCTTATAGCATTTGTAGTGTGGGGTATAATAACTATTGCAACTGGTTTCGTCACATCGGTTTCACAAATTTATGTATTAAGATTTCTACTTGGAATAGCTGAAGGTCCATTCTTTGCAGGGGTAATGTTTTATCTAAGTTTGTGGTTCTTGAAACCAGAGAGGGCCACTGCCAATAGTTTCTTCACTGCTGCAATTCCGATATCTGGAATATTTGGTAGTCTAATTGCTGGAGCAATATTTGCAACTTATGGTGACTATCCCGGATGGCGATATTTGTTCTGGTATGAAGGAATATTAGCGATATTTGGCGGGTTACTTGCATATTTTATTTTAACAGACTTTCCAAGAGATGCCAGGTGGTTAAGCAATGATGAAAAGAGTGCATTAGAACAAGCTTTTAAGGAAGAGGAGGTGGAGAAGATTAAGGTTAGTTGGACTAAGGCATTAGCGGACTTAAATGTGATATTGCTTGCCATAGTTTACTTTTTAGGAGTTACAAGTCTTTACGGCTATTCTATTTGGTTACCATCAATTATTAGCTTTATTGGTAAAGTTAACGCTACAATTGCCAGTTTTCTGTCAGTAATACCATATGTTATTGCCTCAATATCATTAATTCTAATAGCACGTTATGCTGATAAAAGACAAAATCACAAATTTGTAACCTTTGGAGTATTTATAGTGGCTGGAATTGGTTTATCACTAAGCGCAGCAACTCAGAGCATATTCGTCTTATCATTCATACTTTTCGCATTAGCCGCAATAGGGATTTATAGTTTTATCGCAACGTTTTGGGCTATACCTCAAGGGTATTTATCTGGTGACGCCGCTGCTGCTGCTATAGGTTTGATAAACGCTGTTGGAAATCTTGGAGGAATTTCTGGCCCTATAGTAGTAGGATTTCTAAAATCATATACTGGATCATTTGTAGATGGAGTTTATGCCATGGCAATATTCTCAATTTTAGCTGGTTTAGTAACGTTGATTGTGAAAAGAAGATGACTTATTCCTTGTTTTCTGCTTAGTTTTCGTCAAGACCATCTTTTTTTAGTTGAAAATTACCCAATTAAGAAATAAATAGAAACAAAAAGACATTTAACTACAGATTTAGAAGAGTATAATGTGATAAGAAGTTATAACGTGCTCTTATCCCATGACGACTGGACTTTGCAAACTGATAAGTACGAGGAAGATGAGTTAAAAGTATTAATGAAAATTCGTACACCATCATTTGAAAAGATGGAAGAGAATATAATAGCTGAAGCTTATGTCAGAGACCCTATGGTACTAAATGAACTAATTAACATAATTAAATCCAACAACAGGGTTATCAAACTAAAGATTATTGAGACTGTCAGAACTAAGAACGAATTAAGGGCTTTAATGTTATTATCAGCTAAATTGAAGGGGGGAATTAGTGAACTCTTAATGAATAAGGGAGCTTACTATATTTCAGAGCGAATATCAAACGGGTTAGAAAGATGGTCTCTAGTAATAGATGACAAGGTATTTAAGGAAATCATCTTGCCTGACTTGAAGGAATATACCTATAATTTAAAGGTTACCGAGAAAGATGATAGAAATTTACTATCTGTGAAGAATTTGCTTACAAGTAAGGAGTTTGAAATCATATATAAGGCGTATAGGATGGGGTATTTCGATTGGCCTAAAAAAGTGGATTTGAAGGAATTATCTGAGGAATTAGGGATTAGTAAGGCAGCAACTCTGCAAGCGTTAAGGAGGGCAATGGGTAAGTTAATTAGGAACTATGTAGATAATCTGACCTAAAAAAATTGTTGATCTCCTCTTCTCTTGAGTTTGAGTATCTCTACTACAACTCCAACTATTATGAGGAAAATTCCAACTACAATATAGGATTGATTGTAAAAAATCTTATACCCCTCTAGTAGTATACTGGCATTGCCAAGTCCATATAGTATTGAGGCTGGTTTAATAGTGATACTCCCTTTTACTAACAATATGTACGTGTAGTTACGATAAACTATGAGAAAACTTCCACTATTCACACTTACTTTCGCTCTTTCGTACCATGGGGGAATTACATACATACTGCTGTTGTTCACGTGTATTGTGGTGTTTAAAGGGAACGTAATCTCTCCTAGTACTAGTATTAAAATACCTAAGGATATCAAATATATGCCTACTCTCACTATATCTGCACCTTCCTAAAGGCGTAGTATGCTAGGTAACCCAAAATTAGATCTAGTGGTAAAAGGTAATTAAATATGGATATATTTCCAGTTACTTCTATCCCTAGAACTAGGAAGATTAAGCTTATACTTACGAAGAAGCTTCTAAAGGGTCTTTTAATTAGTATTGCAATCAAATAGGAGGAATTACAGAGGAGTAAATATTCGGACATGAAGACGTTTATCCATATTATGGGTGGAGTAAATGATGAGAGAAGAAATATCAATTCTGCAATCAAGAGAAATATTCCACCTATTAGCAGAACATCAATGAAATATGATAGAAGAAATACTGTCCTCCTATCCCTCATTTGCAAAAACGATATTATCGTCCCATCATAGAGATCTTGACCCATCCCTAGACTTATGTTCCTTATAACTAGTGTAGATAATATTATACCTATTGTAAACATAATTATATTGAATAGGAGTTGATCAACACTTGCATTTCTAGTTTGTGGATGAAAGAAATTAAATGACGCCACTACACTAACGCTTAAAGCTGCTTCTAAGTCAATATACGAAAGTAACCCATATTCACCATATCGATGCCTGATTAGAAAACTGACTACTCCCATCCCGTCTCCCCTTTGATACTTTTATCTATTATAGAATTTCTAACGTAAAATATCCTTACACCAGCAGTGGAAAGGATTTTCGAAATTTCAGCTAAGTTTCCAGAGATCCTTATCTGGTTACCTATAACTTCTATCTTCCTATCCTTTAACGCTTCTAGAGCCTTACCTATATTATCAACCACTATATAAAACTCTTCAAGAAAATTATTTCTTAATAGCTTATCTACTTTGCCGAAGAACTTCATAATCCCATTGTTTATTGCCAAGACGTGAGTTGAGAACGCTAAAATTTCAGCTGGTATATGGGATGATATGAGTACAGTTAAGCCCATTTTTTCTCTTAACACTGCAAAAGTATTGTAGACCTCATATCGTGATGTTATGTCCAAGTTGGCTGTAGGCTCATCTGCTATAATTATTTCTGGATTTTTTATCAAGGAAAAGACTATTTGTAATTTCTGTTTAGTACCAGCTGAAAGTTCCCTAACTTTATTTTTCAGAAAATGTAATAAATTAAAGTCTTCTAATAACCTTTTAGCGTCACTAAGAGGATAGTTAAATTCGCTGGAAACTTCCTTCACTATGTCAATTACAGTGAGGTATGGTGGTAAAAATGGCTTGTCCAATATTATCCCAACTTTTCTTGGTATTTTATTGCTATTCCAAGGATCCTCTCCTAAAACACTTATGTAGCCTGAGGTTCTGTTTATTAGCCCACCAATTATTTTAAGTAGTGTCGACTTCCCAGCACCATTAGGACCCATAACTAAGGTTATACTCCTATCCTCTATGGAGAATGTAAGGCCATGGAGTACTTCAATATCACCATACCTCTTTGTTAAATTGATAGCATCAATCACGCTCATATTACGAAATACGTTATTGACACTAAAAAACTTTTTAAAAGATTAATGTGGCTTTAGCCTCGGAACTCTTTAATGCGAATTCCGAAACACCGCTTACCTTAACCTTATCCAATAACCTTTCATGATCAACGTTTTTAACTTTCATTCCAAATTCACATGCTGTAAGTTCTATATCATCACCTCCTAATTCTATCAGATTTTCATAGTAATAGGATAATGGCTTTACGTTAGGAAGTTGTATTTTCTCTATTTCCTTTGTTACTCCCCTTAACCCATCCATGGTGAAGAACATGTACACTTTATTTCCAGAAGAGGCGTAGCCTATGGCAGTTATATAGGCCATATAGAGTTTTTCATCTTCTCCAGATATTACCATTATTGCATATAAATCACTCATTGTTTATTCGCCCCCTCAAATTCTCTAACCGTCTTAACTAGATTATACCAGAAGAATATGAGTCCCAAATAAACTACTATATAACAAATGTATCTGGTTGCCTCTATATATCCTTGCAATTGTGATGGGGATATATAAGCTGAAAATACGCCATTTTCTAATGCAACATTATTGTTGGGAACTATATATTGTACTGAGAATTCATACCAACCTAATGCAAATAAACTTACTACTAAGGGCGATAATAATCTCCTAATAATTGGTAGGGAAACCATCATAACCACCTCTCCTGGACTTTAACAGCTAAATAAACTCCTAATAACATTCCGAAGAGGAATATAATACCGTCATAACCTAATTGGGCAAAATTAGTCCACATTAACCCTACATTGCATCCAAGGGCCATTCTAACGCCTATACCAACTAACATTCCTCCTCCGAACCCTATCAGTAGTCTACTCTTATTTCTTGGTATTCGTATTTTGAAGTCACCACTTAGATATGATGCTGAGAAAGCTCCAATACATAACATTATTACCATTAGCGTACTTGGGTCGACAATTGGTAGCGAATCGTTAAACCAAGGTGTGTTTAGAAATAACTTGACGTTTCCCAACATTAGTAAGTATTCAAAGAATCTACCGCCGTCAGACGAAGTTATGACTAGGTAATTGAAGGTGTATCCAGCACCAACTATGAAAACTAAAAGTAAATCTAATGCCAATATTATCGTAGTTAAGTTAGTTCCATATGGTTTTCTTAATAGTATCAAATCTTTAATTTCCTTGGTTAACGATACCTTTTCCTCTCCAGATGTACTTATGTTTTGATT